>CAZKAI010000001.1:0-43935 GCA_964550565.1 uncultured Pirellulales bacterium
GCCAAAAAGCCGAAAAATTTACTTGCATCCGGGTTTAAAAAACATAGAATTGTATGTTCTCAGTCAGATTGAAGATAAGTTAAGTATTGTTTACGCGATAGCAAAGGGAAGGTCGAACGTTATATGATTAAAGTGAAGTCCCGTACTGGTGAATCCGTTCAGCAGATGATCAAGCGGTTCAAGAAGATGTGCGAAAAAGAAGGTCTGATTCGTGACATCAAGCGGAATGGGTATTATGAAAAACCCTCCGAAAAAGGCCGTCGGAGACGGAAAAAATCAGAGCGGATGGCACGGATCTTCAGTTCGAATCCCGCGTAAGCGTTTTGATCTCATAGACTACGGCCGGACAGAAGGCGTGGAAGCCCACCCTCCTGTCCGGATTTTTTATGCGCACAGTGAAGGTGACGCAGGCCGATGCAGAATAGCAAAGCAAAATGTCTATTTGTGAATCCGCCGATTTATGACTTCGCGGCGTATGATTTCTGGCTGCGTCCGCTGGGTCTGCTGACGGTGGCGGGGATGCTGCGGGGGCGGGCGGAGTTGTCATTATACGACTTTCTGGACCGACGGCATCCGCTGGCACGAGGCAAAGGGCAGCAGGATGATGCCTGGGGTCGGGGCAAGTTTCTGGAGCAGCGAGTGGCCAAGCCGGAGGTGTTCAAGCCGATCCGGCGGTATTACCGGCGGTTTGGATTGCCGCAGGAGGATTTTGAGCGATATTTGCGGGAGGCGGGGCCGTTTGACTTTATCTTTGTCCAGACGGTGATGACCTACTGGTATTTGGGTGTCAAGGAAGTGATCCAGGCGGTCCGGCGGTACTGTCCGGGCGGGCGAATTGTACTAGGCGGCTTTTATGCGACGGCCTGCCGGGAACATGCGATGGGGCTGGGGGCGGACTGGGTGGCGTCGGGCCAGGATTTGGGGCCGATGTGGGAGTGGCTGGGGCTGGGCCGGCCGGAGGGGGTGACGGCAGCGGCATGGGAACTCTATCCTGAGCCGGTGACGGGAGCGATTACGCTGACGCGAGGATGCCCGTATCAGTGTTCGTACTGTTATGTGCCGGTGGCTGGCGGTGGGTTTCGGCCGCGCGGTCTGAACGAGGTGATTGTGGATTTTGAATCGGCCCGGCGGGCGGGAGTGCGGCATCTGGCGTTTTATGATGATGCCTTGCTTTATCGGCCCCAGGATGTGCTATATCCGTTTCTGGACTATGTCCAGCGGGCCGGTGGTGACGTGGCGTTGCATTCGCCCAACGCGATGCATGCCCGGCTGATGACTCCGGAAACGGCCCGACGGCTGGTCGCGGCGGGGATGAAGTCGTTTTACCTTGGCTACGAGAGCGTCAGTGTCGAGTTCCAGCGCCAGACCGGGGCGAAGGTGGCGGGTGAAGATTTGGCGGGTGCCGTCGAGGCGCTGCGGTCGGCAGGGGTGCCGGCGGGTGCCATCACGGCCTATGAAATCCTGGGCCATCCGCTGGCGGATTTGCAGGGAATTGAGGAATCGATGCGATTTGCCAGTTCGCTGGGAATCCGGGTGATGCTTAGCGATTTTTCGCCGATTCCGGGGACCCCCGACGGCCAATTGTGCCAGGGGGTTGTGGATTTGGACGAACCGTTGTATCATAACAAGTCGGCTTTTCCGATACTGCTATTAGGGCCGGAAAAGGTCGATTATTATAAGAATCTGTGTGCGGCCTTGAACCGTCGCAATAAACAATCAGGTCAGGACTGAAAGGACTAACATGAGTAATCCGAAAGTAAAGATACAGACGACGCTGGGGGATATCGCCCTGGAACTGGATGCCGTCGCAGCTCCGGTCAGCGTGAAGAATTTTCTGGAGTATGTCAGTGATGGCTATTACGACGGAACGATTTTTCACCGTGTGATTAAGGGCTTTATGATTCAGGGCGGCGGCCTGACGGCCAAGATGCAGTCCAAGCCGGGCAATGATCCGATTGTCAACGAAGCCTCCAATGGGCTTAAGAACAAACGGGGTACAATTGCCATGGCACGGACCGCCGATCCGGACAGTGCCACCAGCCAGTTTTTTATCAATCATGCGGACAATACCTTTCTGGATTACACCGGGCCGACACCGGACCGGATTGGCTATGCGGTCTTTGGCAAGGTAACCGAGGGGATGGATGTGGTCGATAAGATCGCCGCGGTCAAGACCGGCTCCAAGGGCTATTATGATGATGTGCCGACGACAGCCATTGAGATTATCTCGGTCAAACAGATTGCTTAACAAACAAAACGCAGCCCGGCAGCGTAGCTGGGCATGGAGATAAAATAATTCTGGAAATAGATGATTTGATTTGTGGAGTATGTCAGAATGCTTGATCTTGTGCCAATTTCAAAGACAGGATACAATAAACTCAAGGAGGAACTCGCCCAACTCGAAAAAGAAGCGGTTGAAGTCAGGAAAAGGGTCGGTGAGGCCCGTGAACAGGGCGACCTCAAAGAAAACGGCGAATATATTTACGGCCGTCAGCAACTCGGTTTTCTCGAAGGGCGGATGGGCCAAATCCGGGCACAGTTAAACCGTTCGGAAATCGTGGACTGTACCAAAGTGGCGTGCGACCGGGCGGTGTTTGGTACGGTCGTGACCCTGCTGAATCTCAAAACCCAGCAGAAGATGACCTATCAATTGCTGGGCCCGCACGATGCGGATATTGACAACGGCAGTATTTCGATTCTTTCCCCCGTGGGCGACGCAATCCACGGGCTTGCGGTCAATGAGAAGGCGGTGGTCAAGAATCCCAGCGGCGAACATCATTATGAGGTGGTCGAGATCGCACCATCGCCGGTGGAATAATGCACTTTGCAGGGGCAGTGGGATTGTGCAGCAGTTCTGCTGCCCCGTTTTTTTTAAAAAGGAGGATATATGCGGCTGTCAAGTCAATGGTGTCTGGTTGTTTCGTTTTGCTGGTTTCTATCCTATTTTGTATTTGGTGTCTCCGGTGGTGTAAAATTCGATGATTCGCATTTAAAATCCATCATTGAACAGACACTGAAGATAAAAGATCCCAATGCCAAAGACATGCTGGAGCTTGTGGCGCTTGAAGTCCCTCGAGGAACTGTAACGAGTTTGAATGGCCTGGAAAGTGCCTGTAATCTCAAAGAGCTGAATATTGAAAATAACAGTATCAGCAGTTTGGAGCCGCTGAAGAACTTGACACGCCTTGTCGACCTGAATATTAGCGGTTGCGGAATAGACGACGTTCACGTTCTGGCAAATCTTAAAAGCTTAAAGATTCTCAGGGCATGCAGAAATGCAGTTGCTGATTTATCCTTTCTGAAAGATATGGTTTCTCTTGAATGGCTTGATCTGTCGGATAATGATATAATACAGCTTGGCCCATTGAAAAACCTGCCGAATCTCCGGAGGCTGTCACTGGACAACAACAGGATCCGAGATATTTCTGTGCTGGCAAAATTGTATCAATTGAAAATACTGTCTTGTTTTGCAAATCGGATACAGGATATAAGTTCCCTCAGCGAGTATTATGAAATCGAAGCCCTGCAGCTTGGCAGGAACGAAATAGCTGGTATTGGAGCTTTATCTAAAATGCATAAGTTGAAATACCTTGGGCTTAGCAGCAATAAAATAGAAGATATCACACCATTGCAGCAGCTTGTGAACCTTGAGATGCTTGAACTTGGAGATAATTCACTGGAAGATATTTCGTCTCTATCCAGCTTGAAGGAACTACGGCGGCTGGGCCTGCAAAATAACAGGATCACAGATATAACAAGCGTTACCTATCTTGAAAAAATCGAAACAGTCAATTTGAATGGTAATCCTTTGGATCAGGATTCCAAGGACCTGTTTTTGCCTTACCTTTTCATAAAAAATCTGGATACTATCAACATCTACTGGGCAGGTGCGAAATATGAGACTGATGATCGTGATTTAACAGGAGAAGAACCCATACAATATTCCATAGGGCCTTATGCTGCCATCAGTCCTGACGAACGGTATCTTGCGATTGTCATCGGGCCCCGACAATTATCTCTGCCTTTGCCGGATGAGACAGCCAGTGTGTATATTTTCGATACTCAAGAGAAAAACAAAAAATTATCTCCAGTCCCCAATACGGCGGGAGTTCTATTTAATGGTGAAGTTTATTCCATGGCGTGGCGTCCCTGCAGGGCTTCTCATGAATTATTTGTGTTCACCGACTCTTATTTTTATTCCTGTGAAACACCCTGCCTGAAAGGATTCACAATAGCATCGGATGGTGTTGCCAGGCAAATTTACTCACGCAGTTTTTATTCTTCAAGATTCCAGGGGATAACAAACCTCCGATGGCGATTGGATGGTCGAATATTATCAGGAATATATGAAGACCAATTGGTGCTGCTGGATCCTGATAAAAATCAACTGACAAGGCATAATATATCGGGTATAGATAGGCTTTTGTGGAGCGAAGAAGGTGTGCTTTACAGCAGGACTGACGCATGTATATTTAAGAGCACAATATTACAGTCCGGGTTGGTTGAGCAGAAGGAATTCAGAGCTGTCCAAGCAAAAGGACATTCTGGCGGCATTGTCAACAATAAGCTCGTTTATAGTGCAGGCAATCAAATCTATTATGATAAAGATTTGATTTATAGTGCCGATGAAAGTATCCAGGAACTCTTCGCGAATACCTCATACATTGCCTTCCGACAAGGCAAAAGCATCCGTGTGATTGATTTTCAGGGGGTGATTAAAAGTCAAAAAGATATGACGGGAAAGATGCGTATTATAGCATTCGCCCCTGATTCCAGTGATTTATATGTGCTCTGCGACTACAAAAAGATTGAAAAGTATAATCCAAAAGATTTAAATGAACACTCACTTGTTATTGATGTTGTAAATCTTTATTCGGGACAACAATAAATCTGCCGGATTGTCAGACGTTTGTATTTCATGTAGTTGTCATATCTGGAGACAAGGTCAAGAGTAAGCTGGAGGTATAGATACAAAAACGGCCTGGGCGAGGCTGGCTCGCGACAGGCCGTATGCTTTTTGGTAGGGAGGCAAGCGCTTTTACGCATCAATAGGTTGTGGGCCGCACTCCCTGTTGCCCGTTGTGCCGTTTGTGAACGGTCCTAGGTATCGTTCGGTTAGGCATTAATCGCCATATATTGCACCGGCAACATTTAAAGTATAGATTATCAATATGAGTTTGTCAAAAAAGGGCGCAAAAGAAAAGGATTTGCTTGCTGTAAGTTCTTTTGTGATAATTAGATATGGTTTATTAAATGCCAAATATTATTTAGGCTATGTTGTGACATCCTGCCCAGACTGTCAAAAGAAGCGAGGGGGTGAAAACGAGTTTGACAGACAAACAGTAGGCCGTTACAATGCGGTCGGAAAATGGACATGAACTTTAGCGAAAGAAAGGATGCTCTATGGCGGGCAATGTAATTGAGCTGACTGATGATACATTTGATGCGACGATTAATGGCGACATGCCGGTGCTGGTGGATTTCTGGGCGCCGTGGTGCGGGCCGTGCAAGATGCTGACCCCGGTCATTGAACAGATTGCCAATGAATATGCGGGCAAGGCCGTGGTATGCAAGATGAATACCGATGACCAGCGGCAGGCTGCGATTCAATTCGGCATCAGTGCTATCCCGACAATTATCCTGTTCAAGGATGGCCAGATGGTCAAGAAATGGGTTGGGCTGACTCAGAAGTCGGTACTGACTGCGGCGATTGACGAAGCCATGTAATATCCCGAAACAGAAAGGGCCGGACAATCATGCCCGGCCCTGAAGGGATTGAATTCTGTATCAAGCTGCACCCAAGCAGGCATTTAGTCCTGCTTTTTTCTTGCATCGCGTTTGCGGTCTGCTTCTTTGAGCAGACGTTTTCTCATGCGAATGGTTTTGGGGGTGATTTCCACCAGTTCATCTTCCTGGATATATTCAAGGGTCTGCTCGAGGCTCAGACGACGGGGCGGCTTCACGCGGGCGTTATCATCTTTGCCCGCTGCACGCATGTTGGTCAACTGTTTGGCCTTGACGGCATTGACCGGGATATCATTGTCTTTGCAGTGTTCGCCGACGATCTGACCTTCATAGACCTGGTCGCCGGGCTCGACGAAGAAGGTTCCCCGGTCGAAAAGAGCATCGAGGGCGTATGCCGTGACGATGCCCGGTTCGGTGGCGATCATGACGCCGGCCTGGCGCTGGGGGATGGAACCTCGCATCGGTTCGTAGCTTTCGAAGTTATGATGCAGGATTGCGCGTCCCTGGGTTGCGGTCAGCAGCCGGGCGTGCAGACCGAATAGTCCGCGCGAGGGAATATTGAATTCCATGTGAATGTAGTTGTCGGCACCGGCTTTGGCATCCACGCTGATCAGTTCGCTGCGGCGATCGCCCAGCAGGCACATGACCGCGCTCTGACAGTCGATGGGACAGTCCACAACCAGCCGCTCAATGGGTTCATGACGCAGGCCGTCAATGATGCGGACAATTACCTGGGGCTTGCCTACGGTCAGCTCATAGCCTTCACGACGCATGGTTTCCAGAAGAATCCCCAGATGCAGCAGTCCGCGTCCGGAGACGAGAAACTCATCGGCAGTCTGGCCCATGTCCACACGCAGTGCCACATTCACCTTGAGTTCCTTGTCGAGACGATCTTTGACGTGACGGCTGGTGACGTATTTGCCGTCGCGGCCGGCAAGCGGGCCGTCATTGACGCGGAAGACCATGTTCATTGTCGGCTCATCGACAGCAATGACCGGCAGGGCTGCAGGTTTGTCGGCACAGGCTATCGTATTGCCGATGTCGATGGGGTCCAGTCCGGCAATAGCACAGATATCACCGGCTTCACAACTGACGGCCTGTTTTTTACCCAGACCGTCGAATTCATAGAGCTGGATAATTTTCTGCTGGGTATGTGTGCCGTTATTGTCGATGACGGTGATGGTATCCGCCTGATGGACGGTGCCTGCAAAAATTCGTCCGATGGCGATTCTGCCGACATAGTCGGAATAATCCAGCGTGTTGACCAGCATCTGAAGAGGTGCGTCAGGATCAGCTTTCGGAGCGGGAATCTGGTCAATAATTGCGTCAAAGATGGGCTGCATATTATTGTTGGGTTTGGCCAGATCCAGCGTGGCCCATCCGTGTTTGCCGGAGGAGAAGATAACAGGGAAATCAAGGGCGTTATCATTGGCATTCAGTGAAACGAATAAATCGAAGACCTCATTGACGGCATCGTTGGGACGTGCGTCAGGGCGGTCGGCCTTGTTGATGACCACAATCGGCTTCAAGCCATGCGACAGGGCCTTGGATAAGACAAATCGTGTCTGAGGCATCGGGCCGTCAAAGGCATCGACCAGCAGCAGGACCCCATCAGCCAGCTTGAGCACGCGTTCGACTTCACCGCCGAAATCAGCGTGGCCGGGGGTGTCAATCAGGTTGATTTTGTATTCTTCCCCGTCGGGGTCAGTGTAGTTGATGGCACAATTCTTGGAAAGAATCGTGATGCCCCGTTCCCGTTCGAGGGGATTGGAGTCCATAATCAGACCATGCTGCCCTCCGGCCAGTTTATCCAGTTCGGCGTCACGGAACATGCCGGACTGATATAAAAGCTGGTCCACCAGCGTTGTCTTGCCATGGTCAACGTGTGCGATAATCGCCACGTTACGAATATGCTGCTGTACTGACATAAATTTTCCCGAAATCATATAACTTCTTTAATTACAAAAAATAAAGGCCGAAAAGCATAATCGCTTTGCGGCCTAATTGTCAATTTAAATCCGGCAAATTAATTTGTTGAACGCTGGGATTCAGCGTTGTATGTAAAGATTGGGCCGAATTATATCTGAAATCTACTTAAAACGCAAATATATTTCAGATGAATTTTAGCAAGTACAAGCGGAAGCAAGACTTACAAGAATAGTTTTTCCTTTTTCCTGGAACACCAGCTTGTTTTCACGGGCAAGCCAGCCAATGGCCATGGCGGCTGTCTGTGAATTTAAATCCGCTTTCTTCGCTAACGTAGCTAAACTTACCGGTTCCTGGCTTTGGGCTAAATATTGCCATACGGCGCCTGCCGCCTGTCCAATTTTTTCCTGCATAATTCATTCTCCCTAAAAAAACTACAGATTCCATTCAATACTCATTATAATCATTATATCCGGAATAACCGGCTGTGACAAGTTAAGAATTTACTTAATTTTTGAGGGAGTAAGTCTCTCGTTTTTAAGAGATTTTTGCTGGATTGTCAGGTTGTCCGGACGTATGATGGGCTCACAAACATAAACTCCGATTCAGGGAAGGGATGACACGATGGAAAATGAACGTAAAGTTGCTTATTTCTCGATGGAAATCGGAATTGAAGAGGGCATGCCGACATACAGTGGAGGCCTTGGGATTTTGGCGGGAGATACCATCCTGTCGGCGGCGGATATGAAGGTGCCGATGGTTGCGGTGACGCTGCTGCATCGCAAGGGGTATTTTTTCCAGAAGCTCGGGCCGGATGGATGGCAGACAGAAGAGCCGTCTGAATGGGTGGTGGAGTATTACGCCAAAGAACAGCCCAGCCGCGTGGAAGTGACCATTGCAGGACGGACCGTGCATATCCGGGCGTGGAAGTATGAGGTGCATGGTATTTCCGGATACAAAGTTCCCATTTATTTTCTGGACACGGACCTTGTGGAAAATACTCCAGAAGACCGAGCCTTAACGGATTATCTGTATGGGCATGGTGGAGATCAGGGGTATCGCCTGAGTCAGGAAATTGTGCTGGGGATTGGAGGGGTCCGAATGCTGCGTGCTCTGGGCCACACCGAGATAGAGCGGTTTCACATGAATGAAGGCCATGCCAGCCTTTTAACGCTCGAATTGCTGGATGAACAGCTTCGTGCGGCCAAACGGTCGGATGTGACGGAAGAAGATATCATTGCAGTGCGTGAGAAATGCGTCTTTACAACTCATACGCCAGTGGCGGCGGGACACGATAAATTTCCGATGGAACTGGTAAATAGAGTTCTGGGCCGGCATCAGGCCATGCAGAATCCGGACATCTTTTGTTGTGATGACAAGCTCAATATGACCTATCTGGCACTGAATCTGAGCCATTACGTCAATGGTGTAGCCAAAAAACACGGCGAGGTTTCGCAGCACATGTTTGCGTCTTATGTCATCGATTCAATCACCAATGGGGTCCATGCCGCCAGATGGGTTTGCCCGCAATTGGCGGATTTATATGACCGGCATGTCCCGGGTTGGCGTGAGGATAATTTCAGCCTGCGCTATGCGGTCAGCATTCCCCAGGAACAATTTGCCGAAGCAAAGGCATCGGCCAAGCGGGAGCTGATCGAATATGTTAATCGTCAGGCCAATATCGGGATGGATGGAGATGTGCTGACACTGGGTTTTGCCCGGCGGGCGACCAGTTATAAACGGGCGGATTTGGTTTTTACGGATCCCAAACAACTGGTTCGGATCAGCCGGGAAGTTGGCAAAATACAGATTATTTATGGCGGCAAAGCTCACCCCAACGACACGGAAGGCAAAGAGTTAATTAAACGCATTGTCGCGGCGGCAGGACAACTGAAAAATGACCTGAAAATTATCTATTTACCTAATTATGATATGGCTTTGGCGAAATTGCTGGTTGCGGGTGTAGATGTCTGGCTGAATACGCCTGAGCCGCCTATGGAGGCCTCTGGAACCAGCGGAATGAAGGCCGCTCTGAATGGAGTTCCGTCATTGAGTATTCTGGATGGATGGTGGATCGAGGGCTGCATCGAAGGTATAACGGGCTGGGCGATCGGTGAAAATCACCGTCGTCAGAACGAACAGGGCGGAAGCAGGGCATCGGATGCGGCATCCTTATATGACAAGCTGGCCAAGGTGGCGGATTTATATTACCACAATAGACATCATTTTTATCGTGTTATGACGATAGCCGTGGCAATGAATGGGTCGTTCTTTAATACCCAGCGAATGATGCAGCAATATGTCTTAAAGGCCTATTTTAGATAATAGAAGTATGTATACAGGGTAAATCTAAATATATTGCCACTATCTGCGTATTGTCTCTTGACATTTAGGACAAAATTCCTATATTGTTATAATTTATGTATGCTCACTTAAGGTGCGCCTTGGAATTGACGCAAACTGAGCAATTTCAGCTATTTATTGGAAAGGTCCATGGCAAAAGTTAAACTTCCGAACGGAGCTGTGTTGGAAGCTCCAGACGGCACGAACGCGTATCAATTCGCCGAGATGATTGGCGCGGGTTTAGCCCGTGCGGCTCTGGCGGCTCGCATTAATGATAAAATGGTTGATCTATCCACACCCATTGCTGGTGAAGTGAGCCTGCAAATCATTACGAATAAAGACGCCGAAGGGGTAGAGATACTGCGCCATAGCTGTGCGCATATTATGGCCGAGGCGATATGCAGTTTGTGGCCGAATACCCGTCTGGTGTATGGACCGACGGTTGCCGATGGCTTTTATTATGATGTGGACCTGGATACTCCCATCCGGCCGGAAGATTTCCCGAAAATCGAATCGAAGATGGCCGAGATTATCAAATCCGACCGGCCATTTGAACGTATCGAGATGAATCGCGATGAAGCCCGTCAGAAAATGGCGGGAGATGTGTATAAACTGGACAATATCGACCGTGCGGCCGGGGATGTGATTAGTTTTTACCGGCAGGGCGACGGATTTATGGATTTGTGCCGGGGACCGCATATTCCGCGGACGGGGGCGGTTGACCCGAAGGCAGTTAAGATTATGTCGGTGGCGGGGGCATACTGGCATGGGGATGCGAGTCAGAAGATGCTGCAAAGGATTTACGGTACGGTTTGGCGCAATAAAAAAGAGCTGGATGAACATATTACCCGGATAGAAGAGGCCAGAAAGCGGGATCACCGTGTGATTGGCCGGCAGATGGATTTGTTCAGTTTTCAGGATGAAGGGCCGGGCTTTGCATTTTTGCATCCCAAGGGCATGGTAGTCTGGAATGAGATTATCGATTTCTGGCGGATGATTCATCGCAAGTACGGGTACTGCGAGATCAAGACACCGATCATGCTTAATGAATCGCTGTGGCATCGCAGCGGACATTGGGACCATTATAAACAGAATATGTACTTTACGACGGTCGATGAGATGACCTACGCCATCAAACCGATGAACTGTCCGGGCGGATTGCTGGTGTACAAATCCAACAAGCATTCGTATCGCGAGTTTCCGATGCGTGTTGCGGAGCTGGGGCTGGTGCACCGTTACGAGGCCAGCGGTCAGATGCACGGGCTGGTGCGCGTGCGGCAGTTTACGCAGGATGATGCTCATATTTTCTGCACTCCGGATCAGATCGAAAGCGAAGTCATCGGCGTCATTTCGCTGGTACAGGAACTCTATTCAGCGTTTGGTTTTAAGGAGTATCATATCGAGCTTTCGACCAAGCCGGAAGACCATATCGGCTCGGATGAAATCTGGGAGGTTGCAACTAATGCCCTGGCGGGGGCCTTAAAGCATAAAGGTCTGGCGTATCAGATTAATGCGGGCGACGGGGCGTTCTACGGGCCGAAGATTGATTTTCATATCAACGACTGCATCGGGCGGTCGTGGCAGTTGGGCACGATTCAGCTTGATTTTTCAATGCCGATGCGGTTTGAGGTGACTTATACCGACAAGGACAATACGGAAAAGACGCCGGTGATGCTGCATCGGGCAATTCTCGGGTCGCTGGAGCGATTCCTGGGAATCCTGATTGAACATTACGCGGGCAATTTCCCGCTGTGGCTGGCACCGGAACAGGTGCGGATTATGCCCATCAGCGAGAAGACCAATGAATACGCGATGAAGCTGGCCGAGACGCTCAAGCATCATGAATTCCGCGTCTCGACGGATTTGTCGGACGACAAGATCGGGGCCAAGATTGTCAAGGCTCATGGTGACCGTGTGCCTTATATGCTGGTTGTCGGCCCCAAAGAGGCCGAACAGAATGCAGTCAATGTGCGTATGCGTCAGAGCCAGCAGACAGTGACGGTATCGGTTGATCAGTTTATCGCAAAGGCTAAGGAACAAATCGCAGAAAAAAGCGATCGATTAGGCATGTGATTTTTCATTCGGCGGTGAATGAAAAATAAAGACCATAAAAACAATATAAAATGGAAAGGCAGCAGCTATCAGTACGGAAGGTTTCCGCATCAATGAAAAGATTCGCATCAGCCCGGTTCGGCTGATTGACGAATCGAACAGTCAGGTGGGCGTTGTCACGATTCAAATCGCACTGGATAAAGCACGCGAAGCGGGTCTTGATCTGGTGGAAGTGTCTCCGAATACCCAGCCGCCTGTTTGTCGGATAATGGATTACGGCAAGTTCCTCTATCAGCAGAAGCGCAAAGCCAAGCTGAGTCAGAAAAAGCAGCATGTGATGGAATTAAAGGAACTTCGGATTCGTCCCAAAATTGACGATCATGACCGGGATATCAAGATTAAGCATGCTGAGGAATTCCTGCAGCGCGGCGACAAGGTTCAGTTTACGATGATGTTCCGAGGCCGCGAGATGATGTATGTCGATCACGGTAAAGAGGTGATGAACTATATCATTGAGCGATTGCAGGGTTGTTCCAAGGTGGAGCGGCCGGCGGACTTGCTGGGTAAACGCATGACGCTGATTCTGGTTCCATCCAAAGTTGCGGCGACTCCAGCGGCGGGGGAGCCGGTACAAAAGGGACCTAATCCATCCGGATTGAACATTGAACTCAAGACTAAGGCCTGAGAAATCGGCTTTTGTTGATTTCGGGCAGTTTTTTGTTGACCTTATGGTACAAAGCGGGTATAGTATTCCGCTTTCCAGTACGAATTTGACTATGATTTTCGTAAACTCTTAAAGAGGAAGAAGTTATATGCCAAAAATGAAAACCCACAAGGGATTAAAGAAACGCGTCAAGATTACCGGCACAGGCAAGGTAAAACGCCAGCGGTGCAACGGCGGTCATCTGCTGAGCAACAAGAGCGGTCGGAAGCTGCGTTCGATCAAATCCACAGCGATTGTCGAAGGCGCCAAGGCTCGTGCGATCCGGACACTGCTGGGTGCGTAAGCGTTTCGCAGCG
This sequence comes from uncultured Pirellulales bacterium, assembly GCA_964550565.1. Lineage (GTDB taxonomy): Bacteria > Planctomycetota > Phycisphaerae > Sedimentisphaerales > Anaerohalosphaeraceae > Anaeroglomus. The sequence goes on from CAZKAI010000001.1 coordinate 13,087, forward strand.
TAACAACATTAAAGTAAAGCAACCCGCTTCCCGGCTCCATCAGCTGCCGTAGTGGGTGTAATCGATGTAACCAAGTTCAGAAAGGAAAAGCTGGTATGCCAAGAGTACGTCAGGGACATGCGCGTCATCAGTCCAAAAAGCGCGTTTTAAAGGCCGCAAAGGGTTTTTACGGTCCAAGGAAAAATCAGATTCGTCTGGCCAAAGAAGCGGTGGTTCGCGCCAATGTGTACAGCCGCGTCGGCCGTCGCCAGAAAAAGCGTTTGTTCCGTGAAATGTGGATTGTCCGTCTGAATGCGGCCTGCCGTGAACGCGGGATTCGCTACAGCCTGCTGATTAACGGCTGCAAGAAGGCGGCGATTGAATTGAACCGCAAGATGCTCAGCGAGATAGCCATTGCTGATCCGGCCGGTTTCGACAAGATTGTCGAAAAGGCGCTGGCTGCAGCAAAATAGCATTTTATCAAACGAAATTATCAAGACAGAGAACTGCCTTCGGCGCTAAGATTAAAATTATCGCTGAAGGCTGTTCTTTTTTATACCCACAGGGTATAATTTGCCATGAGTTATCCCGGGAAACACAACCACGACGACTTGTGATAATTCACGTGAAATCAGGATAAGGATACATACGACTATGCTGGAACAGTTTGAACAAATTGCCGCTTCCGCCATGGCGGAACTGGATACCATAAAGACGGCTGAAGAGCTTGAGAATTACCGGGTAAAATATCTGGGACGCAAAGGGCTTGTGACGAATATGCTCAGCCAGATCGGCAGCCTGCCGCCGGAGCAGAAGAAACAGGGCGGGCAGACGGCCAACCGCATCAAGCAGCAGGTGACGGAGGCCTTTGAGAGCAAAAAACAAGATCTGGGTACCAGCAGTACCAAACAGGGGCCGATGATTGATGTCACTCTGCCGGGGGCTTCGATTCAGCGGGGACGCAGTCATATCCTGACGCAAACGGTCAGTGAACTGCTGGATATCTTCGGGCGGATGGGATTCCAGATTGCCTATGGGCCGGAGATTGAGGATGAATGGCATAATTTCATTGCCCTGAATATCCCGGCGGAACATCCGGCGCGGGATCCTATGGATAATTATTATATCAGCGACTCAATGCTGCTGCGGAGTCAGACTTCGACGATTCAGATTCGGGCGATGGAAAAACAAACCCCGCCGATCCGTGTCGTGGCCCCGGGGCGCGTGTATCGGCCGGATACGGTGGATGCAACGCACATGTTTATGTTTCACCAGCTTGAGGCCCTGGTCGTGGATGAAGGGGTGACGATGGTGGATTTAAAGACAACCATCAGTCAGTTCATTCATGTCTTTTTTGGGCCGGACACCCAGTTCCGTTTTCGACCGAGCTTTTTCCCGTTCACCGAGCCAAGCTGCGAGGTGGATATCCTGTGGGTGGATAAAAGCGGCCGGGAATCATGGATGGAAATCGGCGGCTGCGGGATGGTGGACCCGAATGTGTTCAAGGCGGTAAATATCGACAGCGAGAAATATACCGGCTGGGCGTTTGGATTCGGCATCGAGCGACTGACGATGAAGAAATACGGGATTACCGATATACGTTTGCTGTTTGAAAATGATTTGCGGTTTTTGCGGCAGTTTTCATAATACACGATAACCTCTGTGGATACGGGAGAGAGTATGGCGCGAAAAGGGATTATTCTGGCCGGGGGCAGCGGGACGCGGCTTTATCCTGCAACCCAGGCGGTCAGCAAGCAGTTGTTGCCGGTGTACGACAAACCGATGATCTATTATCCGCTGGCGACACTGATGCTGTCGGGGATTCGTGAGATTATGGTGATTTCGACCCCGCAGGATACACCACTGTTTCGGACGCTGCTGGGGGATGGGAGACAGTGGGGGATATCGATTGACTATGCTGTTCAGCCGAAACCGGAAGGATTGGCGCAGGCGTTTATCATCGGCAAATCCTTTTTGGCCGGGGGGCCGGCGTGCCTGATTCTGGGGGATAATATTTTCTATGGACACGGCCTGACGCCGTCGCTGCGAAATGCTGCGGTGAATCAGGATGGGGCGACCATTTTCGGCTATTGGGTGCGCGACCCGGAGCGGTATGGCGTGATTGAGTTTGATGCATCCGGCAAGGCCCTGAGCGTGGAGGAAAAACCCTCCAAACCCAAATCCAATTATGCGGCGGTGGGGCTTTATTATTATGACCAGAACATTACGGAAATTGCCGCTTCGATCAAGCCCTCGGCACGCGGCGAGCTGGAGATAACCGATGTCAACCGGGAATATCTGAAGCGCGGGCAGCTTCGGGTGGAACTGCTCAGCCGCGGAATTGCCTGGCTGGATACGGGAACGCATGAGTCGATGCTTCAGGCGGGGAATTTTGTCCAAACGGTGCAGCAGCGGCAGGGGCTGATGATTTCGTGCCCGGAAGAGATTGCCTATCGTATGGGCTGGATTTCGGCTGAGCAGGTGATGTGTCTGTCTGAGCCGCTGAAGAAGAACGAATATGGCCAATACCTCATTCAGTTGATTAAAGGTGGAAACTGATGAATCGAATTGAAACTGCGATACCCGATGCGATTATTCTGGAGCCGAAGGTGTTTGGCGATGCGCGGGGTTTTTTTGTCGAGACCTACAGTGCAAAACGATACGCCGAGGCGGGCATCCCGGAGATGTTTGTGCAGGATAATATTTCTTTTTCTCAGCGGGGTGTGCTGCGCGGGCTTCATTTTCAAAATCCCAACGGACAGGGCAAACTGGTGCAGGTCTTACAGGGTGAGGTGTATGATGTGGCGGTGGACATTCGTCTTGGTTCGCCGACGTTTGGCAGGTGGGTGGGAGTAACACTGTCGGCGGAAAACAAGCGGCAGTTTTTTATCCCGGCCGGATTTGCTCATGGATTCTGTGTACTGAGTGAGACGGCCCTGTTTCATTATAAATGCACGGAATATTACGCCCCGGCCAATGAAGGCGGGATTGCCTGGAATGATCCGGATATCGGGATTGAGTGGCCGATATCGCAGCCGACACTGTCGGCCAAAGATTCTGCATACGGACCGTTGAAAAGCTATTCAGTGGAACGGCTGCCTCGTTATCAGCAGGGAGTACGATGATGAACAGTTCAGTGGTTGTGCTTGGTGCCCGGGGGATGCTGGGGACGGATTTGATGGCCTGTCTTGCCCGACAAGGGATAGCGGCCAGGGGTTATGACCTGCCTGATTTTTCGATTGTGGATAAGAATCAGGTTGAGAAGGCGATTGACGGCGCCGGTGTTGTGATAAACTGTGCTGCTTATACAAACGTTGAAAAAGCTGAGAGCGAGCAGGCCCTTGCATTCCAGGTCAATGGTGAGGCGGTGGGAATGCTGGGGCGGGTTGCCGGGAGTAAGAAAATTCCAGTGCTGCATATCAGTACGGATTTTGTTTTTGACGGGACACTGGACAGGCCTTATGTCGAAACCGATGCAGCCAATCCGGTCAGTGCTTATGGGGCGAGCAAATATGCAGGCGAGAAGGCGTTAATTGCGTCGGACTGCCGCTGCTGCATTGTTCGGGTGCAGTGGACCTATGGTCAAAATGGTGTTAATTTTATCAAGAAGCTGCTGGATGCGGCGCGTGCCGGTAAACCGCTGAAGGTCGTTGATGACCAGGTGGGCGCACCGACGGCAACCGAGGACGTTTCTAAAATTTTATGCTCATTGATTCAATCGCCGGCGTTTCCGGAGGGAGTGTACCACCTGGCGGCCGGCGGGTATGTGAGCCGATTTGAGATGGCGAAGTTTTTGTTTGCGACGCTGGGAATGACGGTGGACTTAAGCCCGTGCAAGACCAGCGATTTTCCATCGGCGGCCAAACGGCCTCTGAACAGCCGGTTCAATTGCACTAAGCTGGAGGCACTGCTGGGTGCAAAAATGCGTACATGGCAGGACGCGTTGCGGGATTATTTGACGACGATTTAATTTATTTTTTTAGACGATAAGGATTGACTATGCGAACGATTCTGGTAACTGGCGGGGCGGGATTTATCGGCAGCAATTTTGTGCGGATGGTGCTCAGCGAGCATCCGGATGTGCGGATTGTGAATCTGGATATGCTGACTTACGCCGGCAATCTCGAAAGCCTGGGTGAGTTTTTGAACCATGAGAATCATCTCTTTGTCAAAGGCGACATCTGTGATGGGAAACTCGTGAATGATCTGGTCGTCCAACACAAAATTGATGCGATTGTCAACTTCGCAGCCGAAAGCCACGTGGATCGGTCACTGGTGGAGCCGGGGATTTTTATTCAGACCAATGTGACCGGAACGCTAACGCTGCTGAAAGTGGCATTAGACCACAAACTGGAGCGGTTTTTGCAGGTTTCGACGGATGAAGTCTATGGTTCGCTGGGCACAGAAGGCTTTTTCATGGAAACCACTCCATTAAGTCCGAATTCGCCGTACTCGGCCAGCAAGGCCTCGGCGGACATGCTGGTGCGGGCGTTTTCACATAGCTGGGGGCTGCGGTGCAATATCACCCGGTGCTCGAATAATTACGGGCCGTACCAGTTCCCGGAAAAAATGATTCCTTTGATGATTCATAATGCCTTGAATGACAAAGAGCTGCCGGTCTATGGTGATGGCTTGTACATTCGGGACTGGCTGTATGTGTACGACCATTGCACGGCCATCTGGAAGGTTCTGACACAGGCTGAGCCGGGTACGATTTATAATGTGGGCGGCAACAATGAAAAGACCAATCTGGAGGTGGTGGGGATTATTTTAGAGCGGCTGGGCAAGCCCAGGACGCTGATTCGCCATGTCAAAGACCGCCCCGGGCACGACCGGCGGTATGCAATCGATTCAGGCAAGATGATGAAAGAACTGGGCTGGCGTCCGACAGTGACATTTGAGGAGGGAATTGTCAAGACCATCGACTGGTACCTGGCGAATACGGCCTGGCTTAATCATATTGTGTCCGGGCAATATCAGCAATATTATCAGAGTATGTACAGCAATCGATAACCTAGATTTGGCGGCAGCAGGCGGGACAAGGAATGTCTTGACCGAGGGGTCTTTCTGGAGTAAACTTTGCCGTTTTCTTGAGAAAGGCTAAACAGGGAATGAGTGAAAAAACAACAAATTTGTCTGCTTTTAAACGGGTCTTGGGTTATGTCTGGCCGCAGTGGCCGAGCCTGATTGCCGTATTTTTCTGGGCCATGCTGATTGCCGGGATGTTATCGGTCAGTTTTCTGACGATTATCCCGTTATTGAAAGTCATGATGGAAGAAGAAGGGCTGCATGGCTGGGTGGATCGAAAAGTCTGCAACTGGCGATATGGGATGGATTTTTATGTTCCCAGCCGGACGGATTTTTTTGATGCGACTTCCGGCAAGACCAAATATCTGTTAATTAACCGGATCGAAGAGGACAAGTGGGCCAGTCAGAACGGATTGCAGCGAGGGGATCAGATTTTCAGCGTAGCCGTCGGCGGCAAGACTGAACAGACCATGTCCCTGAGCCGGATACTTGAGGTTCTGGCGACGATGGATCCGGATTTGCCGGTTGTAGTATCTTTCAAGCGGGAACATCAGGAGCAGTTGGAGACCCAATCAATTAAGTTTCAAAGTCCGGCCAGGCCGTTTTATGCGGATTGGGCTCAGTGGCCTGTCAGTTTTATCCCCCGCAGCGAAACCAAGGAAAATGTGCTTCATGCAATGATTCTGGTCATCTGTGCCGTGACAGTAGTGACGATTATCCGTTGCTGGGCCAGATTTTATCAATCATATCTGGCGGAAAAAATTGTCTCGATTGCTAACACCAGATTGCGTGAAGACGTCTTTCGCCATGCGATGTATATGCCGGTGGGATTTTTCTCCGCGCGCGGGACCAGCGACACCACCAGCCGTATTATCAGTGATGTGGCAATCAGCGGCAAGGGCATCAAGATCGTCTTTGGCAAGACGATTCGTGAGCCGCTGGTGACCATCGGGGCGTTGTGCGGGGCGTTCGCGATCAACTGGAAGCTGACGCTGATATTTATGACCTCGGCGCCGGCGGTAATCGGTGTGATAGCGATTCTGGGCCGGAAGATGAAAAAGGCCACGAAAAAATCGCTGGTGACGACGGCTCAGATGCTGGGACGTATTCAGGAAGCCATGAACGCGCTGCGCGTGGTCAAGGTATATAACCGGCAGAAATGGGAAATCGACCAGTACGAAAACACCAACCAGGCTCTGCTCAAGTATAATCTGCGGATGTCCAGGATTGAGGCTGCCACCAACCCGATGATGGATGCGCTCGGGATGGTCGCCGGCGGGGCGGTCATCCTGCTGGGGGCTGCGTGGGTGACTTATCAATATGACGGCATGCAGTCGAGCTCGTTTTTTGCCCTGCTGATTTGCCTCGGGGCGGCAGCGGAATCGGTGCGCAAGGTCAGCGATGTCTGGAATAACGTGCAGCAGGCCAATGCGGCGGCGGAGCGTGTGTTTGCAGTGATTGATCAGCCCAAAGAGAAAGAGGCACCGGGGGCGTTTGCGATGAAGCCTCTGGATCGGCAGATTGAATTTCGTGATATCGTTTTCACTTACCCAGGTGCTCAGCAGCCGGCGCTGGAAGGGGTTAATTTGACAGTCCCGGCGGGACAGACGGTGGCGGTAGTCGGCTCCAACGGTTCCGGCAAGACGACCCTGGTCAATCTGCTGCCGCGGTTTTATGACCCCGACAGCGGACAGATTCTGATTGACGGGCAGGATATCCATCAGGCGACATTTTACAGCCTGCGTGACCAGATCAGCATGGTGACTCAGATGGTCGCCACTTTTAATGATACGATTGCCAACAATATTGCCTACGGCAAGCCGGATGCGACCCGGGATGAGGTGATTGCAGCGGCCAAACGAGCCTATGCCCATGAGTTCATCACGACCCTCCCTAACGGCTATGATTCGATGATTGGGGAACTGAGCAGCGGTTTCAGCGGCGGCCAACTGCAGCGGATTGTGATTGCCCGGGCGATTCTGAAGAATCCGCGAATTCTGATATTTGATGAAGCGATGAGCCAGATTGATGCCGAAAGCGAGGCTAAGATTCATGCCGCGCTGGGTGATATTATGAAAGGACGCACCTGCTTTCTGATTGCCCATCGGTTCAGTACGGTCATTTCAGCCGACCGGATCGTTGTCGTGGACAAGGGTCGCATTGTCGCAGACGGCAAGCATCAGGAATTGATTCAAAGTTGTCAGGTGTATAAGAATCTGTATGAGACACAGTTGATGTCGCCGCAATAACCGGCTTTTCGGAATGGGTCTATGGATAACCAGCGACAAGCCAGAGCGACGATTTGTGTGGTCAATTACAAAACCCTGGATTTGACACGGCTGTGTCTTCGCAGCATCCGTAAATATACGCGGCGTCCGTACGAGGTGATTGTGGTGGATAATGATTCACAGGATGCCTCGACGGAATACCTGCGGTCGCTGAAGTGGATTCGGCTGATCGAGCGAAAAGACAAGACCAATGACAGCACCGGCGGGTATGCCCATGCTGCGGCGCTGGATATGGGTCTGGAGCAGACTCAAACCGAGTTTTTTGTCGCCATGCATTCGGATACGTTTGTCCGGCGGGAGAACTGGCTGGAGGACCTGCTGGCGATGTTTGGTCAGGATACCCGGACTGCCTGTGTCGGAGCCGGGAAAGTGGAATTGACGCCGGACTGGCAGGTCTGGCTGAAAAAGCTGACAGATTTCAAGACGTTCAGACGAAAACTGCTGCGTGTGCCGGATCCTGTGGGAATACACCGGTATTATAATCGTACGGTATGCAGCATTTACCGAACCGAGGTTCTCAAACGCGAAAAACTGTCGTTCCTGATGGATCGAGACAAAGGATTGACCGTCGGCAAGAAACTGTATTTTGAGCTGGTGGACCGGGGCTATAAGACCGTGGAACTGCCGGACCGATTTATGCGGCAGTATCTGTATCACCTGGCCCATGCAACCCAGGTTGTGAATGCAGGACAGTATAATCTCCGACAACGCACCATACGAAAAATCAGCCGGCTGATTGAACAGATTATGCGATCCGAGCAGGTTCAGCAGATATTAAAGGACGATTCCCTGGATCAATAAAGGATAAATACGATGCCAAGATTATCATTACTGCAGCACCCGGTGTTGTACTACAAGAATAAGTATTACCATCACAAGCTCAAGCACGGCAACGCGCCGGACGGGCTTTCGGTTATGGATATTCACGGCGTCAAATTTCCCTGTGATTTGGCGCTGGGGAAAATGACACGAAGTATGTATTTTGGTGCGTATGATATCGAGATACGCAGAATTATCGAAAAAAATCTGCGTCCGGGGGATGTTTTCGTGGATGTAGGTGCCAACGTGGGGTATTTCAGCGCCGTGGGAGCGACTCGCGTGGGAACGTCCGGGCAAGTGCACTGTTTTGAGCCTGTCCCGTGGCTGTTCAGTTATTTGGAGCAATTTCGCTCGTTGAATCCCAATTATTCCATCTCGGTCAATCAGGCCGCACTGGGAGACAAGGAAGACAAGACGATTATTTATCAGAGTGAAAATACCGGCGGGCATTCGCTCCTGTCAGGATATTTCCTTTCCGGCCAGCCTGAGAAAACTCATGAGATTGCCGTTCATCGATTGGATACTTATCTGGAACAGAAATCGGTTGACCGAGTGGCGCTGATTAAAATTGATACAGAAGGCTATGAATTCCCCGTTCTGCTGGGATTGACGGGTTTCCTGAAAAAGTCCAAGGGCCGTCTGCCCATCCTGGTCATTGAGATATCACACAGGGCTTTTTCGCTGACGAATCATACCATCGCGGAATTTGAAACATTCATGAAGGATTTTGGATACACGGCGTATGAAATTTGCGGCTGTCATAAAGCAGATTTATATCGTGCACAAGATCAAAATCTCGTCTTTATCCCTGAGAAATAATGGGCAAGCTTGTCAGTATCATTGTATTTACAAAAAATCGCCCCCTGCAATTGCATGGGTATTTAGAGAGTCTGTACCGATATTTTCCGTCGGAGGCAATACAGGTTTATATTCTCTATAAACCGGAACTGTTTAGCGAGGAATATGAACAGTGTTTTCGTTCATTTCCGGCCTGCCGGGTCATTCGTGAGACGAATTTCCATCTGGATTTCATGCGGTTATTCGAGGGAATCAAAACCCCCTATATTTTGTTTGGGATTGATGATCTGGTGTATTTTGATGGCATTGGACTGGAGACGATCCAGGGAACCTTTGACAAGCTGGGGGATTTGCTGTTTGGTTTTTCGTTACGGCTGGATCAGCAGCAGATGCCCGAGGATTTTGCTGCAGGCAGTGTCTGGCCGGAGGATGTTGAGGGGCAGACCATCTATGCTCTGGATTGGACAAAGGGGCAGACATCGAATACGCGGTATCCATTTGAGCTTTGTGCGACAGTTTATCGGACCGAAGATATTCGCCGATTATTCAGCAGGGTTGTGAGTCACAATTGGATTGCCAATCGTTATTTTCGACCCGGTTCAAAGGCGGCGCACCTTTATGGGTGTTTTTTGAAAATCCGGAATCTGTACAAACGATTTGGTTTTTTTTATAATCCCAACACACTGGAGTCCTGGTGCTGCCGTTATGTGCAGAGACATCCCGATGCGTTTGGACATCTGCTGGCCTATCGGTCGATTTGCGGTACGGCCATCCAGGTGAACATGGTGAATACGACGACTGTCAATGAGTGGGATGATTCAGCCCGGCTGACGGTGGAAGTGCTGGCGGAAAAATATCGGCAGGGCTGGCGGCTGGATATAGACAGCCTGGCAGCGGATAAGCCGGGACAAACCCATGGCGGTCCCGAGCGGTTTAAGTTATGCAAAAAGGAAATGTGAGGAAAGCATGGTAAAACGTATTCTTGTAACCGGTGGAGCCGGTTTTCTGGGATCGCATTTATGCGAGCGTTTATTGCGTGAGGGACATGATGTCCTGTGCGTGGATAATTTTTATACCGGGCGAAAGCAAAATGTTCTTCATTTGCTCCCGAACGGCCGGTTTGAAATGATGCGGCATGATGTGACCTTTCCCCTGTATATTGAAGTGGATGAAATTTATAATTTAGCCTGTCCCGCTTCGCCGATTCATTATCAGCACGATCCGGTCCAAACGACCAAGACCAGTGTGCATGGGGCGATTAATATGCTGGGACTGGCCAAGCGGGTCAAGGCCAAAATTCTCCAGGCCTCAACCAGTGAAGTCTATGGTGATCCCGAAATTCATCCGCAGACAGAATCCTATTGGGGACATGTCAATCCGATTGGAATTCGCTCCTGCTATGATGAAGGGAAACGCTGTGCGGAGACCCTGTTTTTTGATTATCATCGCCAGCATAAGCTGCGGATTAAGGTGATTCGCATCTTCAATACTTATGGACCAAGAATGCTGCCCAATGACGGCAGGGTTGTGTCGAATTTTATTGTTCAGGCGCTGCAGAATAAGCCCATTACCATTTATGGTCAGGGCAGCCAGACCCGGTCGTTTTGTTATGTGGATGATTTAATTGAGGCCATGGTCAGGATGATGGATACCACAGACAGCTTTACCGGGCCGGTCAACTGCGGCAATCCCCAGGAATTTTCCATTTTAGAGCTGGCCCGGAAAATCATTGAGCTGACCGGATCATCAAGTCAATTGAATTTTATGCCGCTGCCGCAGGACGACCCGACGCAGCGCAAACCGGATATCAGCCTGGCTCAAAATGTGCTGAAGTGGTCTCCGACAGTGGCTCTTGACGAGGGCCTGAAGAGGACCATTTCTTATTTTGAACACATGCTGCGCAATGGTGAACTGGCCTTAAGCTAACGGAAATTGCAATGTCAAAGTTTTATAGTCGATGGAAAAAGCAACTGATTCGCTCGAAGATTCTGTCGGGCCTGAGCCGGTTTCCGGGATATTTCCGGGATTGGCGCCGCTACAGCCGCATGGAAGGGGCGGAGCCGATTCGGCTGAAAGATACCTATCCCTGCCTGTTTGACAAGACCAGCGGGACGGGGGTGGACAGTCATTATTTTTATCAGCATGTCTGGGCGATGGAAAAGATCGCGGCGCATCGGCCCGCACAGCATGTCGATGTCGGGTCCAATGTGGATTTTGTCGGTCTGCTCAGCACGATTACCAAAGTTCAGTTTGTGGATATCCGTCCGATGGCGGTCAACAATCTGCCGAATCTGGAAAGCACCTATGGGTCTATCCTCGAGCTTCCCTATGCTGACAACAGTGTGGAATCGATTTCCTGTCTGCACGTGGCCGAGCATATCGGCCTGGGACGATATGGCGACCCCCTGGACCCGCTGGGCACAAAAAAAGCAGCGGCAGAACTGGCGCGTTGTCTGAAGCCGGGCGGGAATTTATATTTTTCACTGCCGGTCGGGCAGCCCAAACTCTGCTTTAATGCGCATCGCATTCATTCCCCCCAGCAGATCCTGGATTACTTCAAGGGATTAAAGCTGGTTGAATTTTCAGGCAGTACGGATGACAAGACCTTTCTCCGGAATACGGATATGCAGCCGTTTGCGGCCATGCGCTATGCCTGCGGCATGTTCTGGTTTACCAAATAAAGGAAAAATATACCATGAAATGGATTACCAAAATAAAAGAGATATACAAGGCACATCGAAACTGGAAAAAAGTCCAGAAACGCTGTCAGACGCATGCCCAGGGCACAGAAGTGCAGTTGGCCTTCTACAAGCAGCTCTTTTCGCCCGGAGATATTGTGTTTGATGTGGGGGCCAATGTGGGTGACAAGGCCGCCATCTTTCTGCAGGCCGGCGCCAAAGTGATTGCCGTTGAACCGCAGGAAAGCTGCTGGCGTATTCTGACCAGGCGTTTTGGACAACAGAAAGACAGGGTGGTCATTGTTACCTCGGCGCTGGGCGAAAAAGAAGGAATGATTACGCTGTATATTGACAAATCCTCAACGATTTCATCCACCAGCAAAGAATGGATCGATGCAGTCAAAAAAAGCGGGCGTTTTCCATCGCACAAGTGGGCTGACCAGGTGGATGTCAAGACCACGACGATGGATCGGCTGATTCAGATTCACGGAAGACCGAGGTTTTGCAAGATTGATGTCGAAGGAGCCGAGGCCGAAGTACTCAAAGGATTATCCAGTCCGATTGCCTGCTTGTCATTTGAGTTTGTCCCGGAAAAAATTGAAAAGACCCTCGAATGCATCGATCGGTTGTCGGCTATCGGCCAGTATGAGTATAATTTCTGTTTTGGAGAAGCAGGGCAATTTGAGATGGCTTCACGTCTCTCGGCTCAGGATATGAAGGCTTATTTGACAAATATGGGAAACCAGATATCCAATTTCGGCGATATCTATGCATTTGCCCGCAATGGCTGAAAAATAACATTGCCTGGTTGTACGATTCAGATGGAGTGTTTGCAGTCGGATTCGTGAAGTGAAATGCGGATTCAGGAAGACTATGAAAAGAATATTGATTATCGCGGATTTCAAGGACGAGTCGGAACGTTCGATTCGTCTGCAATCCCGGATGTGGATTAAGGGCCTTCTGCGGGCCGGACACGATGTCCAGCGTTTCAGCTATCGCAATGTGCTGACACAGTTTAATCCCTTTTCCGGGAAATATTTCCGGCGTTTTATGCCGAAATTCGTCAAGCGTCGCACGGATGAGCTCTTGGTTTGCCAGATTAAGACCTACTATCCGGATATCGTGTATATATTCGGGATGAAATATCTGGAACCGGAAACCATTCGAGTTATCCGTCAGGCTGCGCCCGGGGTGATCGTAGTGGGGCGTGATGAGGATCCTTTCCCCGATAAAAATCAGGAACGACTGGCGATTGCGGCCGAGTGTGATATGGTGGTCAACACCAGCGGCGGAGCGTTTCTGGAGACCTACAAAAAAGCAGGCGTACCGCGATGTGCATTCTTGCCCAATGTCTGTGATCCGGATATTCAATACCGTTATGCTCCGGACCCGAAGTGGCAGGCGGAAATCATTTTTACCGGCAAGCCCATCCATCAGCGTCTGGGTCAGGTTGGCGACCGATATCATCTGATTGAGACGATTGCACAGCGGCCGGGCTGCCGGGTCTATGGAGCCTTTGGCGTACCACGTGTGGAGGGATTGGATTATTTCCACGCCCTGAGCAATGCCAAAGTAGCCCTGAGCATAAATATCACCAATGATATCCCCCTGTACCATTCCGACCGATTAATCAACAGCTTGTCCTGCGGGCCGCTGGTGCTGGCCAAGCGGATTCCCCAGACCGAGCTGCTGCATCAGGACAAAAAACACCTGTGCTATTTTGATACGTATGAGGAATTTATCGAATTGGCCGATTGGTATGTCAAGCACGAATCCGAAAGACAAAAAATCGCGGATGCGGGGATGGAACAGGCGCATCGGGAATACAACTGTGTCGTCATGGCCAGACACTTTATTGATTTGGTGGAAAAGCATGCCTGCTCTGCTCCTTGGAATCGTGTGATCTGATGACTGTATTGCATCTTGTATGAAAAAGCCGCCTGTCAACCGCATTCGTCGGCGTGAAAGGATATAATGTTGAGGTTCTTCAAAAAGAAAAAAGAAAGCCGATATCTGAATGCCCGTTTTCCTGAATATCAAATCGGCAAGTGGAGTTATGGAAAGCCCAAAGTGATGTCGTGGGGCGAGGGGGCAGTGCTGAAGGTCGGGGCATTTTGTTCTTTTGGTGCTGATGTCACCATATTTCTCGGCGGGGAGCATCGCATTGACTGGGTGACGACGTTTCCTTTTAATTCGCTGTGGAAATCCGCCGAACACTTTACAGGACACCCGGCCACCAAAGGCGACGTGGTGATTGGAAACGATGTCTGGATAGGCTATCGCGCGATCATTCTTTCCGGGGTTACGATTGGTGACGGGGCTGTGGTTGCGGCGGGGGCGGTGGTGACCAAAGACGTTCCCGCATACGGCATTGTGGGCGGCAATCCCGCCAAACTGATTAAAAAGCGATTTGACGACGAAACCATACAGCGGCTGCTCAAGATTGCCTGGTGGAACTGGGACGACGCAAAGATTGAAAAGTTCCTGCCTTTACTGCTGAATCAGGAAATTACGGCATTTATTCTTGAGGCAGAAAAGCAATAGCCGGCAAGACCCGTTTATGATTTAGAAGGATGCCCGATAACAAATTCAATCCCATGGGCAGGGATGGTGTATACCAGGTTTTCCTCGTAATATTCTTGACACAGTGTGCAGCAGTTGACAAGCCAGCCGAAGGCTTTTTTCAGAAATCCCAGCAGGCCGAACTTGGATCGGAATATCAGACGCTGAGAGATGATCTGCAGGCGAAGGTCGGAATAGAAATTCGGGACTTTCCGTCGCAATTGTAGCGGATAATCGACGAAGTAATAAAACGTATACAGGCCAAAGTGCCGGACGTGGGTGGGGTCGGAATAATAATAGGGATTTGAAAAATGCGGGACAAAGATATAGGCTTTTCCGTCTTTTTTGAGTACTCGCATTATTTCCCTGAGCAGGAGGTCAAAGTTATGGACGTGTTCAAGGACGCTGCGGCAGTGTATCTCATTCACGGACTGATCAGGGAAAAACGGCAGCCCGCGTTCAATATCCGTCACAATGTCCACCTGGGGCGCATCAACCCGATCGATGCCGATGCGGCCTTCTTTTTTCTTGGCGCCGCAGCCGATATCGATCACAATCGGTGTTTTTTTCTGGATTAATTGTTGAATATCAACTTTTACTTTTGTTTCCATGGATATCCTGCTCCGCAGAGACGATGGTCCATCTATTCTTAAGCCGATGAAGTCCGGATACTGCCAGCAAAATACTTGTTTTTATCGATATTTTCAATATAATAATTCCAGATTATGGCTAATCCTGGAATAGAAATTATCGGATGACTCACAAACACGTACTAATCTTGTCACATAATCCGGACCGGGCCAGTTTCCGGCAGCGGATTGGGATTTACCTTCCTCAGTTGGAAGCGGCGGGGGTTGTCTGTACCGTGGTGCGGTTCCCGAAGGGATACTGGGCACGGTGGAAGCTGTTTGCCGGGGCAGGACAGTACGATGCGGTCCTGCTGCACAAAAAGACGCTGAATTTCTGGGATGCCCGGATTTTACGCAAGCACGCTCGGCGAATCATTTATGATTTTGACGATGCCATTATGTTCAGCCCGCACAAGCCGGATTGCCGGCATTCGAGCCATTTTCGCCTGTTTGAGCGAACGATGCGGCTGGTGGATTGTGTGATTGCGGGCAATACCTGGCTGGCCGAGCAGGCCCGGCCATTCTGCACAGCTGTGCATATTCTGCCAACCGGACTGGATACGTCGAAATATAGCGGCATACAGAGAGCGCCATCGGATGGCAGGATTCGCCTGGTTTGGATTGGGAGTAAGGCGACATTACGGTATTTAAAGGAATTGTCGCCTGCGTTAGAGCAGATTGGCAGGACCTGTCCGCAGGTGGTTTTGCGAATTATCTGCGACGATTTCTTTGACCTGTCTGGGATGACTGTGGAGAAAAAGGCGTGGTCGCTGGAAACCGAGGCGGCGGATTTAGCAGCCTGCGATATCGGGCTGTGTCCGCTGCCGGATGATCATTTCACCCGCGGCAAGTGCGGCTTCAAGATTTTGCAGTATTTCGCGGCAGGGCTTCCGGTGATAGCATCGCCGGTAGGGGTAAATGCCGATTTTCTAATGGGCGGCAAAACGGGGCTTGCCGCTGGGCAGGAAAACGAATGGATCGATGCCATAACCGTTCTCGTGAATGATGTATCCCTTCGGCAGAGCATGGGCCAAAATGGAAGAAACGTTGCCCAACAACATGACGCGGTGGTTATTGGACAACGTTTCTGCGCACTGATACAGGATTGCCTGCGATAGCATCAAAGCCTATTTAAACTGCTCTGCGGTCAGGGTGCGGGCTTGTCCTTTGGGGATTTCCACTTGGATGTCCTTGCCGCCATATCTTACTTTCAGCGGCTGTCCTGTCAGGTTTTTAATATTGGCTTTAACAAGCTTGCCTTCGTTCCATTGGATATCGACTTCAAAGCCGCCACGGGCGCGGAGTCCTTTGACGGAGCCATTCGCCCAGGCATCGGGCAGGGCAGGCAGCAGTTCGATGCGTCCGGCGTGCGACTGCAGCAGCATTTCGGTAATGCCGGAGGTGGCGCCGAAATTGCCGTCAATCTGGAAGGGCGGATGGTTATCGAACAGATTGGGCAGCGTTTTTTCCGGCGTCAGTTGGTTTTTCAGCATCGTGAAGGCATGATTGCCGTCGTGGAAGCGTGCCCAGCAATTGATTTTCCAGCCCATCGACCAGCCGGTCCCGCCGTCGCCGCGGAATTCCAGTGATTTGCGGGCAGCCTGCCACAGGTCGGGCGTATCGTAACGGTTGATTTCCTGTCCGGGATGCAGCGCCCACAGGTGAGAAATATGGCGGTGCTCATTCCTGGGATTGTCCACATCTTCCAGCCACTCCTGAAGCTGGCCGTGTTTGCCGATGGTATTGGGCGCGATGCGGGCACGCATGGAAACCAGTTTCTCACGAAAATCGGTATCGACCTCAAGGATTTTGGACGCATCGATGCAGTTGGTGAACAACGACCGAATGATTTGATGATCCATGGTCGGGCCCATGACCAGGCCGCCCTGTTCGGGAGAATTCGACGGGCCGGAGATGAGCCAGCGATTCGGATTGCGCGGGTCTTCGACGAGATAGGCGGCGAAAAATTCAGCCGCACTTTTGATAATAGGATAGGCCCGGTTTTTCAGGAATTCTTTATCCCCGGTGAATTCATATTGCCACCAGAGGTGCTGGCACAGCCAGGCTCCGCCGGTGACCCAGATGCCATGGTCGGAAGCGTTGATTGCCGCAGTAGCCCGCCACAGGTCGGTGTTGTGGTGCAGCACCCAGCCGGGGCAGTTGTAGTAGGTTTTGGCGGTGAGCGCTCCTGTCTGTGAGCAGTCCTGAATCATACTGAACAGCGGTTCGGCACATTCGAACAGGTTGGTAATCTGAGCGGGCCAGTAGTTCATTTCGGTATTGATGTTGACGGTGTACTTGCTTCCCCACGGCGGTGACATATTCTCATTCCAGAGTCCCTGCAGATTGGCGGGCTGGCCGCCGGGACGGCTGGAGGCAATCAGCAGATACCGCCCGAACTGGAAATACAGAGCGGCCAGGGCGGGGTCGTCGGTTTTGCTGAATTCCCGAATGCGCTGATCGGTGGGATTTTGCGAGGCGGGAGTATCGCCCAGCTCGATATCCACGCGATTCATCAATGCCTGATAATCGGACTGATGGCGCTGTTTGAGCTGGTCATAGGAAAACTGCTGAGCCGCAGTACAAACCTTCTCGCATCGGGCGGTTGGGTCGGCAGAGATATCTTTGTAATTGACATAGCTGGTCGCCGCCGTCAGCAGCAGAGTGACCGAATCGGCATTGGTAATCTGGATGCCGTTGTCGGACACGAAACATTGGCCGCTCTGGGCTGCTGCAATCAATTGTGCTTCGAAGCGCAGCTTGCTTTCCTGGCCGTTTTCGCCGCGATTGGTGACCTGTCCGCGAAGAGCGAGACTGTAATCATTCAGACGAACAATCTGAGACGAACGGTGCGGGCTGGTCAGTTGGGCCAGAAACGACAGCGCTCCCGGCTTGTCGCAGGATAACTTCAGGACAATGACGCGATCCGGATAGCTGGCGAAAATCTCCCGTGTATAGGTCACGCCGTTGACTTTATACTGAACGCGCGATATTGCCTCCCGCAGGTCGAGACTGCGACGATAGTCGGTGGGATTCTGATGCCCGTCGAAAGTCAGCTTCAGGTCGCCAAAGGGCTGGTAAAAGGCCTGTCGCATAGGATTGCTCATAAAGCGTTCCATCCCCAGTTTCTGGGCCTCGGCCTGTTTACCGTCAAATAGAAGTTGCCGCAGTTGGGGCAGGACCTCGGCAGCGCCGGGATTCTGGTAATCGCAGGGCTGGCCGGTCCAGAGACTGTCTTCGTTAAACTGGATGCGTTCGACATCGGTCTTGCCGAAGACCATCGCACCCATCATTCCGTTTCCAATCGGCAGCGCCTCGACCCACTTTTCAGCAGGCTTGGGATACCACAGCATCCATTTGCCATCCGATGCGGTCTGCTGGCACCACCCAGTCTGCATCGCCGTCAGCAGCAAAAGGACGATAAAAACCGTGAATACAATTTTGTGTTTGTGAATGTACATCATTGCAACTCCTTGTTCTGTGTTGATGGAATCCTTTATTGACTGACAAACCCGGCCAGGGCATAAACCAGTGCCGCCTGCCAGTTGATGGCGATTTCATTGGTTCGGTAATCGTCCTCAATATCTTTCCAGTTGCTGGCGGAGGTTCCGCCGCCGACCAGATAGCCAGGCCAGGGATCTTTAATCCCATCCGCCCCCGAACGCCGGTCGTGTGGATTCATGGGCGGCAGATGCCCGATTCCGGTGACAAACGAGCGACCATACGTATTATGTCCGAATAGATGCGCGATTGCATCCAATACAGTGGAACGATAGTCGGGTTTCGGGTCTATTTTGTAAGCAATCTGCAGGGTCAGCGTCTGTCGGGCGACAGTCCCGTTGCTGCCCCAGTAATACGTGCCGCCAAGGGGCCTGCTGTACACATCCTTGCGGGACTGTTGGACGATGGCGTCTGCAACAGAGAGTAAATCATGTTTGACATCGTCTGCGATATCCGGATTCTTGCCCTCCCGGCCTGACAGCAGATAAGTAAACATCGCGAGATTTCGAATATTGGACCAATCCCATGCGGCATCAATTTTGTTATTGATGGTCTTGGCCTGATTTTCGAAATCCTGCAGGACCTGTGCGTCGCCTGTGGTCTGCCACAGTTCTGCAGCCGCCCAGAGCCGGTCATCCGAATCCGAGGTGCCGTACCCGCCGGTTGAAAAGGCCTTCTGGTCCGGTTTCTTATCGGCGGGATTCGCCTTCAAAAACGCATAGCTGTTCTTCGATGCTTCCAGACACCGCTGAGCATACGCGGCATCATAAGGCTTGAAATACCGTGCGGCCATGGCGGTCATGGCGACAAAATCAGCCGTGGCCGCTGAGCCCCAGTCGGTAAAATAGGTCTTGGATGCATCTTTTTCCGGCATAATAAATCCGGGAAAATCCAGCGGGGTCAATTTATGAGAGATTTTACCGGAACCGTCGGGATACTGCATTTTCAAGAGCCAGTCGATTTCCCATTTGATTTCCTTGAGAAAGTCCGGATAGCCGCCGGCGGTGTCAGGAATGTTCAATGTGAAGGATTGAAGCCGGGGCTGGAAGTGGTCCCAGGCCAGAAATAACATGCCGACGGTGATGCCCGCGTTGACCGTATATTTGCCATAGTCGCCGGCATCATGCCAGCCGCCGGTGCCGTCGCGGCGGGTGTCGCCAAAGCCGGTATACGTCTGATACGCATCGTTCATGTGGCAGGGGGCATGGCTGTACCGGATGCCGTTGTGCTCGCCCTGAACCGCCGTGCCGCATCGCCACAGAGTAAAGCCCCGCATGGCCGTATAAAAGGCGGAGTCATAGATCTTATCGCCAATCGGGAAGTCAATCGAACGCCCGACGCCGGGGATAGTCAGATAATACTGCCCCGGGGTTTTAAATGCTGAAAAATCTGCAATCCAGACGTCCTGATTGATATCTTTCTGAAAAGTTGGCCCCGTTGTCTTGCCGGAATAAACGACGCGGTTGTCGGAAGACTGATGGACCGTGAAATCAGAGCAGGACTTGATCATCGCTGCCTTCTTGGGCATCGACGGCAAAAAGCCCAGCGAATTCAAGCGAATCTCGGTGCTGCCCCAGCAGAGCGAACCCAATAAAAGGCCGACCATGCACAGCAGCCGCTGCCTGTGTGTATTCTCGCGTCGCATGATGTTCTCTTAATAGGTCAGGCCAAAGCCATAGGGAAACAACGGGTCATAATTCTTATCGCCGACATTAATCGGAAGCTGGTCCATCGAACGCGGCCAGGTGTACGACAGCTTGCCGGTGGGCTTATAATCACCAAACAGCACATCCGCGACACCCTGACCTTCCGTGCCGGGCAGCCATGCGGCCACAAAGGCATCCGCCTGTTCCAGCACGTTGTTGATAATCATGGGACGGCCTGACAGCAGGACGACCACGACCGGAATACCGGCCTTTTTCATCTCGGCTATGGCCTGAACATCTTCAGCGGCCAGGGCCAGGTCGCTGCGGTCGCCTTCCATCTCGGCATACGGGGTCTCACCAATGACAACGACGCCCAGACTTGCCCCGGCAGCCCCGGCGCCATCTTTGGAGAATGTGACCTGCGTATTGGCGGAGACGGTTTTCTTGATTGCTGCAAGAATCGTGGTGCCGCCGGTGGTGATGGCGCCGCTTTTGCCCTGCCAGTCGATGGTCCAGCCGCCGCACTGGTTGCCGATATCATCGGCATTCTTGCCGGCGACATGGATGCGGGCTGCGGTTTTGGAAAGGGGCAGCGTCTTGCCCTGATTCTTGAGCAGGACCAGTGACTCCCGGACGGCCTGACGGGCGACCTGACGATGCTTGAGGGAACCGAATTCCTGTTGGAGGGTGCGGTCGGCCAGAACCGAAGCATTCTTGTCCAGAAGGCCCATCGCGGCCTTGACACGCAAAATACGCGTTACCGCATCGTCAATACGCGACATCGGGATTTTGCCTTCCTGTACCAGTTCCTTGAGGCATTTGATATATTCCCGATAGGTGTTGGGCACCATTCCCATATCCATGCCGGCGTTGACGGAAATCATGATGGCGGTTTTGTAATCTTTGGTTATCTGGTCGATGGCATTATAGTCGGAAATCAGAAAGCCGTCAAAGCCCAGTTCTGTCTTGAGTACGTCGGTCAGCAGATATTTATTGCCGGAGCATTTGGAGCCGTTCCAGCTATTGTACGAGGGCATAATCGACCCGACCCCGGCGGCAATGGATGCCGGGTAGGGATACAGGTGAATCCGCCGCAGGGTGGCCTCGTCAACACGGGTATCGCCCTGATCCAGCAGGCTCTTGCTGTTGGGTTTCTGAGCTGAACCATAGGTCGTTCCGCCGTCACCGACATAGTGTTTGGCACAGGCCAGCACCGTGACCGGGTTGGACAAGTCGGTTCCCTGCAGCCCTTCGACAGCGGCCTGACCGAGTTCGCTGACCAGCTTGGGATCTTCCGAAAAACCCTCATAAGTACGGCCCCAGCGTTCATCCTGCGGTACGGTGATGCAGGGGGCAAAAGTCCAGTTGATGCCGGTGGCCCGAATTTCCAAAGCGGTAATGCGGGAGATTTCTTTAATCAGTTCCGGATTGCGTGTGCAGCCCAGGCCGACATTGTGGGGGAATACCACCGCGCCGATTACGTTGTTATGACCATGGACGCCGTCGATGCCGTACAGCAGGGGGATTTTCAGGCGGGTTTTCAGAGCGTGTTTCTGGCAGTCATCATAGACATTGGTCCATGCCTCGAGGCTGTTGCCTTCCTTGGGATCGGAACTGCCGCCGCTGAGAATCGAGCCGATAAAATAAGTCTCGATATCCGACATCTCTTTGAGGCCGGATAATTCCGCTTGCGTCATCTGCCCGACTTTTTCATCGAGGGTCATTTTAGCGACCCATTGACGGACCTGGGCGTCGAATGAAGATAGCGGTTTAGCGGGGGCCAAAGATGTCCGGTGACAGGATGCTGCAAGAATAACGATTGACAAAAGACAATACGATGTCAGGATGCGACCGATACGATAGCGGGCCATTGTGTACTCCTTTCAAAATCCATTTCAATTTTAGCGAATACAGTACATGCAGGATAGGGACGGAATAGTTCCGGCCCAGTGGCTATAGCATACCGGCCGATTCTCTTATTTGTCAAGAGATAATCTCTTGAAAAGGGTACAATGGTAAATATCGAACATTCAGTCCATGGGGTATTTAATGCACTTTTTCACGAGTTCTGCAAACATTTCTATGCACCCCGAGGGAGTGATGATGCACGGGACTGCCGAGATTGGATTATTATAAAAATAATCAGTCTTATATATATAATAATAGCAATGACTGGATTATTTGCTTAAAAATGCAGTCACGGCAGTCCCAGCAGTCCCGACACTCCCTACACCCTGATGATGATTGCCAAAAGTCGTTCCGTTTTCACAATAAAATCAGGCTGGAATGTAATAATTGTGGCACAGTCTGAAGGAGTCAGGCTGTGGGCGTTATCACTGTTTCCACCGCTATTGTGAACAGGTTGGGTAGAGTTTGCATGACAGCCAGTCGGCAGCCAGTCCTGACAAGTCGGGAGTATTGTACATATCAAGCCAGCCTTGTGCGACGACGGCAAAATCCAGTAAGTCAACCCGGCAGTCCGGCCGGCCATCGGGACCGGTCAGGTCAAAGGCTGAGGTGAAATCCAGGATACAGACGCCCTTTGTCGAGATTGCATAATAGATATCCGCGACTTCGGTGTCGGTCATGGGGTAGTTATAAATCCGCAGGTCGTCCATTGCGGCCGTCAGAGGCTGACTGCCGTCCAGCGACGAGCCGATATTCAAGAGTGCGGTTGTGTTTTGCGGCATCGGCCAGGGGCCTTCGGCGACCCGGACGCCATCGGCATAAACTCTGCCGAGCGTGCCGTCAAATACAGCGCAGATTTGATGCCACTGGTCATCGGCCCGGATGCCATTGGCCACAGTGATATCGTTTTCGGCTGTGGAGGATTTCATCCATAAATCCTCTGCATTTCCGTTGGGATTCTGCCAGTTGACCCAGAAGCTGATAGTCATCGTGCGAGTTCCAAGCGTGGGGTCGAAGGCCTCGGTCTGTGCCCAGCCGTTTTGTGAGTCGATGAGGACCGCACCGCTGGACTTGCCATCGGCCCCGGCCGTAAAGACCGGAAAACCCGTCGCCTGAGCATGATGGCCGCCGATCAGGTCCAGATACGTATTGGCCGAAAAATCCGCCAAATCCAGGGACCAGTGAGCCGTCACCCCGAGGACCCGGAGTTGAGCGGAGCCGCTGGTTGCCTGTGCTTCGGCATTGCTGACAATACAGTAATACATTCCGGAGTCTGACATGGCGGCGGTGTTTAATGTCAGGATGGTTGTATAGGTATCCGAACTGGAATCATAGGTGGTCGTCAGGCTAATATCCGGCGAGGAGGGTACTACTTCAATATCACCCTGGCTATCTGCCTTGAACCATCGGACGGATGGAATCAGGGGACTCTGGAAAACGGCTGTCAGTTGGGCCGATTGCGGCTGTTTGGCGATAACATCGGCAGGGTGTGTCACGAATGCCGGGATATATGGATTGGAGGTGAACAGCATATCTTCGGGTCCGCGGGCAATCGAACTGATGCGGACTTCATCGATTAATCCTTCGAAATTTTCGCCGGGGGTGCTTCGAGCCTCATTGCCTACGGCAAAATCCGGAGCGTAGGCCGGATTAATGTCCCCGGACATTTGAAAGGAGGCCAGTTCGATGGCGGTCCCTGTCTCGGCGTCGAGTTTGGTCCAGTAGAATTTCAGATTATCCGACGTGCCTTCCTGACCATTATACGCGACTGCCACATGATACCACTTGCCGGCTTCATAGGCATGGTCTCCGGTAGTCGGCAATGCAGCCAGAAATTGATTGCCGCTGGCGGAGAGATTGTTGAATTCAAGCTGACCGGCAGTAGTGATTCGGAACTGCCAGCCGCGACTGGCGTCCTCGTCGTCGCCGGAGATGATTTCCATGTGGTTGGGGATGGCGGTGATGGCGACAAAAGGCCGAATCATCGCTTCGAATGTGAAGGCACCGTCAGCCCCGGTAAAGCAGGTGCCGACCAGCTTCTCGTCGGTGTAGGCAATTGCGGTGTTGCCGCCGGTAAAGGTGTCCAGTGCCGTGCCGAAATTGGAGTAAGAAGCGGTGTTGACTGTGGCATCGGACAGCGTTAAATCGAGGGCGTTGGAGGCAGCCGCATCATTGGCATTGCCGTCGAAATGATACAGGTGGAGCGTATGCTCATCAACAGAATACGGTCCTGCGATGATGGCATAACCACGGGTGCTCAAGATTCCGATCAATATTAGAAGAATAGAATGATGGATTTTCATTGTGGATCCTACGGCCTGTCACTATGTTCATACTTTTACGGAGCTTGCTTAAAATCGTCCCCTTTGGTTTGACCTATACGTAAAACAATGTCAGCTTTCTGTGAGAGATGCTCCTGACAGAGCATCCCTCACAGATATTGATAAAACAAACCGGATTAGGCGCGGCGGCGTTTGAGCAGACCCAATACACCCAGGCCCAGCAGCGTCATCGTTGCCGGTTCCGGAATAGCTGTATTGAACGCAGTCAGTGCTGTACCGTGAATGCCGACTTCATCGATCCAGCCTTCGAAATTTTCATTGCCATAGCCGCTTACGGAACGCAGTTCATTGCCGATGCAGAACCGCGTCATCGTGGTACCGTTGAGCGGGACGACATTGCCCCACGATCCGGCCTGGGCAAGTGTGCTGCCTGCCGCAGTCCAGTACAGGGTTAACGTGCTGGAGGCAGCATCAAAGGTTACGGCTGTATGATACCATTGCCCTACGGTATAACTGATGGCTGCATCATAAGCCGCCACGGAGCCGGAAAGAGTCTGGAATCGAAGCGTTTTATCGTCATTCTGAATCCGGAACTGGAAGCCGCGGCTGCTGGCTGTGCCTGAATCACTCTCGCCGCAGATAATTTCCTGATGGGCGCCGGAATCGGCCAGTATCGGCTTGACCATCGCTTCGAAAGTAAATGATCCGTCGGCACCAATAAAGTTCGAAAGAGCTGACAGATTCGCATAGCCTGTGGCGTCCGCAACCAGTTTTCCAGAGCTGGTTGCCTGATTATCAAAGGTGTTTGCGACGCCAGTTGCTACTGTCGCACCTTCATAGGCGGCCAAATCAAAGGCTCCGGCCAGGTCATTGCCCGTACCATCATCGAAGTTCCAGTAATGCAGGGTGTTTGATGTCTGGACCACCGCTGCGGATGCCAGACCTGCCATGACACATAACAGCATCAAAATACTCATCTTTTTCATCATTTATCCTCCACAAATACAAGAGTGTTCATAACCGATGCGAATCCCGATGACCCGCCTCGGTTATCTGTTAGTTTGTCTCATATCTTCTCGCTGTTTGTCACGCTGATTCCCTGTTTATTTCAAATACAGCACGGGTTCAGCAAACAGCGTCCAGTCTCCGTTGTTGGTATTGTCGCTTCCCTGTGTGGCTGCCAGCGTCAGAAAACGGGCACCGGCAGGGATGCTCAAACGTATGCTGTCGGCCTGGTCGGTCGGGGTGACATCCCTTCGTTCATAAAACGGCTGTCCATCCACCAGCACATAGAAATCAGCCTTGGGCGAATCACTGAACGCTTTCTTATCCATTAGATGTTGATAGTCATTATAGGTTTCAGAAATGCCGCACAAGGCTGTAAATTCCGTCACATCGGTCTTGTAATAGGTTCGTATCGCCTCCAGGTCAAATGTGATTCCCTGGTTGGCGGCTAAGTACATTGCAGGCCGGCCGTCCACGCCGTATTCCACCCCGTTAAGTCGCAGATTGTGCCGGGGGATCTGCGCGGAAATCGTGACTTTGTGCCAGGCACCATTCAGAATCCCCATCCAGTAGCGGCCGTTGGTCGGCTCAAAATCAAACTGCAAGCCCAGCGACGAGACCTGGGTCGAACCGTTGGGGATAAAAATTCCATCCACAAAGAGGCTGGAATCAACAGGGATGTAATGCCCGGGCCCCTGGGCTGAACTGACCGTGTCCAGAATGTCGATATTGCCACGGTAATTAATGCCCGCGTTCAGTTGCCCTGTATTGCTGCCGTTTCCGCCGCCGACCATATCGGCCAGATTCAGTTGTTTGCTTCGGAGAATCAGTTGATGCGAGGAATCGATTTGGCGTATGAAGGAATCGGTTTTGAGGGCGATAGTCTGGATTTCAGAGAGTGGGTTGACCCGACGGGCCAGACCTTCGGTGACCATCTGTGAGCTGACAATGGTGTTATTTTGCAGCGTAACCAGATTGGTCCTGCCTGTAAAAACGTGGAGTTCAGTGGACTCGTTCAAGTCGGAAAACACCCCAAATTCCGTCCCCAGGTCAATGATTTTGGTGTTGGGGGTATTGACGGAGAAGCCAACGCCCTGACTGGATACTTTGGCTGTAAGACGACCGTACTTCATCTGGAATTCAGAAACGGAATCGAAAGAAAACTCCATCGGGCCTTGCAGCAGTAATTCCACGTTCTTGTCGGTGATGATTTTTGCTGTCCCGCCCAGCAGATGCAGCGGGGTTGAAGTAACAAGACGTCCGCCGTCTTTGACGGGACTTTCGGACGACCACTGGGCATCGATGGAATCGGCCAGCGTAGCCACTTCCGTGGAGACGCGAGGATTCAGAATGACATAGACAATCATCAGTGCCATCGCTGCAAGGGATACAATCGCAGTGACCAGTGATGTGGTATTGATTTTTGAAACTGCCTTTTCAATAGCGATGTTTTGTGCCGGGATAATCTCGGGTGTCTTGGGTATAAATTCTATCTCAAGTGAGGGCGCATCTTTTTCAGCCTCGGCCATGCTGAACAGCAGGGCGTCGAGTTGTTTGCTGGATGGGGCCGAGGTCTTCGGACTCAATGAAATCCTGCCCGGCGTGGCCAGATTGGAATACAAAAGAATGATATCATTATACAGATGCACCGCATCGGGAGAGGATTTGAGCTGCTGAATCAGGGCTTCGTTTTCCTCAGGCGGCAAAGTTCCCTCGAGCTTCCGCAGAATCCATTCACAGAGCTGGGCATTGGCAGCACGCGAATTCATGGATTGGCCTCCCGGATTTTCAATGAACGATTCATGCAATCCAGCAGGGCCAGATGAATACGGGCCATTCGTTTGTACAGGGCATTTGCGGTATTGCCCAGAATCCCGGCTATCTGGCTGATATTAAGGCCTTTGTTGTATTTATCCTGCAGCAGTTGGCGCTGTTGTTCAGGAAGTTTCTCCAGACAGTTTTGCAGAATACGAAATTGTTCATCAAGCCCATGTTCCCGCTGGTCCAGATCCTTTTCAATGGCTTCCAGCAGGTTGTGGGTCAAAAAGGCGGGGTCCTTTTTATTGCGGTCAAAAAACTGCAATATTTTATAACGGGATACCGACCGAGCCCAGGCAATAAAGCTGGTTCCGGATTGATACTGGTCAAAATGATCCCATAGAAACAGGACGGTTTCCTGCATCAGGTCATCGGCGTTGTGGACGTCGCATACCACGGCCAGAATGTAGGCATAAATGGCCTTGTGGTTGGACATAAACAACGACAAAAACTCGGCTCGATTTTTATTATTTGAATCCATAGTGTCCTATTTCGATTATTCTACCATAATATTAATCAGAAAAGGGGCCTGAATTAGCCATTTTAATTTACATAAAAATAAATACACACATCCTATCCAGAAATATGTACTATATTGTATATTGTGGAGACAGAATGGTGAGTGGTTGGCAAGACATCATAAAATGTAAATTTCTGCAAAAATAAAGGCAAATCTCTACTGATTTAGCCTATTATTAATGTAAATAGATAAGTCGGCATGTTTCAGAATAGCAATTTCGCTGTTATAATGTCCTGCTCGGACAGATAGATACCTGCATCACGCTTCCGTTGGTGCGAAATGTAACGGTTCCAGGCCAATGCGTTAAGGATCGAGTTGGACAGATTATCTGCCGGCCCAATGGAGTCGCTATTGTCAGAATAAGGAGATTTTTATGACAATGTCACGCTGTAAACCATCTATGGTGGCTTTCACCAGTATTCTTGTATTATCGACCTTATTTGGCGGATATTCTGCGGCGGCCGAATCTGCTCCCCGGCCGGGCAAGCCTGCCCCAAAACCCCTTTTCCGTGACCCGGTTTATGATGGCGCTGCTGACCCGGTACTCTGCTGGAATCAGCAGGAAAACAAGTGGTTTATGCTCTATACCAACCGCCGGGCGAACGTGCCGAATACCCCCGGAGTGTCCTGGGTGCACGGGACACCGATAGGGGTTGCCGAATCCTCCGATGGCGGGGCGACCTGGACGTATCGGGGTAAAGCGGAGATTGGATATGGTGAAGGAGAATTCAGCTATTGGGCACCGGAGGTGATTGCCCAGGATGGGGTGTATCACATGTACCTGACCTTTGTTCCCGGGATGCACACCGACTGGTCGGGAACACGCCAAATTATCCACCTGACCAGCAGCGATTTGTTGAAATGGAAATACGAATCGACCCTTGCCCTGGCGTCGGATCGAGTGATTGATGCCTGTGTGTCGCGGATGCCCGATGGAAGCTGGCGGATGTGGTATAACAATGAAAAGGACAAGAAGTCGATTTATTTCGCTGATAGCAAGGACTTGTATCATTGGCAGGATGGCGGCAAGGTGATTGGCGACCAGCCGGGCGAAGGCCCCAAAGTCTTTCGATGGAAAGACAAATATTGGATGGTGGTGGATGTATGGAATGGTCTGGGGCTTTATGTTTCCGACGATGGGGTCAACTGGACACGCCAAAAGAGCAATCTGCTGGAAAAACCCGGGCAAGGGACTGACGACCAGGTCAAGGGCGGACATCCCGATGTGGTGGTCAGCGGCGAGCGTGCTTATGTCTTCTACTTCACCCACCCCGGGCGCAGGGGCCCGGATGCAAATAAAGATGCACATGAGCAGCGGCGCAGTTCCATTCAGGTCGTCGAGCTGGAATATCAGGATGGGGTTGTGACCTGTGACCGGGATGCAGTCACCTATATGGACTTGAAGCCTCCGATTGAGTCTAAGGCAGAATCTGCGGCGGCCTCGGACAAAGAATATAATGCCTGCGAGTATGGGGCAAAAGCCGACGGCAAGACCGTCTGTACGGAAGCGATTCAGCGGGCCATTGATGTCTGTTACTTCTTCGGCGGGGGGACCGTTGTATTTTCGCCGGGGACGTATTTGACCGGGTCCATCTTTTTGCGGGACAAGGTCAATCTTCGGGTGGACGAGGGCGTTACGATTCAGGGTGTACAGGATGATGCTGCATATCCGCTGGTGTTTACGCGTGTGGCGGGGATTGAGATGTACTGGCCAGCGGCCCTGATTAACGCCCATTATCTCAGGGATGTAAAAATCCACGGCAAGGGAACGATTACCGGTTCGGGCAAGATGTGGTGGGATCGTTACTGGGAGATGAATAAGGAATACAGTGCCAGGGGGCTTCGCTGGATTGTGGATTATGACTGCAAGCGGCCGCGGCTGGTGCTGATTTATAAATCCTCGAATGTGTCGGTGGAGGAATTAACGCTTAAAGAACCGGGCTTCTGGACGATTCATCTTTGTTTCAGTGACCATGTGGTAGTGGATGGCGTGACGATTAAGGCCAATCGGGATGACCAGTTCGGCCCCAGTTCCGACGGCATTGATATCGATTCGTCCAATGATATCCTGGTGCAGAATTGCGACATCGATTGCAACGACGACAACTTCTGTCTAAAAGCTGGTCGCGATGCGGATGGCCTGCGGGTCAATCGTCCCACGGAAAATGTCATTATCCGGGATTGTATTGCACGCAGGGGACATGGCCTGATTACCTTCGGCAGTGAAACCTCCGGCGGTATTCGCAATGTTGAGGTGTACCGACTCAAGGCTTATGGAACCGGCTCAGGGATTCGTTTCAAGTCCACCCAGGGCCGCGGCGGCACGGTTCAGGATATTCAGATTCATGACATTACCATGCAGAAGGTCGAAAAGACCATCGATTTGAATTACGACTGGTATCCGGCCTATAACACCGTGCCCGAAGAAGTCCGCAAGCAGATTGAAGCTGAGGGCAAGCCGCTGCCGCTGCACTGGATGGTATTGATGCGACAGGTAGGGCAGGAAGAAGGCACCCCGTATATTCATGATATTACCATCAAGAATATCGAATCTATCGATTCCGATACAGCCTTTGCGGTGGCCGGGCGGAAAAATCAGCGGGCCGGACGGTTTATTTTTGATAATATCCTGATCAAAGCTGCCACAGCCGGCACTATCAGCAATGCCGAGGATTGGACATTTACCAATGCCAGGATCGAAACCAGAGATAGTACCAAACCGCAGTTAAAAAATAGCGAAAACATCCAGGGATTAGAATAAGGACAGCACAATGAAACATGATGTTTACCATAAAGTTCAGGATTGTCAATTCATTCGGAAATGTGGGGTTGTACTGTTTGTATTATGGATTGCGGGCTGGTGTTCTCTTGCAGTGGCGCAATCCGATGTCCAGGTCTGGCCGGAAATGTCCCGGCAGATGCGTCCCTGGGCCTACTGGTGGTGGATGGGCAGTGCGGTGGATAAGGACAATATCACCTCCCAGCTACAGGAATACCAGAAGGCCGGGATGGGCGGTGTACATATTATTCCGATTTATGGGGCGAAAGGATACGAGGATCGCTATATCGACTATCTCAGCCCGAAATGGATGGAGATGCTGGACTATACGGTGACCGAAGCCGATCGGCTGGGCCTGGGCGTGGATATGACGCTGGGTACCGGGTGGTGTTTTGGCGGGCCGATGATTCCCGATGGTCTGGCCAATGCCAGTGTTAAATACAAGGTTGAAAAAGTGTCAGGTCCGATCGAAGTCCAGTATAAGGTGAATCCAGCGGTTCAGACTGTTATGGCGTATGGCTCGAATGGGCGGATTGTGGAATTGACCGATAAGATTGCAGAGGGCCAGGTCAAATGGTCTGCTCCGCAGGGCGACTGGCAGATTTATGA
>CAZKAI010000001.1:44035-51264 GCA_964550565.1 uncultured Pirellulales bacterium
CAGCTTGCCTCGCGCGTCAAGGCCGACTATCGCTGGACGATTTCCGAGATGATGACGGACAATTTCACACAGACCTGGGTCCAGTGGGCCAAGTCCAAAGGCTGTCTGACGCGTAATGAGGCTCATGGCTCACCGGCCAATCTGCTTGATTTATATGCTGCCTCCGACAGTCCGGAAACCGAGTTCTTCCGATTTGACCGCAATCCGCTGGTTGCCAAATTTGCCTCCTCGGCGGCCCACACAGCAGGGCGTCAATTCACGTCCTGCGAGACGGGAACCTGGCTGCAGGAGCACTTTCAGGTGACCTTGGGACATTTAAAACCGTTTATCGACGGCCTTTTTGTCAGCGGGATCAATCATGTCTTTTACCATGGAACCTGTTATTCTCCGAAAGAGGCTCCCTGGCCGGGCTGGGTGTTTTACGCTTCAACCCAGATGAATCCTCGCAATTCCATCTGGAAGGATGTCCTGGCACTGAATACCTATCTGGCACGGTGTCAATCGGTTTTACAGGCGAGCAAGCCGGACAATGATATCCTGCTGTACTGGCCGATTTGCGACTACTGGTCAGAACCGGCCGGTCTGAATCAGGATTTGACCGTACATGGGACCGGATGGCTTCGAGGCCAGCCGATCGGCCAGGTCGCCTCAATTCTGTGGAAAAAAGGGTATGCGTTTGATTATATATCCGACCGGCAGTTAGCCCAGGCCAAAGCCGGCTCTTCGGGTGTGAGTCTTCCCGGAGGTAATTACCGGGCAATTGTTGTACCGCCGGTGTCCTATATTCCGCTGCAAACCCTGCAAACACTTCATCGTCTTGCACAAGAGGGGGCTGCGGTTTTATTTGTGGATAAACTGCCGTCCGATGTGTTTGGACTAAACGATCTGAAAACACAACGTAAAACCATGCGTGTGTTGATGGATTCCATTACCTGGGACACCTCCGTCCAATCCGGCCGGACGGCATCGGTCGGCAAGGGGCATTTTTTTGTCAACGCGGATTTGGACATAATGCTTCAATCTGCCCCGGTCCGACGGGAATCCATGGTCGATCATCCGGGGATTTACTATATCCGACGTTCGGATGATGCCGGATGCTGGTATTTTATCACCAACCAGGATGAACAATTCATCCATAATCCTGCGACCCCCTATTTGAACGATTGGGTCAAGTTATCGGTCAAGGCCGAGTCGGTTGTGATGATGGACCCCCTGACGGGCAAATCCGGCCTGGCGGCATCCAGGAAAACGGTTAATGGACTTACCGAGGTTTATTTGCAGCTTGAACCGGGCCAGTCGATGATTCTCCGTGCATTGAAAACGGTGGCAGTCTCAACTGCCAAGTGGGACTATTATCAAACCACTGGCCAGCCGATCGCCCTGGAAGGCCTCTGGAAGGTCCGGTTTGCCGACGACGGGCCTGCAATCCCGGCTCCTTTCGAAACGAAATCCCTCGCTTCGTGGACAGTACTGGGTGACGACAATGCACGACGATTTGCCGGTACCGCCCGATATTCGCTGGTATTTGACAAGCCCGACATCGAGTCCGAAGCTTGGACGCTTGACCTTGGGCGTGTGGCCGACAGCGCTGTCGTTTTCTTGAATGGTCAGAATCTGGGAACGGCCTTTACCACACCATTTAAAGTCCGGATAACATCGTCGGATATCAAAACATCCGGCAATCTGCTGGAAATCGATGTAACCAATGTGGCGGCCAACCGTATCCGCGATATGGATATTAACAAGGTGGTATGGAAAAACTTCCACGACACCAATTTTGTCAATATCGACTATAAGCCGTTTGACGCATCCAACTGGCCGATACGGGACGCCGGCCTCTTAGGTCCGGTTCAACTGGTTCCGCTGGCAAGGATTCAGCTCGACAAGCCGGCTCTGGAACAGGCAAATAATCTCCCCACGCTGTGGATTATCGGGGATTCAACGGTCAAAAACAACACGCGTGGTTTGCAGGGCTGGGGAGATCCAATTGCGGCCTATTTTGATACGACTCAAATTAATGTCAAAAATCGTGCTCTTGGCGGCCGCAGCAGCCGGACGTTTCAGACCGAAGGCCTCTGGGGCAAAGTGCTTTCCGAGATGAAATCGGGCGATTTTGTCCTGATTCAGTTTGGCCACAACGATAACGGCCCGCTCAACACCGGCCGGGCAAGGGCCTCCCTGCACAATAACAGCGATGATACCCAGGAAGTGGTCATGGAAGCCACCGGCAAGACCGAGGTTGTGCATTCCTACGGATGGTATCTCCGCAAATATATTGCCGATGCCAAAGCTAAAGGAGCCACCCCGATTATCCTGTCGCTGGTGCCTCGCAATATGTGGGATAGCGAAGGCAAAATAGTCAACCGTGCGACCAAGGATTACACTTTATGGGCTTCACAGGCGGCCAAACAGGGCGGTGCGGATTTTGTGGATTTAAATGATATCATCGCTGACCACTATGAAGTATTTGGACAGGAAAAGGTCAAAGCCGAGTTCTTTCTCGAGGATCACACCCATACCACCCCGGCCGGAGCGAAATTAAACGCACTATCCGTGGTAGAAGGCCTTCAGAGACTTGAGAACTGTGCATTATGTCAATACCTGCTTGCGGATATGCCCAAACCATAACAATAAAACGAGGCATTTATGAGAAAGATAGGATTAGCCGGATTTGTGTTGTCATTGATGGCGTCAGTTTATGCGGAATCATATCTGGATCAATATGAAAACAAAGTTGAGTCCTGGTTTTCCGGCCCCGAGGCAAAACAGGTTGCCGAAACCTTTCTGACCTGGCAGAGTCCGGCCGGAAGCTGGCCCAAGAATGTGGATACCACGCGTAAGCCCTACACGGGTGAGCCCAAAGACCTCAAAGGCACTTTTGACAATGGGGCCACCGTGGGAGAGATGCGATTTCTGGCCCGCATCTTCAAGGCCACCGGCACTGAGCGTTATAAACAGGCCTTTTTGAAAGGATTTGCACATATCCTTGAGGCCCAGTATCCCTCCGGCGGCTGGCCGCAGTATTATCCTCTCAGCAAGCAGTATCATCGCCACATTACATTCAACGATGATACCATGCTACACCTGGTGGTTTTTATGCGGGATGCCGCTTCCCTGCCTTTATATGATTTCCTCGATGCCCGCAATCGCAACGCAGCACAACAAGCCTTCGACCGCGGCATCGATTGTATTCTTAAGTGTCAGATTCGGGTTAATGGAAAATTGACTGTCTGGTGTGCCCAGCACGATGCCGTTGACTTTTCCCCCCGTCCGGCTCGCAGTTATGAGCTGGTGTCACTCAGCGGCTCGGAAAGTGCCTCGATTCTTCGCCTGCTGATGACGCTGGACAATCCCGGCCCCGATGTGATCGACGCGGTCATGGCCGGGGCACAGTGGTACGAAACGTCCGTGATTCACGGCATTCGAATTACCAAATCCGGCGGCAATCGCGTTGCCGTCGAGGATCCCCAGGCGGCACCTCTATGGGCCCGGTTTTATGAGATTGAAACCAATCGTCCCTTTTTTGCCGACCGCGATGGGGTCAAGTATTATAATTTTAACGATCTGGGTACCGATCGCCGGAATGGCTACTCCTGGTATGGCGGCTGGGGCCAGACCGTTGCCAATGACTATAAAAAGTGGCAGAAGAAATGGGCTGACCGGATTGCCGCACGTAACGTGAAATAAAAAAGGCGGACAGCTTGCACCGCCCGCCTTGGTTTGAGACGCTATTCTTTAACTATTACGGACATTCCGGATACATACCACAGGTCAGCCATTGTGCTGCGAAGGTCGCAAAATCACCGATGTCCACTTTGCAGTTTCCATCCCAGTCATAAGCCGGTCTGGTTCTGCAGAAATTCCCTGCAATATCCGAATACATATCAGCCACATTATCTGCAGTGAGGGCGTAGTTATACAGATAAATATCATCCATGGAGCCGGCATACAATGCATCAGCCGACCAGTTGCTTCTGCCGATGAAGTTGCTTGTGCGGGTGATAATCGCCGGCGTCTGTGTAATGGTGCCGGTCTGAATGGGCAGTCCGTTTTTATACAGCACCACATTGCCCTGGTCGTCCATCGTTGCGACAAACATTTGCCATTCATTCAACGTAATGGCATTGGCGGCGGTAATCGTCGTGCCGACTGTCCCGCCGTACACCGTGAAGCTTAAGCTGTTCGATGTGCCGTTTCGGCTCAGGTAAATGATGTCGCTGTAAGTTGTTCCATCATAATTGCCAAAGTCCAGGAATCGTGCCCAGCTTCCTGCGGCGGTGGGTTTGGCCCAGACCGAAATCGTGGCACCGGGTGTAAAGTCATCAAAGCTGTTGGGTTCCTGGATATAATCATTGGTGCCGTCAAATAGCATGGCTTGGCCTGTTTTCTCATTGACGCCGTCGCCAAAGACTGGTTCTCCAAACAATGTGCCGTTCAGATTGCTGCCCGAAGCATCCGCTGCATCGCCGTCCAGTTTCCAGTGGGCCAGCAGCCGTTTGATGGACAATCGCGCCGGATTGGTCCGGGTTTCGCCCGGATTGTTGGCCTTGCAGTAGTAATAACCCTGATCGGCAGTCGTGACATTAGCTAAAGTCAGGGTCGCGGAATTGGTGCCCACCAGAACATCATCATCATTTGTGTTGTTGGCATTATCGCCACTCTTGTACCAGGCATAGGTGATCGGTGTGGTACTGTTGAAGCCGACGGTAAATTCCGCCGTTTCTCCCTGTCCGTCAAACTTGAATTGCTCTGCGGGTGTTGTCTGCTGGGTAATAACCGGTGTCGAGGTGGCGGTAAAACTCCAGAACTGCCCGGGCAGATTCGGTTCATCCGGCAGAGGGTCGCCGATGTAGCAATCCACACGCCAGTAATAGGTGCCGTCATTCAGCGGAGCATTAAACTGTGCAAAGTCGTTAATCGCAACGGAACTGCCCGCCGGGAACAGGGTCACTTTGTCCATGGTCAGCAGATTGGGTTCCGTGCCCAGATAGACATCACATTTACCGATGCCGGGCTGATTGAGAGTCCAGCTTAACTCTGTCAGCAGGTCTTTGTTGACAACCGCTCCATTTTCAGGCTGAGGGTTGCTCGCGCCGCCGGGAATATAAGTAAGGGTCAAAACCGGATGATATTCCACGGTGGCATTCTCTTTGGTGGCCAGACCATAACCTCTGGCGCCGCTGGCGTCCTGACGGATGATGAATGTGACCAGGCCGTCATCATCAACTCGACTTTGCAGGAAACTCACGAGCGGAGCACCAGTGGTGGTGATGGTTGTTCCCGCTGCATAAGCCCCGCCGGTTCCGGCTACGAGGGTCTCTGTGGTACCGGTAGCATCATCCGAATCCAGGTTGGTCAGCCGGGCCAAATCCAGGGTGCCGCCGGAGGTGGACCAGCTCACTTCCAATCCGGTGTTGCTCTGGTTCAGTGTCGCCTCATCCCAGTCCTGGGGGGTATTGCCGGCAACATTGTTTAATCCGTGCAGACCATACCGGCCGGTCACAACAGTGTCATTACGCGGGGCGCCGCCGGATACGGTCATTTTCAAACTGGCATCCACAACGTTTGAAATGCTCAGTCCTCTCAGGTCAAAACGAACATATCCCATATAATAGGTCGATGATGCACCATAAATGTACATGTAGGTATCTGCTCCATAGGTGGCCGATGCACTCCTGATTCCTGTGTCGGCGGAGCTGACTACGGTGGTGGTGACATCCGCCTGGGCCACAAGCCCGCAGATGCCCGCCAAAAGAATCATAAACCATACTTTTCTTCTCATAACATAACCTCCTGAAATAAAGTTAATAAGTTCCTTAGTACACGGATTGCTAAGGGATATTTTTCAATTTTAATGTTGGCCTGCCGAACAAAACCCAGTCGCAGCCGATGGAAGAGCGCTGGTAGTCCGGATTATCATCCGAGTTTTCACCTTCAGTGGCGATTAAGGTTAAGAAACTGTCCTGTTCCCGGATGTCTATTTTCAGTAAATCCTGAAGACCTTTTTCGGTGACGTTAGTCCTGGAATATCGCATCTGTCCATCAACCAGTACCCAGATATCCACATTGAATAGTCCCGGTGCGGTATCACAAACACCGACTTCAGATACAAATTGTTCGATAGCTGCCCCCGGCAGGCGGTTGCGGAAGGCATTTAAGTCGAATGTGATGCCCAGATTGGCGTGGAGAAAGATGCTCGGATTCTGCGGCAGGCTGTAGTTGGTGCCCCCGAGAAACAGTGCCAAGTCCTTGAATTCACTGGGCGTGCTGGAGACCGGGGCGTAAAAAATCCCGTGTGTTGGCGGACATTCCTTGAAGACATGCCCGGCCGAGCTGACGATTTGCTCGGTCGTTCCATCCGGAACAAAAATGCCGTTGATAAAAGCATTGGACATAACGGTTGTAAACTGATTGCCGGCCTTTCGGCTCAAACGATTAATGGCCTCGAAAGTCCCGGAAAGCGGATTGATCCCCACGTTGGGCCTGCCGGCCTCAAATCCATTGCCGCCTCCAACCACATCGGCCAGGCTGATTTCATTTTGTCCGCGCCATATCAGGCTGGTTTTGGAATCAATGGCTTTGACAAAACCGGTGTTATTCAGATCAATCCGGCTGGCTGCAGAATGATTGGCCGCGTACGCCTGGCCGGCCGGCACATCGACGGTTGTTTTTGCGGCATTTTTACTGCCGGTAATAAACAGTGTTTTGCCGCGAAATACATGCACTTCCGAGTTGCCATGCAGCTCCGCCAGCACACCAAACTCCGTCCCGAGGTCGATCACTCTCGAGTTTTTGGTCTGGACAGTAAAGCCGTTGCCGGCAAGCCCGACGGTGGAATACAGTTTCCCGTAGTTCATG
This sequence comes from uncultured Pirellulales bacterium, assembly GCA_964550565.1. GTDB lineage: Bacteria > Planctomycetota > Phycisphaerae > Sedimentisphaerales > Anaerohalosphaeraceae > Anaeroglomus. The sequence goes on from CAZKAI010000001.1 coordinate 50,894, forward strand.
GCGATTTCCGCGGAATTGGTAAAGCGAAACTCCGCCGGTCCTTCCAGAAGCAATTTGACCCCATGGTCGGTTTCCATTTCCAGCACCCCGGAAAGCAGTTGAATCGGTTCCAGTTCCACCGAGACACGATAGCCGGGCTTGATGGGGTGGCTGGAAGACCATTTTGCATGAATGGAATCGGTGATGGTAGCTACCTCAAAGGTGGTTTGAGGCTTGAGATAAATAAAAATCAGCAGAAAGACAAGAGCGGCCAGGGATGCAATCGCCGTGATGATTGGGGTTCTGGAGACATTATGCGAGACCCTGTGGATTGGCATCGGGGGACAGGAGTCTTGTGTTTCGCGGGGCAGTTCAATCCGCTCTGCGGTACG
>CAZKAI010000001.1:51364-52987 GCA_964550565.1 uncultured Pirellulales bacterium
CGCCGGACACACAATAGCAGCCGGGCGTGAATCTTATTGAATAATTTGTACAGTGAATGGACTTCTTTGCCGGTCTGATGGGCGACGCTTTTAGTCGTCGCCCCGGGCTCATAACGCATTTCAATCAGCGATCGTTCATGATCATGCAGCTTCTGAATGCATTTTTTCAGAACGTTTAACCGTTCATCATTGTTGGGATTGGCGGACAGGATTTTTTGCGACAGGGAATGGATCGTTTCTTCGCTGAAGTAGAGTTTATTGTTCTTTTTTGTTTTGTAGTAATTCAAGACCTGAAAATGGGCGATTCGCAAAGCCCATGCGCTGAAATTCGAGCCTTTTTCGAATTCGTCGAATTTCGACCACATCACCGAAGCTGATTCCTGAATAATATCATCTACATCAGACCAATTGGGAATTAACGCCCTGACGTATCCATAAATACGTCGTTCGTTAGCCAGATACAGCTTGATAAAAAGCTGGTAATCTTCACTATGTGTTTTATGGTGATGCATATCTTTATTCTGATCCCATATCCACTACAGTTCCCTGAATCATTAAGAATATAGACAAACTCGGAGAAATTAGATGTTTTTTTGAAAAATTAATGACCCGGCCAGTAAATTCCGTCAAAACTGTATTTCTTAAAAGAATTTTAGCAAATTCATATAAGGATTTGCTATATAATAGAGGTTAAAGATGGGGGCAAGTATGTTATGGGGTATTGGTGGAAATCTTTATTGGCTACATAAGTAATTATATATAAATAGTTTATAGATATATGGCTGGGATGAAAACAAATACAGCAATTAAACAGGCGATTTTGATTTTACAGTGTATTGTTGGCAGTTTTGTCTGTGCCGATAGTGCCTGGGTAGGGGCTGTCAGTACTGATTTTATGGACTCCGGCAATTGGAATCCTTCCGGGGCTCCAAATGGTGTCGTGAACATCGGGGCAGGCACCCCATACAACCCTGTTTTCTCAAATACATCTATATCCTATTATTCTGTATCGTCTTTGCCTGTTAATGCGGGTGGAGTTTTGACTGTCTCAGCGGGTGAATTGCGGCCAGGCAGTTCTGCATACTGGAATGGTACCGTATCAATTATCGGCGGCTCGCTGAATGTCAGGAATAATATTTATATCGGCAGCGGCTCAGGTACTGGCGTTGTGACCATGACCGGAGGAACCTTAATCTGCAAAAGTACATTGACGGTTGGTTATGGTTCAGGAAGCACCGGGCTGCTGAATATCTGGGGCGGCGAAGTATATATGGGAGCCGCTCGTGTGGCTTATAATGGAGCGACTGGCAAAATTAATATCCGAAACAATGGTGTTGCCTGCTGTACTGGTGACGCAGTTAGCTTTTTTGCTGGATTAATCGATGCGGGACTTCTGACAACGGAACCGGGATGGAAAATCGATATAACCTATAGTGAAGCACTCAATCAAACCATCCTGACCACCATGCAAGTATCAATCCCAAATCGCTATATGGAAAAGCTGGACCGCGGCGTAGTTGCCGTCTGGCAGGGCGGCGGCAAGGTCTATATCGGATGGCGTATGTTGGGTACGGACCCGATGGATATTGCATTTAATGTCTATCGTGATTCTGTAAAAATAAA
>CAZKAI010000001.1:53087-76055 GCA_964550565.1 uncultured Pirellulales bacterium
GTACGGACCCGATGGATATTGCATTTAATGTCTATCGTGATTCTGTAAAAATAAACACAAGCCCTATTACAGCGTCGACCAATTATGTCGATACCGGCGGCAGCACGGGCAGCATGTACAGTGTCGCCGCAGTAATTGACGGCGTGGAACAGGAGTTATCCGATCCGGTTGCGGTGTGGAGTACTTTTTATCATGATATCCCGCTTCAGGTTCCCGCTGGCGGCACGACGCCCGATGGGGTCAGCTATACCTACAGCCCGAATGATGCCAGTATAGGTGATGTTGACGGCGATGGCCAGTATGAAATCATTCTTAAATGGGATCCATCCAATGCCAAAGACAATTCCCAGTCCGGCTATACGGGCAATGTGTATTTAGATGCTTATGAAATCGACGGCACATTTCTGTGGCGAATTGACTTGGGCGTCAATATCCGTGCGGGCGCTCATTATACTCAGTTTATGGTCTATGATTTCGATGGTGATGGCAAGGCTGAAATTGCCTGCAAAACAGCCGATGGCACGATTGACGGAGTCGGAAACGTAATTGGCAATCTCGTTGCCGACTGGCGGAATTCCAGCGGATATATTCTTGTCGGGCCGGAATATTTTACAGTCTTTGATGGACAAACGGGTGCGATTCTGGATAGTGCAAATTATGTTGTTCCACGTCATCCAACGACTCTGACGCCAACGCCATCGCAGATTAAAACCATTTGGGGGGATGATTACGGCAACCGTGTGGACCGGTTTCTGGCCTGTGTGGCATATCTGGACGGAGAACATCCCAGCGTCGTGATGTGTCGAGGTTATTACACGCGAACAGTGCTGGCGGCATGGGATTTTCGCTACGGCAAACTCAGCCTGCGATGGGTCTTCGACAGCGATGACGGTACCGCAGGCAACAGTGCCTATCGCGGCCAGGGCAATCATAATCTCAGCGTAGCCGATGTGGACGGCGACGGCAAAGACGAAATCATGTATGGCGCCTGCGCGATTGATGACAACGGCAAGGGACTGTACTCCACCGGCTATGGTCATGGCGATGCGATGTATGTGTCAGACCTCGATCCGAGTCGGCCGGGGTATGAAGTATATACCATCCATGAAGGAGCGGGAACACCCGGAGCCTCGTTCCGGGACGCCAATACAGGCCAGATTCTCTGGCAGACGAACAATGCCGACGTCGGACGAGGCGTCTCTGCGGATATTGACCCTCGGTATCCCGGATATGAATGCTGGGGATTTGGCGGCATACGCAGTTGTACGGGTGAAGTAATTACCGGCACCAATCCCTCATCAACTAATTTTGCGATCTGGTGGGATGGCGATTTATTGCGGGAGCTGCTGGATGGTACAAAACTGGATAAATGGAATGCCGCAGCAGGATCTTCCAGCCGGCTCCTGACTATCTATAATTACGATGTCGCAAGCAACAATGGAACCAAATCCAATCCCTGTCTTCAGGCGGATATTCTCGGGGACTGGCGCGAAGAAATCATATTGCGGACCAGTGACAATACCCGCCTGCGGGTTTTTACGACCACGATTCCAACAGCATATCGTATTTATACCCTCATGCACGACCCGGTTTACCGGCTGGGGGTGGCTTGGCAGAATGTGGCATACAATCAGCCGCCGCACACCAGCTTTTATCTTGGGGATGGAATGGCCCAGCCCTCCTATCCGGCGATACGGCTGGTGGGTGATCTGACCGGAACAGTGCTTCGGGAATGGTGGACGAGTATTGCCGGCGATCAGGTCAGCAATCTGACCTCCAGTCCGAATTATCCCGATAATCCCTCTGGTTTCGAATATCTGCCTCGGCTGGAAATCCCTTCCAATTTCGATGACAGCTATGGCTGCCGCATCCGCGGGTATCTGAGCCCCACCCAAAGCGGCATCTACACCTTCTGGATCGCCGGGGATGATTCCTGTGAGTTGTGGCTCAGTCCGGATGCAGCACCGGATAAAGTCGCCCTCATTGCATCGCTCCCAGGCTGGACAAATCCTTACCAATGGGATAAATACACCACCCAGCAATCGGCAGCAGTGGAATTGCAGGCTGGCCGGAAATATTACATTGAAGTACTGCATAAAGACAAAGACGGCGCCGATCACATGGCCGTCGCCTGGCAGGGGCAGGGCCTTTCCCGGCAAATCATCGATGGAACCTATCTAAGTCCCTGGACAGGACCGATGCGAGGCGATATTTCGCATGATGGATATATTAACCAATCTGACTTCTCGCTTTTCGCAGTCGAGTGGCTCAAAGCGGATTGCAGGCTGCCGCTCGATGTTGATTTGAATGGCGATTGTCGGATTGACATCCTTGACTATATGATTATGGCAAGAAATTGGCTGGAATAAGCTTTCTATATATAAGAATAAAGATGGACAATTGCTGAATAGGGCTCCGGAAATATGGATGCAAGATTGACTTATCGATGGAAAGTTGATAGTATTTGCGTTTTATTCTTCAATACCTAATTCAGGAGATGAGAGTGCGAGTATTATCAGGTATTCAGCCATCGGGTAAGTTGCATATAGGTAATTATTTCGGTGCGATGCGGCAGAATCTCAAGCTGCAGGATGAAAATGAAGGTTTTTACTTCATTGCCGATTATCATGCGCTGACATCCAATCCTACCTCAGATGACATCCGCCAGCGGATACTTGACGTGGCGATGGATTATCTGGCGCTGGGACTGGACCCTAAAAAATCTGTTTTTTGGCGGCAGTCCGATGTCCCGGAAGTGGCCGAGCTGACCTGGTTTCTATCGTGTGTAACGCCTCTGGGATTGCTCCAGCGGTGCACGACCTATAAAGACAAAGTGGCCCAGGGCCTTTCTCCGAATCTGGGGCTGTTTACGTATCCCGCCCTCATGGCGGCGGATATTCTGCTGTTCAAGAGCGATCTGGTCCCCGTCGGTGCCGACCAGAAACAGCATCTGGAGATGACCCGCGATATGGCCCAGCGTTTTAATAACGCCTATGGCGAAATCTTCCCGCTGCCCAAGGATTACATTCTTGAGTCGGTTGCGGTAGTTCCGGGAGTTGATGGCCGCAAGATGAGCAAAAGCTACGGCAACACCATCGAGATATTTGAGCCCGAAAACAGCGTCAAGAAAAAAGTCATGAGTGTCGTGACGGACTCAACGCCGATGGAATCCCCCAAGGATCCGGATAAGTGCAATGTCTTTGCAATGCTCAAGCTGTTTGCCGGGCCCGAAGAGCTTGTCGAATGGGACCAGAAATATCGGCAGGGCGGCATGGGTTATGGTCATGCCAAAAAGCGGCTGGTCGAAATGATTCATGATTATTTCCGTCCCTATCGAGAAAAACGCAAAGACCTGGAAAACAATCTGGATGAGGTGGAAAAAATATTGCAGGACGGTGCTCAACGTGCCCGCGCAATCGGCAGAAAGACCATTGATGAAGTACGCAAGGCGGTGGGTCTCTGTGCCATGGGGAATCGATGAACGAATATCGCGTCAATTTAGAGGTGTTTGCCGGGCCGCTGGATTTACTGCTGTATCTGGTCCGCAAGGAGGAAGTGGATATTTACGATATCCCCATCGCGCGTGTTACGGCCCAATATGTTGAGTATATTCAGATGATGCAGTCTCTGGATATCGACCTGGCCGGAGATTTTCTGATTATGGCGGCGACGCTGATGGAAATCAAATCCGCGATGCTGCTGCCTCGAACCGAAGCCGAAGGAAACGAACAGACCGAAACCGGCGACCCGCGAGCCGAGCTGGTTCGTCAGCTTCTGGAATACAAACGCATCAAAGATGCCGCCAATCTGCTGGCCGGCGCCGCCCAGCAGCGAGAACAGCGATTCACTCGCCCCGATACAATTCTGTCCAGCATGAAAAACAGTTCAGAGCCGGAGCTGGATCTGGATCAGGTCAGTATCTGGACCCTGCTGGAAGCCTTCGATTCCATCATGAAGGCGACAGGACAAACTTCCAGCTATAGTCACATCACCGACGAAACCCCGATTGACTTGTACCAGATTGAGGTTCTGCATCGGCTCCAGGTCGAAGGCCCGCTGACCTTTGAAAAAATCTTTCAGGGCAAAACAAACAAACTGGTGATGATTGGCCTGTTCCTGGCTATGCTGGAACTGATGCGCAATCAGCTTATCCGTGTCGAGCAGACCGAAATTAAAGGCCCTATTTATTTGACGGCACTGACCGACAGGCCCGCCGAACAGGCGGTGCAGCAGGCGATTCTATCCCGTATGGCGGTTGAACAGCAGCAGTCTTCTGAGACACAGGAACTGGAGCAGGAAGATCAGGAGACCCAGGAAGAATTGGCTGAAACCACCCCCGATAGTTTGTCGGCTCATACTTTATCTGATGAGGATGATATTTTAGACGATGATGATCCGCTATTGGCAGAGTTAAAAACCATTGATATTCCGGAATTATCGGACAAGCCTTCTCCGCAGCCGCGAATTCGAATCCAGGAAATCCCTGCCGAGTCCAATAACAATTCCCCATCGAAATCCGAAGCACTGCACGCGGAAGAACACGTAGAATCGGATAAATAACCGCCAAATTCATTTCATACTGTTAATGTCTCTACCGGCATAGGATACAAAAATAGGTATTTATACCTATTGCTGTACAGTGAAAATACGTACATTTCTATAAAATCACTTAATGTTTGAGTTTTTGGTTGTCGATATGACAAATAGGCTTTGGAAGTCTATACGAACGTAAACTGTAAACAAAAACGGTAATTTTGGGCAGCAAATCAGACAGCGGGAAAATATGGAGTGCCGCGCTGTCATGCATAAGGAAAATGATGCACTTTGAGTCCCTACATAAATGCAAGGGTAAGGATGCTGTTCCATCATCTTCGGCCTCGGCAGGCACCTGTCGCTGGGCGCAGGATGTGATGCAAGTCAATCCTGTCATGCTGCGTCAGCGAAATACGGTACAGCAGGCAATTGAAAATCTCATTTCGCAGCACCTCGACACATTGCTTGTGGTTAACGAGGCCGATTTGTCGCGCTGTATGAAACTGGCTGGCCGAGTCTGTATTAAAGATATTTTGCGTCTCATTTTGCCCAGTCTTTTACGTAAGGATATGAAGGGATTTCACGACGTGCTGGCGGCCCCGATTGATGATATGGTCATTGTCCATCCCAAAACAATGACCCCCTGGGCTGACATTATTGATGTCATAACGGCTATGCTGGCCGATTACACGCAGGTAATAGGAATTGAGCAGGATGGAAAACTGGCAGGGCAGGTGAATTCACAATCCATCTTGAAACGGGTTTTGAGCACCGCATCTGCTGATTCTGCAATTGGAAACGACCATTTATCCTGCTTTTCAAAGCTGTGCGTCAACGACTTGATGGCTGGATATGTTATTTGCCTGGAGCCGGATGATGATATTGCCAGGGCAATCTGTCTTTTCCTGGCAACGGCAACCCGGTATATTCCGGTCCTTGACAAACAAGCCCGACTGGTCGGAATTGTGTCTCAGCAGGATATACTGGAATATACTGCTTCACTGCTGGATCCAGTCTGCGTATCTGTGTTCGAAAATAAAGACAATATTCTGGACCGTCCTGTCGGTTCCCTATTGCACAGGGAACCCCAGGTCGTCTCCGGCAAAGCCGCATTATCCAGTGCCGTAACATTGCTTGCCCATCACCCCTCCGTTTGCCTTGCGGTCACGGATACCCAGAATAAATTCTGCGGAATCCTGAGTTGTTCTGAAATGTTCAACTGGATTGTGCGGCATCCCCAAATCTTTTCAAAGTAACTCAATTTCAAAACATACCCCCATCTTGTCTTTAATCATTAACCTGTTTACAGGTATATCTATACACAGATGTATTGTGTTTCTGGTCGCGAAGGCAATTCTTCATTTTTTGACACCAGTTTACTTATTCCGCGGCAAATTAAGATTATTCATATTTTTTTAAAAAGCAGTATTTTTACGGATATGAATCGTTTCTATCAAACGATACAATAGATTGAGTTGGGAGATGGAAAGATATGAGGGTGCTTGCAGCATAGCCTGACGTCTTTATCATTTCCCACTGAATTTCTATGCACATTCAATAACCGCTTGTTGAAGCGAGTGTCAGTGAATAGTATGCATCTGTGTTTCATGTCATGCATCGATGGACCGCAATGTTTATGCGATAATATGTCTCATGTTCAGGAGATAGTATTATGAACAAACATTTCTTTCTTTTAATCCTGGGAGTTGTTTTGTCTGCTGTTGCAATAGGGAGCTACTCCTATACCGTCAGCGGCAAGGTCTATTATTCCGGCACCGGCACCATTGTTCCGGAACCCACCGTAACTCTTGAAATCGAATGGGTTTCAGGAGGATGGTCAAGCAGTACAAAAATAGGTGGCAAAGATGGATCATTTACATTCCCCACAACATCCGATACAGACCCTAAAGGCAAGAAGATGAGACTTAAGGCCTCCAAAAATTTTTCAGCCGGCAGTACAACATGGATATGTGCCAGTTATTCTGAAAGCAAAAATGTCTGGATTTCAAGTACAATACAAATCAATCCGGATCTTGTGGTTCAGCTCAATCCATCCAATTTTGCTTCAGCGGGTATTCAGCCGCCCTTAACCGTAGCGGCTTATCTGGATAATCCTGCTCCGATTGCCATGGAGATATCCGGGTTTTATGTGCAATTGGCTTACGATCCAGCCAAGATGAATTGTAACGGCATCGGGCCGGCGGATCCTCGGATTATGGTTAATTTCAATCTGCAGGAGGGAATGATTGAGGTTTGGGGTGAAGCGATGACCCCGGTCCCAATTCTTTTCAAAGAGAGCCCAACCTCGTTTTTTGATGTGTTTTTTGATGTGTTTGCGCCGGCTGACCCGGCAATTACTTCTGTTATTCTTGGAGAAAAAACAACGCTGTATCCATTCCCGCCGACAGGACAGGAAGGCATGATGCCTTGCCCATCCAGAACCGACATACTGATAGGTGAGCCGGTAAAAGCACAAGCCGGGGTGTATATCAACGGCTTTGGAGAATGGTCCCGGGCTTTGGAGGGACAAAGTCCGGATCCGGGAATTCGTCCGATGAGCATGACCCAGTGGGAAGAGTACATGATGTACTGGAACAATCCCGATTCGGAAAAAGAAGGTGATCCGTATCCGAAAACAACATTTGTGCCCTGTGACAACGAATATGGTTCCGGATTATTATATGTCTGGCCGGGTGATCCCGCTAACGGTGCTGGCGGATCGGGAGGCATGCAGGATGCCGGACTTGTGATGGCCTGGATGCCGTCCGAAAGACCCTGGGAATCAGGGGAGTATGCCAGTGCATGGCGATTTGACTATGGCTGGGATCCGGATTTGACCAATTGCACCATTCAGGTGACCGTAACTCCGCCTGCACCTCCGGCGGGAAGTCCGTCTCGCATCAATGCCGTATCGTTTTCAATTGTGGATATTGCCGGGAGGATGCGGACATGGTGGTGGGCCGTGCCGGCGGCTATCCCGCTGGGCGTTCCCACAACAGTGACGATTAATACCGCAATGGTGGGTATTAATGCTGCCACACCCGTTGCAACAGGGTATATGAATGCGCCGGGCTTTGATTTGACTCGATCGCAATTCTTTGATGTCGATGAAAATTTCCAGTATGTCTTTGGTCAGCAGCCGGTTCCTCCGCCCGGACAGCAGCAGTTTATGGCGTGGAATTACTGGCATTGGCTCAGAGTGACCAAGAATACGCAGCCGCGGAAATGGTTCTATATCAAGTACGGTCAGCCTCCGGTAGCCATAGGGGATGCTAATCCGCCTTTGATCAGAGGCTGGGATGAACCGTCGGTCTATTGGCCGCCGCAATATCCGATTATTGCGGATGACTGGCCCTGCAAAGATGATCGACCCATCACCGATATCCACTGGTGGGGTTCGTTTGTCGGATGGACCAAGCCTTATCTGCCGAAGGTTTTACCCAGGGCTTTCCATCTGGGCATCTGGACGGATGTTCCTGCAGGGCAAGATGCACCCTACAGCCATCCGGGCAGATTAATCTGGGAGAATGTCTGTACGAGCTGGGTATGGAATTTTGCAGGATACGATGTGGATCCGCGATGCAGCTATCCGGATATGACCTGCCAAAAAGATGAGGCCTGCTTCCAGTTTACGCAGCTTCTGAGTGAAAACGAATGGTTCCATCAAAAACCGCTGACCGATCCGGCCGTACCGAATATCTATTGGCTGAGTATCGCAGCGATTTATCCCCAGACTCCTGACGGTGTTCAGCCTGCCTATCCGTGGGGCTGGAAGACCCGTCCGCATAAGTTTAACGACGACGCGGTGCGGATTGCAAATACCGATATCTGGCCGATTAAACTGGGCGCCAACTATCTCAATGGGATTCCGATCCAGTTGCCGCCATGGCCGGTGGCTGACGGACAGTCGTGGGACATGGCCTTTGAGCTGAGTACCAACAAACCGACAATTCCTGCCAGTGCGGACCTGAATTACAGCGGCTTTGTGGATTTGGCCGACTTTGCTTTATTTGCCCAGCAATGGTTAACCTCACAACCATAAAAGGGCATTATTCTGTGAGCGAGAGGTGATGCGAGTGAGGGGAGAAACTGTTGAAAAGCCGGATCTGATGGATGGATCCGGCTTTCTTTCTAAATAAATGCAGTAATTCATCATTTGGCTGCTTGTATTTCATTTGTTATATTTTAGTATCAATACTGATACGGGGGTTAGAATTTGGGAAATTGATTCAAAGTATAGTTGTAATATCCTTTGTTCTACTATGATTTCCATACCTCGTTTGGCCCAGTCCGGATCGGTGCGCCCATCGCCGATCCGGACACGCCTTATCTTGATTTTTCCGCAACCCCGTCCTCAATCCTCTTGCATAATGGTATGTTGAATTTAATAATTACTAATACCGGTTTGTTTCTTTTTTTCAACATTTCCTGTTTTCCTTGAATTATCCAAATTAAAGGCCTATAAAAACAAATTATTTGACATTAATATAAGATGGAATGTTGAAAAATATCAACAAAACAGGACATTTTTATTTTATAATATTTTAGAAAAGATGTGTTATTGTGCCCATAAGTTGTTTTAAATCAATATGTTAAACATGTATTCAATTGACAGTCATTGTCTTTCCGGTATCTGGCATGGTCATTGCATCTTTCAATGAAGTTTCATCGTGAAGCATTATATTGCTGGCTTTGAATGCGATGAAGAGGGTAATGACTCCGACTCAGCTTCGGAAGAGGGTGTAGTGGAGCCGTTTTCAAGGATTCGGCTCCTCTTTTTTTGCGCAAAAATCCTTTGATTTGCCTGTCATATCGCTATAATTCCGGGTATGGAAAAAGCCGTTTACCGAATTTTGGATGCCAATTTTAACCGTGCCAGGGAAGCCCTGCGGGGCATGGAGGAATATTGCCGGTTTGTTCTCAATAATTCCACCCTCTCCGGCCGGGTAAAAGCCCTGCGTCACGCGCTGTGTCAGGCGGCGGCACAACTGGAGCAGGGTAAATTGCTCTGTTCGCGTGATTCGCAAAATGATGTTGGCCAGGCACTTCGTTTTGATGGACAAATGAAGCGTGTCAGCCTCGAGGATTGTTTTGTTGCTTCTGCCAAACGCATCACAGAAGCCCTGCGCGCCCTGGCTGAGGTTGGTCAGACGCTGTCACCATCTTTGTATGACGCCTTTGAAAAGCTCCGCTTTGATGCATATACCCTTGAAAAAGATATTTATATTGCTGGATTTGGTTATTTGCGAATGAACAAAGTCAGGCTCTATGTGCTGCTGACGGTAAAAACCCAGCAGGATAAACAAACACTACCGGAATTAACAAGGGCCTGCATAGCTGGCGGGGCGGACTGCCTGCAGCTTCGTTGTAAGGGATTCCCTGATCGGGACGTAATGAATCTTTCGGAGACCTTTGCGGATTTATGCCGAAAGGGTGATGTTCTGAGCATTATCAATGACAGCCCGGATATCGCAATTCTCAGCGAGGCGGATGGCGTCCATCTGGGGCAGGAAGATATCACTGTAGAAAAAGTCCGGCGGCTGCAGCCGCGTCCTCTGATTGCAGGGATCAGTACACATAATGTTGAACAATTGCGTCAGGCAGTCACACAGCCGTGTGATTATGTAGCGCTTGGGCCTGTATTTGCAACCCAAACCAAATCCCATGAACCCGCAGCGGGACTTTCTTATCTGAATCAGGCCATGGACGTCCTCAAACAATGTTCGATGAGTCATGTTGCAATTGGCGGCATAACATTGGACAATGTACATCAGGTACTAGAACAAGGTGTCCACTGCATTGCTGTATGCGGAGCAATATGCTCTGCCGAGTCTCCCGAGAAGGCCTGCCGGGATTTTAAACGCGTATTAGACTCTTTTGTGACACATTAAATTAGGAAATATTACTGAATTTAAGGTCTTAATTCTGCTGGATTTTTCACTTTATAAACACGTTATCCACGAAAAATTAACACCAAAAATAAACCAGATATATTAATGCGACTATTGAATTAAATTATGCCATTTATACATACTGGTCGGTATATAAATTAATAAGCAAATCTGATGATGATTGTATATTATTATAAATAAATAACTTATAGTATGTATGCAGCGTTCATGCAAAGCATAAAGCTTTTTTCATCCGGCCCAAGAGGTCTTCAAAGTTCTATTTAGAGATAAAAAAAATCATCTAATGAGTCTTGATGGATAAGTTTTTCACAAGTTTTCCACAAAAACCTTTTTCATTCCATAGTTAAATTGAAACAGGATGCATATAATCAATAATTTCTCGACGCATGAGACCCTTTATTCAAACTTTTATAAATGCTTATCTGGCAAGACGATAATATCGAAAAGGAACAATATAGAAGACTAAGATGGTCCTGAAAAGTTATTCTGGAAGCAAATATTTACAGGCTTCAGCGATAAAATGGGGGAATGGGATTGATTTCATTAAAGTCAAAATCGTATAATGTATTCATACTATTCTTCATGATTTTCACTTATTTTCAAGCTCAAGTCGATACAAAAAGAGAGGTTCGGTCAGGAGAGGTACGATGCGACACATACAAATCATTTCATATATCATCGTAATTGGACTGGCAAGTCTTGTTTTTGCGGACACATTTGAATTGCGTTTCTCGGCCGTGATCGAGGACGAATCCGAAGATGTATTTCCGGGTTCTTATGCGGCTTTGGGATACAGCAATACATCAAGTCCGCCTTTTTCACTTCATTCCTTGCAGCAGCCACCGCCGCCGCCTTCACGAAGTTATGTGCAGATTATAAAGCAGTCTGAATCTGCGGAATGGATTCGTGAAAGTCAGGAGTATGATTCCGAAGGCATCGACCTGCTGTATTCCATGACATTGATGGGGCATGATGCCAATGAGCCGGACCTGGCCGGGAAAAGTGTTCTGACGCTTCATAATCCCGAGGTTTTAACTCAGATACCCGGACAAAGTCTGCTGTACCTGCGGCAATATGACAGGGCCGGCAATTTTGTCCAGAGTTATGACCTCCTGAATCCCGCCAATCATATCATAGAATGGGAGGTTGGGGATGCGGTGGGGCAATACGCATCATTTGATTTGCTGCTTCTGGACAAGTGCCTGGCGGCGGATTTGGTAATCAATGATTTCATTGATTTTCATGATTTTACTGCACTGGCAGGTCAGTGGCAGAATGCCGGCCATGAACTTTTGTCGGATATTTACTGGGACGACAAAGTGGATATCCTGGATCTTTCCATTCTGGCTGAACAGTGGCTTTGTTCCTGCCTGCAATAACCGACCATAAAGATGATATACAACCGGCAGAATATCTGCCAGTTGCCAAGAGAGAGGTGGATTATGAAATCCTTAAAAAAATATCCGGAATGGCTGGTTGCAGGACTATGGATGTGTATTTCGGTGTTGGGTTTTGGTGACAATACCGGCCTGATTCAACTGAATAAAGACGCCCTCAATCCGCTTGAAACCCTCCAAATCACGGTCTTTGATGTGAATGATATCTGTCAGATTTATGTGACGAATCCTGTTGGGATTGTCCAGACATTTTCCGGTACCATTCAGTCCGACCAATGCACAGCCAATTATGTTCCCAATTATCTGCCGGGAATCTATGAAATTTATGCTCAAACGACCGGGCCGATTCCCCAGACCGAGACGGATACATTTACCGTGTCTTATGCACAGGACACGCTGGCAATCAGCAACTGGCAATGCAATCAAAGCAGTTATGCTCCCGGCCGGGAGATGGCATTTACGTTTAATCTGACCGATGCATTAAGTCAGCCGGTATCGGGGTTGTCTTCTCAGCTTACAGATACGCGAACGGATGTCACCGGCGGCGGAATTTTCATAATGCGTCGTATACTTCTTATTCATGAAGACGGCACTGCCATCGCACGGCTTCAAATATATTTTGATACCACCGGCGGATGGTCCGACATTTATGCAGGAACACAGGTCCGCATCGGTTTATTTAACACCGATGGTTCGACACCCCTGAACGGCCAGATTCTCCGAACGGCAGGATTCGAAAATAACGGCGGTAATTATCTGTCTTCGACTCTGACGGATACGGAATGGACGGTCCGGGTGGACAGCGGCTTTGCCGGCAGCGATAAGATTGCTTATCTGGATTTCGAGGTGCCCCCGACGGCGTCCGTTTCAGACATTCTGTTCTCGGTCGATTATATTAGATATTACTACAATCCGAGTTGGGCGGATCGCATTTATATCGGCGAACAATACATTGCCCCCTCTCAATCTGGAATGGAATTAACCACCGGTTCGGCATTTGGAACGCTGGGGAGATTCCCGATTTATCTGCCGATGACACCCAACGAAAACGGCCTGTTGTATTACCGCCTCCAGACCAATCAGACCATCGGTGAGCAAACGATTAACAGTGGGACAATCGCTGAAAATGCAGGCCTCTACACCAATTGCTGGGTGTGGCAGGATTATATTAATACCACAGCTTATTTTTCAGTCTATGCAGATAAATGGGGCTATAGTCATGCCTATTCCGGGGCGATAGAAATCGGTCCCGATGGCGAGACGAACCAGGCCAGCCTTGCTATCAGTAATTTCACATCCAATACAAACACCTACTTCCCCGGCGATACCCTCGATTTCAGTTTTTCGCTGATGGATTCGCAGAGCCAGCCTGTCAGCGGATTTACGGGCGTATTCGAAGATCCGATTCCAGAAAAGACCGGCGGGGCGCTGTATATTCTCCGCCAGTTCCGAGATGCCCAGCCGGATGGTTCTTCGGTGGCCCGGCTTTTGTGTTACTTTGACACAACCGGGGGCTGGTCGGATATCTATGCCGGTACGACTGTCCAGATTCGCCTGTATGACAAAGATGGCGTGACGCCGCTGGATGAGGCTGTGACGGTAACACAGGGATTTTTGAATAACGATGATGCAAAATTGTCCTCTCAATTAACAGACAATCTATGGATCGTCCAGGTTGACAGCAATTTTACAGGCAGTGATAAGATTGCCTATTTGGAATTTGCAATTCCGACCACGCATTCGGTCTCGGATATTGTATTTTCGGTGGAACGCATACTGTATTTCCGCAACTCCGGCTGGGGCGATGAGATTTATATTACCACCGCAAGGGCGACCGAATCGAATTTCCCGATTAATATTCTGGGACAGATTGAATTCACCGAAGGCAGCACCTTTCCCGGCCTGGGCCAGATGCCGGTCAAGCTGACCTTGAATCCGAATCCCAATGGATTTGTTTTCTATCACTTCAGCAGCCTGGATATTCCGGAAAACAATATTAACTTTGGAACCCTGTCATCGGTCGGGAATCTGTATCATAACCTGTTTCGCTGGAATGATTATCTGGTGACGACCGCGGATGTCTTTTGTTATGCCGATGGCTGGAAGTATTCCAATCATACGGTTTCCCCGGTGGTCAATCTGGCATTTGATACTTCGCCAAGGGAAAGACTGATTAAGGATTATGCTCTCGATAAGCGCGGCTATACATTGAATGAGACGCGAAAATTAAGTGCCACTGTTGAAGATGGCTACGGCAACCCGAAAAGTGATTTAACCTTCAAAGAGGCCATAACCGATTCCAACAGCGGCAAATTATCCATTGTCAGTCAGCATGTACGGACGACTCCCGTGGGTCTGAGTATTCTGCGATTACTGATGCATTTTGACACGACCGGCAGTTGGTCGGATATTTATTCAGGTACGCAGGTGAAGCTGTCCCTGTACGGTCCGGATGGAAAATCGGCCGTTCCTGCAGCGATTCAGATTGCCCCGGGTTCTCAAAACGCTGAGGGATTTCTGACTTCAACGCTGACGAATAACAGCGGCATTTATGCGTGGACAGTCGATGTGGTTCAGAATTTCGCATCCTCCGACCGGCTTGTCTGGCTGGACTTTCTGATTCCCGACCCCATGAGCGGATCAGCGGTTGTCTATGCAGTAGATTATATCAAGTATAATTGCAATGGAAGCTGGGCCGATGCCATCACCATCAAAAACCAGACTGTGGCCATGGCGAACTTCCCACAGAATTACACCAAGCAGTATGAGTTTACCACAGGCTCCATATTTGGCACGTTCGGGCGTTTCCCGCTATATCTTACACTCAACCCGGGCGACGGGGCGATTTATCCCAAGATGATTGCATCGCGGGATGAGACATTAAGCGGGGCGATGTCGGTCGCATCAGGACGCTATACGTACAGCCAGCAGTTGACCGATGCCGGCATCGATTACGTGACGATGCTGTGTATGGCCAAATACGGCTTTTTCGATAATGAATGCCGATGTACGGAAAGCATCAACCTGTTATTCACCGGGGAGCCTCGCTATCTGGGAGGCCTGGAAACTGAACCAATCATGCTGGGTGAAACCTGGCAGAAAAATCTGCATGAATTCTTTTTTGTGGAGCAGGACTACAATCAGGTGGAGTATTTATCATCCGACCCGAGGATTCAAATCACCGGCAATATCGCCGTCTTTTCGCCTCAAACCACCGATGATACCGCGCGAGATGTCGTGATTACCGCGATCAGCAAGATTAATCCGGCCGTCACCGTGGCTTCGGATCCATTTACGCTCTATGCTGCCAATTGCACCAGTTCCTACGATTGCAGCGATCCCAACGGCAGGCCGACGGCATGTATGGAGTATCAGTGCCAGGCGTATGATATGAGAAGTTCGTATCGGCTGACAGCTCAAGGGGTGGATTTGAGCCTATTCAATAAAAATATTACGCTGAGCAATTCGTTTCCCGGCGCCGGGGAAACCATTACTATCTGTGCGGACGTGTTCAATACCGGCACAACCAATGTATTTGACGTAACAACGGAATTTTATCTGGATGATGTCAACAGCATCCCCATCGATTTCAACTCCGTCAATGTGATTCCCACGACCTATATGGATTTGCCGTTTGAGTCGCACCAGGCCTGTATTGCGTGGACCGTGCCGTCGGATTTGCGCGGGGCGCACCGTATCTGGGTCAAGGTCAGCGGCGATTACCCGCTGGATATGGAAGAGGATATGCTCAGTAACAACTACGCGACCGTGGATTTCTATGTCAATGATCCATTGATGAACGAACCGAATGCCGCTCTTGCTGGAGGATGTCCGTCCGCGGTTCCGATGCCGATGATGGCCATGAGTTCATCGATGGAACTGTTCAATCAGGCCCCATCCTGTCAGACGCTCTATATGCTGATTCCGATTTATGTACAGGTCTGCGAAAATGAGACCATCTGCGGCCCGGTGACAGGCATTGAACTGGGGTATTGGAGTACGCTGTACTGGCCCTCATGGAGCGGTTATTGCCAGGAATTCGGGGTACCGCAGGAGGCGATTACTGACCTGATTCGGACCTATGAAAAAATCTATTCGCTGGGTTCCAAGGGAGCTCTGGGGGATCCTCCGTCCTGGACGGACATTCCGGGCTATTTCGAAAAACCCGAGGGCTGGAGTGATGGCTGGCTGCCGTGTCATCCGGAGCCAACCCTGTTTCCGACGATTTTGTATGCCCCCGGCGTGGTGGATCCGGGCTGCGGCGGCCTGTGTCCGGTCAGTGCCTGGGATTGCGGCGAAGGAGTGCATTTCCAGCCGCGGTTCGATTCGCCGTTATATCATGCCTATGAATTTAAAGTCAGCGGTGGAGCTCGCAAAGTGACCCGTTGCCAGACAAAAGCAGATATGATTAAGGTTCCCTATCAGGTATGTTATACCCCAGGCGACAGAACCCCGTTCCGACTGCCGTTTAATCCATTCACAGGCGGTCCGGGAGGGGATAACGGGTGTTGTTATGGTGGCAACGGTCCCGGCCTGCCGAGTTCCGGTCCCGGCGGAGGGCCTCCGTTGCGATTTGAAATCGCTGGTCCGCCAACCGATATGAATGGAAATCCGCTGCCGTTTGGAGTGGCATTCTGTTCCTCCGGCACTGGTGTATCCAATGAACAGGATGATATGCTGCTGATTACTCCTGACGGTGGAGGACTGGAAAGCGGCATTCTCCTGCAGAAAGGCTGGAATCAGTTCGCCCCATTGCTGGCGCCGCTGTCGACAACCGGTGACCGCATGATATCTTTGCATCAGGGATGGAATTTCTTCGGTTATTCGAGTACCACTCCGCTTTTGTGGTCCAATGCTGTGGTAATTCATGAGGCTCAGGAGAAGATAATTTCCGATGCAGACGAGGCTGGCTGGATTCAAGGGGTCGTTTACACACTTGATAACAGTACCCTGACCTATCAGTTTATCCCCGGCCGGGATGATTTTCTGAGGAACAAGCAGGCCTACTGGTTATATGCCAAAGTGGATGGCCTGATTTTAAAACTGCCGTCAGTGGGCGGATCGCCCGAAGATGCTTCCTTATTGTGGGCGGATATGCTGGTCAGTAATGGCACCCAGATGATGACGACCACCGAAGCAATCCAGGCCGGGTGGATTGAGGAGTCGCTTTCCTTCATGGATGCCCAGGGATATAAAAAGGTCCCACAGGATGCCAATTCGATTCATGCCTGGCAGGGATACTGGCTGTGGTGTAATCAGCAGGGTTTGAGGCTCTACTTGCCCTCGCAGCCTCAGCCAGTGATGGAGTCTGCCGATGTGCAATTTGCCGCATCTGAGCCGGAAGTGGAACTGGTCAAAGTCGGTACAGAACCCGGTTTACTGGCCCCGGATTTCGTTCTGGCTGATACGCTTGGAAACAAAATATCTCTGGCTGATTTCAGGGGCAAGGATGTCTTACTGGTCTTTGGCAATACACAATGCCCGAATTGCCGCGGTAAGCTTCCATTGTTGAATGAACTCCATCAAAAGGGTGATTTCAAGGTGGTTTATGTAGTTTTGGGAGCTACTTCAAAAGCTGCCCAGAAATTTGTCAGTGATAACAAGATTACTTTTACCGTCCTGGTTGACAGCAATCAGCTTGTCGGCAGAATTTATGGCATCACGATGATTCCTGAAGCCTTCGTAATCGATCCCTCGGGCCTGATTCAGCACCAGACTACCACAGAAGGTCCGGCCTTGTGGTATCTGCTGGCAGGCCAGACCATACCGGAGTCCATGCTGCCTGATAAATAAGCTTGACAGAAAAGCCGGAATTCATGAGAATGCCAGTCCTGAATGGATTGAATAGTAGCGAATAGTAAAGCTTATGGCGAATGAGACATCACAAAAAGGACTGGCCGGACAGGTGATGAGCGGCCTGCGGCGCGGGGGCGGGGGCATGGGGCTGCGCATGACGGCGATGATTGATGTCATCTTCCTGCTGCTGACTTTTTTTGTTCTGACCGCTCGATTTCCAAAACCTGAAGCTAATTTGCCGGTGGTGATGCCGAAGCCTTCCACGGAAACGGTAGCTGTTTCCGACAATGGTCCTATGAAAATATATCTTAAAGCCACCCCGTCCGGCTGTCAGGTGACGTTTGGCGAAACGAACCCAATTGAATTGCAGCAGGACAACGTCGAGGTTGGATTAGCGGCGGTCACAAATGATTTTCTGGAAGCAGTCAAGTCGTTCAATATAACAGAAAATGGGCTTGAATTGCATTGCGAGGATGCCGTCGAGTGGGATTATGTGGTCAAGGTGTATGATGTGCTCTATCGCTCCGGGGCCAGAAAGATTGCTTTCGTGACACAGGAAAAACAGACCCGATAGTTATTCGTAGTAGAAGAAGGAGACTATGGTATATGAAAACGATTGGACAGTTTGCGATTATTTTGGTAGTCAGCCTACTGGCGGCACTGCTGGTCTGGCCCAGGAAGAAAAAGCATTCCTCGGGAGGTTGCGGGGCGGATTGTTCATGTCATCTCAAAGATGATTCCCAATGCAGTGAGAATACTGAAAACCAGAACAAAGGCAGTTAATTACAGATAATCTACTTTGGCCATCCCGCCCAGATTATCAGCACACCAAAAGCCAGGGCAAGAAGTCCCCAGGTGCGGAAAATCCATTGCGGCTGCCGCAGGATATAATCAAAAAGTTTTTGACTCCGCGTTTTGGGAATAAAGAACATCGAAAGGCCGCCAATGGTGGCCAATATCCCGACCAGGATAATAATCCACGGGCGATTACAGGATGTGGCCCATATCAGAAACAGAATGCCGATTGCAGCCTTGATCCCGCTGGAAAGATAGAAAAACGGTTGTTTTTTACAGAATTGTAACAATTTGCTGAGTAAAGCCGGCTGCATTATGACGCTGCAGCCCATAACAGTATTGAACAGCCCGATAATACAGATAATATAGGCCATGGTTTATTTTCCGCGATAAACGGAACCTCCATTTGGATATTATTCAACGGGTTCAATCATATCCGCACTGATTTCCACGCTGGTAGCCTGTCCGAGCATTTCGACGGCCAGTACCAGCCTGAGATTTTTATCACCCTGCCGGACAATAAAGCCCTCGGTGCCCATCAGCGGGCCGGCGATTACTTTACATTTTTGTCCAACTTTGATGTATTCGTGAGGCTGGAGGGTCTTGCCTGCCAGCAGGGCCTTTTCGATAGGCAGCAGTTCCGCAACCAGATGAGTCTGGTCAAACACAGGGATGACCGTTGCGATACGGTTGGTTTTCAATACTTCCAGGCGATCGTTTTCATTGCCGCAGAAAAAGACATAACTGGTAAAAACAGGCAACAGCGAACGGACTGTCCGGCTGGTTTTCCGGCTGACCTTCCAGGACATCGGCAGGAAATACTGGATGGACTTGCCGGCCATAGCCCATGCCACGGCCTTCTCGTTCCGGCTGCGGGTATGGGCAACCCACCAGGTGCCTTGAAAATCAGCAATGGATTTATCCTCCGGGTAAACAATCGGAGGATTCTGGCTTTCTTTGAGCATATCTGTCTATTCCGTTAACTCAAGTTGTGAATTCTGTCTTCTGCGTATCAGGACCAATCGATATATCGATTATACAAAATATCAGGCGATTGTCCACCTTCAATGGCAAATAAAAAAGCCCATCCTGTCGGACGGGCTTTCGAGGTAGGGGTAGTGACTTCTTACCAAGTTACGACTTCTTACCCCGTAATAGTTTCTCTCGGATGAGCATTATGATACTGCTCTTTCATTCGGCTGGTTGTCACATGGGTGTAAATCTGGGTGGTTGACAGGGATTGATGGCCCAGCAGTTCCTGAACGCTTCTCAGGTCGGCGCCGTTATTGAGCATGTGGGTTGCAAAGCTGTGACGCAGGGTATGCGGGCTGATTGCCGGATCCAGGCCTGCTTCAATCAGATACTTATCCATTTTACGACGGACACTGCGGGTGCTGAGTCGTTTGCCGTGCTTATTGGCGAACAGGACTTTGCTGTCGAAAGCCGGGTCGCATTCCATCCGACGATTGCGATATTCCAGATAGTGCTGGATGGCCTGCAGGGCGCGGGAGCCGATGGGGCAAATGCGTTCTTTTTTGCCTTTGCCGCGGATATGGAGGACTTCACTGAGAAAGTCCACATCGTCCAGATTCAGTGCCACCAGTTCGCTGACACGCATGCCGGTGCTGTACATGGTTTCCAGCATGGCGCGGTCACGGGCACCCAGCCATGAGTCGGCGGGAGGGGTGTCCAGCAGTTTCTGAATCTGTTCATATTCAAGGAACTTGGGCAGTTTCTTTTCCTGCTTGGGAGTCTTGATGGTACTGACAGGATTATTCGCCAGATAGTGCCGTTTGACCAGGAATTTGTAGAAGCTTCGAAGTGTTGCCAGCTTGCGTGCCAGAGTCGATTTGGAATACTGATGTTCATTCAGGGATACCATATAGCTCCGGATGGAGTTGACATCCGCCGCCAGCAGCAACTGGTCCACTTTCTGCTCGGTCTGAACGGCTGTAGCTGTGCCGCCGTGGTCTCCGGATTCGGTCTGAGAAGCGTTATCGGCCGATTGTGCATGGTTCTGCAGATGAGCAACGTATTGCTCCAAATCGGTACCGTAACAGCGAGAAGTATAGTCAGAAAAATGCTTCTCAAACTTGAGGTAACTGATAAATTCCTGAATGGTGGCGGCGTCTTTCATAGTCTTTTCCTTAGTTTTATCCGTTTACGGGGGAGTCCCCAGACCAAATCCGTTTGGTATTATTGGAGAGACTGCATGGGATCCGGCAAGTCACGATACAAAAGCTCGTCGGCCTGTCCCATCAGGGACTGGCTGAGCTTGAAGCTCAGGACTGCGGCGTCAAACCAGTCGAACCCGGATTTTTCATCCGAAGCAGCGGCAACCAGCGCGTCCAGAAGCTGACCCTCACATCCACTTTCATACCGGTAGATGTATTGCTGACCGCCTTTATTCAAAACCAACTGCTTTTTTGCTGCTTCCATAACGGCTTCTCCAGATTATCAAAACAACTCTCCTATTCCTTTTTTATCGGGCTGAATGACAATCTCTTAAGTCCTATTTCGGAAAAAAATGAAGAATTATGGCACTTATTCAATTCCATGACTCCATACAGGATTTATCGACCGATAACTTGCAGGTCTTAATGCAAAAATATTGATTTATAGGGAGGAATTTAGGGTAAATGAAGTAAAAGCAGGAATTGAAATAGATTATTTGGGAGAAGGTTTGTAATAAACAAGACCGTCTCTTTGATCGGATATGATACATCCATTATCAAGGAGTCGTTTTATAGCATAGAGAACAGCCTTTTTCTCGGCTCCCAGACTGGAGGCCAGGCCGTCAATTGTGCAGGGACGCCGAACGAGGGTTTCCATTACGGATTCTGGGGTGCAGTCTGCCGAACCTGTCTTGTCTTTTGGAAAATCGGCAATAACCTCTGCGTTTCGGCCAATTTTTTGTGCAATTTCAGCCATTCTTTGTGGTGATACAGCTCGAATCTCAGGATGAGCGGTGGGACGAACCGCCGTATTGAGCTGCACCTTATTGGGTTTGATTTGGTCAATGATATGCCCGATATTATGCAGTGCTGCGTCCGATGTATTGATATCTTCACAAATAAAGACTTCCAGCCAGATTTGCCCTTTATAAATGTTTCGGAATGCGATTAAGCCTCCTGTAAAGCGAGAAAAATCTATATCCGGATGGGGATGATTCAATTTCTGGAAAGTCTCATTGTCGCCTGCATCCAGAGAAGGCAATACGACATCAGCTTTGGCGCAATCGTTTTGTACGTCCGGCCGCCAAAGCAGACTGCCATTGGTAATGACTGCGACCGGAATTGTCGTTTGTTCGTGGATACGGTCGATCAGCCAACCCAGGCCGGAATTCAGGGTCGGTTCCCCTGAGCCGCTGATTGTGATGTAATCCACTTTCAGGCCGGCCTGAAGCCGATGCTGAATCTCGGCCAGAACATCCTGCAGGGGTACATATTCCCTACGTTCAAGGGATTGCGGCGCATCCATCCCAAGCTGGCAATACAGACAATTTTGTGTGCAGGTTTTAAGCGGTACAATATCTACACCCAGGCTCAGCCCCAGTCGGCGGGAGGGGACAGGGCCAAACAGGTATTTTTCTTTTTGACTCATTTGCGAACCAGGTCAAAAATAGTCTTACAGGTTTTAATCAGGGATTCGACCTTATGCAGTTCCAGCATACAAGCGGCATCGCAGAGTGCCCTTTCCGGCTGTGGGTGAACTTCCATAAACAGGGCGTTGGCGCCTGCGGCAACAGCGGCTCGTGCAAGGACCGGAGCCAGCTCCCGGCTGCCTCCGCTGGCCTGACCGAGGCCGCCCGGGCGCTGCGTGCTGTGAGTGCAGTCAAAGACGACCGGGCAATCCAGAGATTGCATCTCCGGGATGGCGGTCATATCGTTGACCAGGCGATTGTATCCAAAGAAAGTCCCTCGCTCGGTCAACATAATCTGTGTGTTTCCGCACTCTCGGACCTTGTTGACGGCATTCTTCATCTCAGAAGGAGACACAAATTGTCCCTTTTTAACATTGAGGACCTTGCCGGTTTTTGCACATGCCGCAAGCAGGTCGGTCTGCCGACACAAAAAGGCTGGAATCTGGAGAATATCCACTACTTTGGAGGCGGGTTGGGCCTGATCTTGTTCATGAATATCCGTAACCAGCGGCAGGCCGGTTTTAGCTTTGATATGTGCCAGTGTTTTTAAGCCTTGTTCCAGGCCCGGGCCGCGAAAGCTGTTGATGCTGGTACGATTGGCTTTGTCGAAGCTGGCTTTAAAGACTATCTTTACGCTGGTATTGCGGCTGATACGGACTAATTCTTCTGCAATTTCAAGACAGAGGCCTTCATCTTCGATGACGCAGGGGCCTGCCAATATAAAAAACTCACCATCCAATCCAACCTGGATATTTCCGATTTGAAACTGATTTGCCATAATTGATTTCCTGCTTTGTTTCTATGGGATGCCCGCATCACCCAATCATTCTTCGTATACGTGTGCGAATTCCCGCCGGTTTTGCGCCGGGCGGAACAACGACCTGAATTGCGG
>CAZKAI010000001.1:76155-87383 GCA_964550565.1 uncultured Pirellulales bacterium
CGTGTGCGAATTCCCGCCGGTTTTGCGCCGGGCGGAACAACGACCTGAATTGCGGCGGGGATGATGCTGATGTCTAAAGGCAGTGCCGGGCCGGGATCGCCATCCAATTCGGTTGGGATGTGATTGACAGACGATTCAATACGAATCGATTTGGCCTGTGTATAGAGGGCGTTCCTGGATTTCAGATGAGTTTTCAGCACTGTACAGGCCGCATGTTTGAGTAATTTCCAGCAGCTTCCACACCGGAATATGCATACATCCAGGAGGCCGTCACTGTAGTTGGCTTTTTTGAGAATCTCCAGGCCGATTGCATATCGGGAAATATTGCCGACAAAAACCAATCCCGGGCCTTCGAAAAATTCTTTGCCCTCAATAAACACTTTCATGGGAGGGAACGTGTAATCCCAGAATGTTCTCCATATCGGCCAGAAATAGGTCAGATGGCTGATATGGCCTTTGCGGACGGCCTGGACACGCTGCACAACCTTTCCATCAAATCCAAACCCGGCGATTGACGTGAAATGGATATCATTGGCTTTGCCCAGATCCAGGGACCGCAACTGGCCGTTTTCAAAGGCGTTGATGACCGTTTCCAGACGAACATCATACCCCAGTTCGTTGGCCAGCAGATTTTCCGTTCCGCAGGGCAGAACCAGCAGTGGTTTGGTTGAGCCGCTCAGGCCGCAAACGACCTCCCGGATGGTGCCATCTCCGCCGGCACCCACGACCAGCGAACAATCCGGATTGGCCGAAGCCTGCTGGGCCAGTTGACGGCCATGTTCAAGGGACTGGGTCAACTCCACTTTGAGCGAATAGCCCTTCTGGTCCAGGTAAGCACGAAATCCGCTGACCAGCCGCTTGTTGCTGCTGGCTCCGGATTTTGGATTGACAATCAGGGTAATTATGCCGTCTTTCGGTATCATTTCTGCACTATAATCCGCACTGTAATTTCAGTTGATTAAAGAGAACAATACCCCGGAATTGGAAAATAATCAACCCTCATTTCCCAAGATTCAGCCGGGCAGCCATCATCCGGGCATAGCCTTCGGAGACATGGTCGGCGGGATTGAGCCCCAGTTTGACAAGGACAGACTGGACAACGTTTTCTGAAGGGCCTTCCACTTCAACGAAAAGACCTAATTGGGAGACATCATCCAGGCAGATTTCACAGTCATCCAGTTGCCAGATTTGG
The DNA here is from genome assembly GCA_964550565.1 of uncultured Pirellulales bacterium. GTDB lineage: Bacteria > Planctomycetota > Phycisphaerae > Sedimentisphaerales > Anaerohalosphaeraceae > Anaeroglomus. Next base: position 77,348 of record CAZKAI010000001.1, read on the forward strand.
CGGGTTTTCTGAATTTTCAGGCTTTCCCGAAAACCAAGACTTTGAAAAATCGTTACCATTGCCTCTGCGTCGTCGAGTCGGACCTGGTATTCCGGGCGGGATTTGAATGCGGATTCCTGGCGGGGGCCTTTGTAGGTCAGAATAATCTGCGGGGGCTGTGTATCCGAGAGGCGCTTGCGAAGCCGAAGGCCGCAATCTTTTTTTATCAGTTCCACGGCACCATTATCAAAATAGATGTCTTCTTCGCGCACGGTGCCTTTCAGGACGGCTTTCAGGTTTGTCAGCCTTTTGGCGATGGGTTCCAGATCAGCAACCGGAATTTTGGCTTCGATTTCCAATGCCATGTTATATCCAATTAATTTTTTGGCAGGCTACCATTTGATGCGAATGCCTTTTTCGCGTGCGTCGGCTGCCCATTTCTTGATTTGCTCCAGCGCCATTTCCAGTTCCTGCGAGCTGTCGAGCAGATTTTCATACAGTCGGCCGTCATTGAGCATTTTACCCATAGAACCCTGGCCTTCGTTGACCTTGGCCAGAATCTGTCGGAAATCCCGGATGCCTGTTTCCAGTTCCTGGGTGGTGTTGATCAGGTTTTCATACAGCCTGTCGTCGTTGAGCAGCTTGCCCACAGAACCTTTGCCGTCGTTGATTTTTGTCAGAGCCTGCTGAAAATTAGCGATTGCCGTATTCAGATTGTCGGCAAGGCGAACAATCTGCTGGTTTCCGGTGTTGGAAAACTGCTGGATGGACTTGAGTGTTTCGCCGGCCTGTTCGGATACAACACTGACATGGGCCAGTGTCTTTTTGACGTTGGTAATATTTTCCGAGTCTCCGATAATCAGATTGGTATTGTCAGACAGCGTCGTTATGGAAGCCAGCAGATGTTCCAGCTTTTTCTGGATTTCCGGCGGGAAGAAGTCGCTGCCAAGACCTATCGAACCACGCAGGATCAGTTCATCGCACAAAAATTTCGTCCGCGGCTGATCGGCAATCAAAGGTTCCGGCGGCACATCGGAATTTGTCTGCAATTCGATATAACTGCTGCCCAGTCCCCGCTTCATCAGTTTGACATCCACATTGGACGGGATATTCTGATATTTTTTATCGATGGCCAAAGTGACATGGACTTCATGCCAGGCCTTGCCGGTATCCAGGTCTTCAACATATTTGGGGGGGCTGACGACAACGACGCGGCCAATCTGGTAGCCGCAAAACTGAACAGGTGTTTCTTTCTGAACCCCGGGGGCTTCGCGAAACTTGACAAGGACATTGAACGATTTGGCCTGACTGACGAATAACGGCAGGTCACGGAACAGATTCAGCAGAAAGATAAATAGGATAAACGCCACCAGCACAAACAGGCCGACGATAAAATTGCGTCTCTTTTGAATGGTATTATAATCAGTCATGGTTTTGTGTCTTTTCTGATTTTAACTGTTGAAAAAACAAGTCGCGTATAGCTCGAAGCGGGTAGCCGCTTTGGTTGAGCTTTTTGATCATCCGGATTTTTTTTACCGCCTCATCATCAAACAGCCGTCTGCCGGTGGCGGTGGTTTGTGTCGGTTCCATCAGGCCGATCATCAGATAATACTGCACCGTCTGCCTGGACACACCGGCCTGACTGGCGGCTGGTCCGATAGCGAACAATTTTTTGTCGTTGGCATCAGGCATCCGAAGCGGATTCCTTGTCATTGCTCTGTCTGGTTTTCATGGATTTAAGCCGTCGCGTTACCTTGTCGGCCAATGCCATAAAAAGTGTTTCATATTGGTTATAGGACATTGTCTGGATGTTATCCATCCCATCCGATTCCGTTTTTTTCGACATTTTAGACGAAATAATTAAGACATAATCCGCAGACGGGTAGAGATTGTGCTGGTTGAGCCTGAATGCTTCCCGGGCAAGGCGTTTAAGCCGATTTCGCAGGACAGGCTTGCCTGTTGTCTTGCTGATGGATATACCGAATCGAGGAGTTCCAGATGTGTTTATGCCGGCGAAAAGACGAAACGGTCCCCGACCGGCCGAGATTCTGGCCGAAAGAACCTGCTTAAAGTCTTCATTCGAGCAGATACGCTGGGATTTTTTGTAAAACAATCGTTTCAAAAATAACCTCTAAAATCAGGGAATCACTCTTAACTCTACTGATCCCACTTGAAATTTTCCGGTTCGTCGCGGCTAAGTACAGCAGCTTCAACCACATGCTTCTTTTGCTCGCGGAATTATTGTACCTATTGGGTATATATCGGCAAACCGGAAGAACAAAACCAGCAAATGTGCGATTAAAATCCAGTGGGGAGGCTGCCGTAAATCTGGGAAAACAGCTTGATGATCATGTAGGCCATGACGCCCATGATGCAGAAATAGACGAGTTTTGGGGCCCAACTGGCGATGAGTTCAAACCGAAACCGGGCTTTGTCCAGATAAATCTGGCCCAGTTTTTCGGACGCCTTATCCAGATTGCCGGATTCTTCGCCGATGTTCCACAGTTCCAGGAATTCCGCATCGAGATTTCGGCCAAAGCCCTGTGACATTGGGGTTCCATTTCGTGCGGCATCGTATCCGCCTTTGAGTCGATGTTTGACGGCTTCATTGCCGCAGGATTCATGCGACAGGAGTGCACACTCGATGATCGGAACACCGGCTTTATACATAATGGCAAAGGTGTAGCAGAAACGTCCCATGGCCAGGCATCGCAGTGCCGAGCCGAGCAGGGGGATCCTCAGAAACAGTTCATCGAAGATGCGGCGAACTGAGCCTTGTCGCGGAAACAATCGGCATACCAGAGAGAAAAAAATGACCGGAACGTAAAAAAATGACAGGATATTCAGGACGCGAGGCAGATAGGTGCTCCAGTCCATTCCGCTCAGGGCGATCAGGGGGATGGGGAGTATAAAGGCGGCAACATGAATGACAAAAACAGGATAAGTCAGACCTGAGATGATGAGATGCTTGAGTTTTCGGCGAAGTTCATACCATTCGCCCAGACTATTCAATACTTCGGCCAACTGGCCGGTTTGTTCGCCGATTCTGGTGAGGCTGATATCCAGATTCGCAAAGTAACGGGGTCGTCTGGACATGGATTCGGATAATTCATATCCGCCGCTGACTTCCCGCTCAATTTCAGACAGGTGCTTTTTCCATCTTCCGGATGCATTGTTTTGCACTGTGCGCAGGGCGCGGAGAATCGGGAGTCCCGCGGAAAGAAGAGTCGATAAGTTATGATACAAATTAATCCGGAAATCAGCCATGGATAGTCAGGCAAGCTCCTTTGCCGGAAAGCGATTCGTCAGGCTTCAAGCATTCCCGCGCAAAAGGCAAGCTCCTGCACGGTGACCAGGATTCCGCTGCATTTGGCCAGACTGCCTGTAATCGTTTCGATCCGACGAATAATTTCATTGCTCAGTTTACGCTCAACAATTGCGATAATCATTTTACAGAATTCAGGATGGTCGTGATTGGACGCCGCGGAAAAAAGCGGGATGGCTTTGAGGTATTGATAAATATTCTGCGAATCCACCACGGAAAACGAGGCGCCCTCGATGCCCGCGATGGAGCCGAGGATTTTTTCAAACGTCAGGCGATCCTGGATGAAAATATGCAATTGATTTTTCTTGCCCGGCTCATAGGTCGGAATATCCCCTTCGGCGGCCTGCAGGAACTTTTCATAGAGTGCCTTGGCGGATTTAGCGGTGATCATTTTCCGGACCGAAGCGGCATCCTGAAGGGCCTGTGAAATAGAAGACAGCAGACGGATATGGGTTGTACTGTCGGACGTCGGGGCGATGATAAAAATAATCAAATGCACCTTTTTATGATCCGGCGCATCGAAATCCACGCCTTCGGGAATGGAAATCAGCCCCACCACAAAATCGTGGACATTTTTCAGGCGGCAGTGAGGGATTGCGATGCCGTTGCCGAAGGCCGTTGAGCCGAGTGTCTCACGATCCTGCAGGGCTTCCAGGATGGTTTCTTCGGAAATGTTGCGGCACAGGGGACTTTTGCCGGCCAGGGCGGCAATATCACATAAAACCATGGCCTTGTCTTCAACCGATGCCTGTGCCCGAATACATTCGACGCGAACTACGTCAGATAATTTCATTCCATGGGTTCCTGTTTAAAATACCGGATTCATAGGAGGAGCGCCGGCGTCAAGGCTGTTCGGTTCAGCGACAGCGGCTTCTTCTTCAGTAAAGCCTTTGGCCTTCTGCTCTTCCATGGCTTTTTGTTCCAGATCCAGGAAGGGGATAATCTGGTCGTCCCCGGCATATTCCAGTTTCAGCTCGGCGATGCGGGCAAGCAGTTTTGTGACTTCTTCTTCCTGTACCGGGCCGCGGAGTCTTCGCCAGTTGGTAAATTCCTTTTTAATTCCTTCCAGAATCATGGCGGTATCTACAGGCAGTGTTGGAATATAGTCCAGGCCTTTGGTCAGGAGCATAGCCGTGGCGGACTGATTGAACATCATGCCGTATTCTTTGGCTTTCTGCATGAGCTGTTCCAGTTCGGCGTCCGCTTTCTCGGCGGTGTCAAGATCGCCAAGACGATCGGCCAGCCGGCTCTTGTTCTTGAGCGTCAGCATCTGCCCTTTGATGGCTGCCAATTCTGCCTCTTTGGCGCCGGTCCGGAGCTGTCCGCTTGCGGCCAGGGCGTCATCAAAAGCCTTTCGGGCCTGGTCATGCGCTTCCAATCCTTTTTTGGCCAGTTCGGCATCCGGCGCAGAGGCCACAGGCGATGCGGTCCCCTCAGGCACAACGGACTGATAGGTTTCCAGTATGCTCTCAAGACGTGTTCCCATGTCTGAGGTATAATTGACTTTCTGGGCATAGAGTGAACCCAGCAGGGCGTAAGCATTGCCCAAAGACATGCTCAGGTTGGGTTCCAGTTGCCGGGCACTGATTTGTTTATACATCTCAATGGCCTGTTCGACCGAGGCGATGACCGCATCGGTTTTCTGCAGAAACTCACCCACCTGTTTTGTCAAGATATCCTTTTGTTCGGCCAGGGCTTTCCTTTCTGCGGCGACTTCCTGGGTCAGTTCCTGCTGCTGAACGTGCAGACTTTCACGAGACGGGGACGTCTTTAATGCCTGCAGCTTGGCTTCTGCGGTTTGCAGGTCATTCAAAAGACGCTGAAGATGGGGCTGGATAATTGCCAATTGCGAATCAACCTGTCCGAGTGCGTTTTCGGCGTCCTGGGCCTTCATGGTAAAAGGCTTTTTCTGGTCTTTAATATCAAATGCGGCCTTTTCAAGGTCGGCTTTCTGCTGGCCGGAAGCGGTATTGGCCTGCCGGAGCAAGTCGTCTGCCTGTGATTCAAGGGCCAGCATCTTGTCGCGGTTTTCTGTGAATTCCTTTTCAAGGGCGGCTTTCTTTTCGGTGAGTTGTTTTACGTCCGCCTGCGTCAGAACAATTTTGCCTTTGAGACTGGTTGGCTCCTGCTCTGTGCCGATCCATTTCTGGAGTTCGGCGATTTCTTCATCCGATAAGGTCAGGAGTTTCTGCACACGTTCGGATTGGGCAGTCAAGTCGGCCAGTTGTTCCAGTTTGATATTGAAAGCTTCGATGGACTGATTCAGTGTGTGGGTCTGAATCTGCAGTTCCGAGCGGTCCATTTGGGCCTGGGTTACCATGAGACTGGCGGCACTGAATAAGGACGAGCCTCCGGTAAGGCCGGTCGGACGGGTGCTGGACAGGGCTGTCTGGAGGGACTCTTGGGCGGCCTGCACATCCCGATCTTTGCTGTATTGAGCCAGGGCCGCAGCAGTGCTTTTCTGAAGTTTTTTGGCGGCGGCATCATCGGGATTGTCTTTACAGCTTGCCAGACCCGCAATGACGACACTGACCATCAGGTACGAAATCACTTTTGTTTGCTTCATACGTCTCACCGGAAATCTCCATAAATAAAGCCTTTAGGTGCTCGTATGGTACCCACGGGGTGCTATTTCTGTCAAGACATTTTCTGGCAGGCAGATAAAAGAGGGAAAATGACCAATCCTGTCGGTATTCGCGTGCAGGTTGGCATATCCACAGGGTGGGACCATCCCTTAATTATTGCTGAATCGGGGCAGGCTGCGTGCTTTCGACAATCTGAACTCTGGCCGAAAGCCGGTCGGGGATTGCCGGGGCTTCCTGGGCGGCCAGTCCGGTCAGTTCAACACAATTCTGTCCGAAGGAGCGGATTTTCCGATAGCGTCTGTCAAGAAGAGTATCTATCTTGAGCCGTTTCAGTTCGGTGAGTGATTTTAATATAAACTGTTCCACGTTATAGACGGTATCATGAATATTCCGATGGGCTCCGCCCAGAGGTTCGGGGATGACCGCATCAATCAGATTAAGTTGTATGAGGTCTTTGGCCGTGAGTTTCAGGGCTTCGGCGGCCCTGGGAGCCTGGGAGCCGTCATGCCAGAGGATGGCCGCACAGCCCTCCGGAGAAATCACCGAATAGTAGGAATATTGCAGCATGGCGAGTTTATCGCCAACGCCGATGCCCAGAGCACCGCCGGAACCGCCTTCGCCGATAACCACACAGATAATCGGTACACGCAGCCGCGACATTTCCATCAGATTGACCGCAATCGCCTGGGCTTGTCCGCGTTCCTCGGCACCGATGCCGGGATAGGCGCCGGGGGTGTCAATTAAGGTCACAATCGGCAGACCGAATTTCTCTGCCATTTTCATTTTCAGTAAAGCCTTGCGATACCCTTCCGGATTGGCGCATCCGAAATTGCAGGCGATCTTTTCCTTGATGTCCTTGCCCTTGTTCTGGCCGATAATCATGACCTTTTCACGTCCGATTTGCCCCATCGCGGTGACAATCGCCCGGTCATCGCCAAAGCAGCGGTCGCCGTGAAGAATACGTACATCCTTGAACAGCAGGTTGAGATAATCACTGAGCAGGGGGCGCTGGGGATGGCGGGAAACCTGAACCGTCTGCCAGGGTGACAGATTCGCGTAAATATCTTTAAGCAGTTGGGTTTGCTCTTTTTGAATCTGGCGGATTTGCGGGGCATTAGGCCCCTGCAGGGAATTATCCTGTTTACGCAGATCCTCAATCTGCCGGTCCAGTTTGGCTATCTGGTCTTCAAAGGGCAAATACACGGGTGCAGACGGTTTTATTTCTACTGCAGACATAGTGTCTTTTAAATCCTTAAGAATTCTAATTTTAACTCAAACTTCAGATAAATGTCCCCCAACGGGCATTACTTTTATTGCCCGAAGGGGCTTGCGTATAAAAGGTTCACTCTTGAAATTGCTCCCTTGCGATCGTATTGGCAAGGTATAAAAAACTTCTGTTGACACCCATGGCAAACAGAAGGAAAATGCGAGTTATTGCCTCTGTAATTGCAATAATTATGCAGCTAATATAGCATTTTTGCTGTCTGATGGGAAGAAAAAAATTGACTTGAAGGTCTATAAGCGTTACTTTCTGGAGTTGCGGCATATTGTATAGGAAGATATGTAAAATGTTGAAATTCAATCACTTACAAAAAATCAGCGTACTTGGCATGGGCCTTCTTGGGGCCAGTGTCACGATGGCCTGCCTGCGGGCTTTTCCGAAAGTTTTTACTGTCGGGTACAGCCATCGTGCGTCCACGCGTAACAAATCCCGCCAACTGAACGTGGCCAATCAGATTGCCGAGACACTGGAAGAGGCTGTTTGTCATGCTGATATTGTGATTCTGGCCACCCCAATTTTAACATTTGAAACTTACTTTGGTGAGATTGCTCCCTTTTTGAAGCCGGGGGCAATTGTAACCGACGTGGGCTCAACCAAGCGTCTTGTTCATCGATGGGCCGATAAAAAACTGCCCCGCAATGTTTATTATGTGGGCTCGCATCCAATAGCCGGCTCGGAAAAGCGAGGGGTAGAGTATGCTCGCGACGATTTGTTGACTTCGGCCCGATGCATTCTTACCCATACAGCCAAAACTAATGTCAATGCAATCAAAATATTGCGACAGTTCTGGTCGGCATTAGGCTGCAATGTGGTTACTTTGGACCCTAAAAAACATGATCAGGTGTTCGGCCTGATCAGTCATCTGCCGCATGTTCTTGCCGCAGCTTTGATTAATGGCAGCGATTTTGAGGATATGAAGTTCGCCGGCAAGGGATTTATCGATACCTCGCGTATTGCCTCCGGCCCGGCCGATGTCTGGATGGATATTGTGCTGACTAATCATCAGAACATCACACAAGGCATTGACCAGATTATCAGGCAAATGAATATTATGAAAAAGGCGATTGCCGCTCAGGATGCAGATAAAGTGAACGAACTTCTTGAATCGGCTCGGGTAAAGCGTGAAAAATTGATCGAGTATAAACTCAAGAAACGTGAGCTGCTTTAGATATTATACTTCTAATAAAACCAAAGTATTATCCTGATATATTCTTTCCTTTCTTAAAGATTTTCATTTTTTTGCATTGACAGATATTAAGTTTTCGTGTTAATATACGACTATATAAGTCGTACTAAGGTGTGGCACATGAAAATATCCATGAAAACAGATTATGCGTTGCGGGTGTTGTTTACGCTGGTGGAACATTACCAGCGAGGGCCAATCCCTATTCGGGAGCTTGCTCGCCGCAACGAAGTTCCCAAGCGGTTTCTGGAGCAGATTATGCTCGAGATGAAATCGCGGGGCTGGGTCCAGAGTACGATGGGCAAGCAGGGCGGTTATATCCTGGCCAAAAGCCCGGATAAAATCACCGCCGGCGAAGTTATCCGGCATTTTGACGGCGTATTGGCGCCCATCGGCTGTGTTTCGGTTTACCATTATGAATCCTGCACACAGGAGCCAGTGTGTCGTTTTCGCAGGCTGTTTTTAGATGTACGTAATCATGCAGCTCAATTGATGGATTCTGCGACACTGGAAAGCATTTATCGTGGTGTCCCGGTTCGACGGGATGAAGTCTTTAATATGGAGTTGATTGGCGGAGCAGGGATATAGTTTTTTTGTAATTTAAGTACGACTAAAATGGTCGAATAATGAGGCGGTATGGGAATGAAGATTAATCAGGATGCGGATTGGCTGGATGTGGTCAGGAAGACAATCGAGGGCGTGGATTATGGTGTGGTTTCGATTGTGATTCACAATTCCAGAGTCGTCCAGGTGGAACGAACCCAAAAGATACGATTTGATTCAGGCAACGAGATAAAAGGAGTGCCTGCAAAGGAGATACAGCGATGACATAGTGTTAGTAAACGAAGTCCGAGATCAACCTACCGGAGCACCCGGCGGCACGATAAAAATAAAAGGCAGGTCTGACCGGACACCCGGAAGATCCGAGCTATGCGAGTAATCGCAGAAAGGATCTTTATGGTCAAGGTTTACGCAACACTAATCGTATTTGGAGTAGTATTTTTGAGTGGCCGGGCGTTCCCGGAAAATGAACCGGCAGGTTTGACAGAAACACAAATAAATGAAATAAAAAGTCTTGAACAGCGGATTGTCGAATTGGAACAGCAGCAAAAAATATTAGCCCGCAAGTGGGAAATTGAGCAGCAGGCGGCAGCGGAAAAAACCAAGACGGCGCCGGTGGTGACCGCCAACAGCAAGGATGGTTTTTCGCTGAAGAGTGCCGATGGCGATTTCAGCCTGCGGTTTCGCGGGCTGATCCAGGCCGATACGCGTTCGGTCGGCGGTTCTTCGGGTTCTCTGGCGGATGATACCTTTACGCTTCGCCGGATTCGTCCGATTTTTGAGGGGACATTGTGGAAGGATATCGATTTTAAGATTGTTCCGGATTTTGGCGGCGGGTCGTCATCGCTTCAGGACGCTTATCTTGATTTTAAGTTTCTGCCGGAATTTAAGGTCCGGGCCGGACGGTTCAAATCTCCTTTTGGGATTGAGCGGCTGCAATCCAGCTCCAATACTCTGTTTAATGAATTGGGACTGCCATCCAACCTGACACCCAACTATGATATTGGCGCTGCGATATTTGGCGACTTGTATGGTGGCAAACTGGGTTATACGGTTGGCGTGCTGAATGGTGCTGCGGATAATGCCAGTATCGATTCAGACATCGACAACAATAAAGAAGT
>CAZKAI010000002.1:0-27500 GCA_964550565.1 uncultured Pirellulales bacterium
CCGTGCTGATACTGAAGGTCGAACAGCCTGACGGATTGAGCATAGGTATCCAGGTTTCGCCGGGCTGTCGCAAGCTGTTCATCCAGTCCGCGGAGCTGGATGTAACTGTTTGCAACCGAGGACACCAGGGATAGAATAACTCCCCGGCGGGCTTCCTGCGAGGCCAGCAGATCGGCTCTGGCCGCCTCGGAAAGCCGTTGAATGCGACCCCATAAATCAATCTCCCAGCTTGACCCGGCCAGCACTTCATACGAATCCTGCGGATTGGAAAACCCCGGCAATCGTGACGCAGCGCTTAGTTCATTGGCACGCTGGCGCGCCCCGCCGCCGCTGTAGGCGGCCTGCGGATACAGCGGTGCACGCGTCTGGGTCAGTATCGCGGCGGCCTGCTCGACGTTGGCTGCGGCAATCTTGACGCTTTTATTATTTGCCAGGGCTTCGGTAATCAGCGAATCCAGCACGGGATCATGGAAATCTTTCCACCAGTCGGTGTTGGCGGTATCGCGGGCATCCTTGGGTTCATAGATAAATGAATCCGGCACGGATATCGCCGGACGCTGATAGTCCGGCCCCATCTTGCAGCCGCATAACAGGCAGATAAAAACAGCTATGCTGATTCGATACATCTCAGGCATCCTCCAGAGGTTGTGCCGGTTTGGGCGGCGTATCGGTGTGGCCGGGTTTTTCTTTTTTCGCTGCCGAGCGCTCACTGAGTCTGTCAAACAGGTAGAAGAACAACGGCACATACAGCATGGCAAGCGTGGCTTCACCGATCATACCACCCATAATGCCGGTGCCGATCGAGTGACGGGCGTTGGCTCCCGCACCCGTGGCAATCGCCAGCGGGAGCACGCCGAGAATAAATGCCAGCGACGTCATAATAATCGGCCGCAGCCGCTCCTCGCCGGCCTGGATGGTCGCATCCATGATTGACAGACCCTGTTTCCGCAACTCGACGGCAAACGTTACCCGCAGGACGGCATTTTTGGCACCAAGACCGATGAGTACCAGCAGACCGATCTGAAAATAGACGTCATTATTGAGTCCTCGAATCCAGTTGAAAATCAGGGCACCCAGAATTCCGAACGGGACGGCCGTCATAACCGAGCCGGGCAGGGTCCATGATTCAAACTGAGCCGCCAGAATCAGAAATACAATAAGCAGGCCGAATGCAAACGCCGTTGTGGATGTTCCCCCGGCTTTTTTCTCTTCAAAAGCCAGACCAGACCAGGCAAAATCAAAGCCCTGAGGAAGCTCCTGCTCTGCCAGTTCCTCCAGCGCCTGGATTGCCTGGCCGGAGCTGTAGCCTGCGGCCGCGTCGCCAGTAATCTTGGCGGCCGGAAAACCATTGAAATGCGGCATCAGGTCGGGGCTGGTCACATATCGGGTCGTAACCATGGCCGAAAGCGGAACCATCTGGCCGTTATTGGACCGTGTATAAAGCCGGGTGATATCATCGGGGGTTCTGCGATAGGGAGCTTCTGACTGGAGCACGACATTCCAGACCCGGCTGTATTGATTGAACTGGCTGACCTGAACCGAACCAAACTGGGCCTGCAGCGTGCTATAGACATCATCAATCGGAACCCCCAGCAGAACCGCCTGAGAGCGGTCCACTTCGGCCCGCAACTGCTGCGAGGCGGCACGGAAGGTGGTATTCAAACCCGTCAGCTCCGGCCGCTGGCGTGCCTTGGCCAGAAATTCCTGCGTAATTTCATACAGTCGGGCAGGGTCTCCGGCCTCTTTGTCCTGGATCCAGAGTTCAAAGCCGCCAGTGGTGCTGATGCCGGGGATGGCCGGCGGGGCTATCGGTATCAGCCTGCCTTCCTGAATACTCAGTGACTGTTTGGCAATCGTCCTGAGTACGCTGCCGGCGTTGTCTTTGCGTGCCTGCGCAATCGAAGAATACCGTTCTTTAAAATCCTTGAGGGTCACAAAAAATGTGGCCGCATTGGATTTATACTGGCTGTCCAGAAGGCTGTAGCCGTTGAGGATAGTCCGGTTCATCACCGCCGGATTTTCCGCAAACAACTCATCCACCCGCTGGGAGGTCTCGGAGGTGCGGTTGAGGCTTGCGGCGTCGGGCATCAGGAGCTGGCCCAGCACATATCCCTGGTCTTCATTAGGGACAAAGCTGGTGGGGATCGTATGAATCAGATGCCAAAGCCCATACAGCAACACTGCAAGCAGGACAAAAGCCACCGACATGCGTTTGATAATCAGAACGACGGCATTTCCGAAGGCCACGGTAAACCGATCAAACTGGCGATTGAACCAGGCGAAAAATCCCTTCTGGGGACGCTGGTTATGCCTGAGCAGCATGGCACACATCGCCGGGGTCAGTGTCAGCGCCACAAAGCCCGACAAGGCCACGGAAATGACAATGGTGATGGCAAACTGTTTATACAACTGTCCGGTTGTGCCGGGCAAAAATGCCGCGGGAATAAAAACTGACGACATCACCAGCACCACCGCCACCAGCGAGGTGCCGATTTCATTCATGGCCTTGATGGTTGCTTCTTTGGGTGCAAGGTTTGATTTGGCCATGTTGCGTTCGACATTTTCCACCACCACAATCGCATCGTCAACCACCATGCCAATCGCCAGCACAATCCCGAACAGCGTCAGCAGGTTGATGGAAAATCCGAGCGCAAGCATGCCGCTGAAGGTTCCGATCAGCGCCACAAAAATCGCCACCGTACAGATGATGGTGGAACGAAAACTCTGTAAAAACAGATAAACCACCGCAACGACCAGCAAAACTGCCTCGAACAGGGTATGAATCACTTCTTCGATCGACAGCCGCACAAAATCCGTGGTATCCAGTGCGATGACATAATCAATCCCGTCGGGCATGGTGTGTTTCAATTGTTCCATGGTTTGGCGAACCGCTTTGGACACATCCAGTCCATTGGCACCGGGCTGCTGATAAATCATAATCGGTGTGGCGGGTTTACCGTTGAATCGATTGTCATCGATATATTGCCGCCGCCCCACTTCGGCCCGGGCTACATCCTTGATACGTACAATCGCACTGCCATCGGAGCTGGCTCGCAGGATGATGTCTTCATATTCCGAAGGTTTGACAAACGGAGACTGAGTCACCACCGGAAAGGTCAACTGAACTTCGTCGTCGCCGGGCTGCTGGCCGATCTGGCCGGCACCAAACAGGGCATTCTGCTTGGCAACCGCATTTTGAATATCCGTGGTGGTAATGCCCAATGAAGCCATCCTGTCCGGATTCATCCAGATTCGCATGGCCTGGTCGGGCATACCGATAATCATCGCCTGACCGGCACCATTGATGCGTTTAATCGCATCCAGGACATACACATTGGCATAGTTGGTCACATAATCCGGGCTGTAGCGGCCGTCTTCGTTGAAGACTGAAATAATCATCAGGGTACTGGAGGATTTTTTCTGAACCGAAACCCCGAATTTGACCACTGCATCCGGAAGCTGCGGGGTCGCAAGATTAACACGATTCTGGACCTGAACCTGAGCGATATCCGGATCCGTATCAAGCGAAAAATAGACCGTAATGGTCATCTGGCCGGTACTGGAACTGGTCGAGGTCATATACAGCATATTATCGACGCCGTTAATCTGTGCCTCGATGGGTGTAGCGACGGAATCGGCGACAAGCTTGGAGTCCGCACCTGGATAGGTTGTGGTCACCTGAATCTGCACCGGGGTAATGGTCGGGTATTGAGCAACCGGCAGCAGCAGCATGGCAACCAGCCCGGCGATCACAATAATCAGGGATATGACCGTGGCAAAGATGGGCCGTTCGATGAAGAATTTGGAAAACATAATCGCAATGCCTCCCGGGCTATATGTTGTTCTTCGATGCGGCGGTCTGCTCGGCAGCCGACTTGATCTGGACCGTCATGCCGGGCCTCAGCGACAGAAGGCCCTCCACCACCACCTTGTCGCCTGCATGCAGTCCTTCATCAATAAACCAGTCATTTTCATGCCATTGGCCAACCACCACGGGACGCTGCTCAACCTTGTTATCCTTGTCCACCACCCATAAGAAATGCCCCTTGGAGGCATTCTGAATCGCTCGCTGGGGTACAAGGATGGCATTGGGGCGAATCGCTCCCTTTAAACGGACTCGGACGTACTGATTAGGACGAAGCAGGCCATCCGGATTTTCAACCGTAGCGCGGATGAGGAAGGTTCCCGTCTGGGGATTGAAGAACGGTTCGGCAAAGGTCACCTGCCCGGTGTGAGGAAAAATGGAACCATCGGCCAGAAGGACTTCGGTCACATACTTTTTATCCGGCGGTTCAACGATTAACCCTTTGGCAATTTGATTGCGAAAGCTCAGACGCTCGTTTTCGGAAAGACTGAAATTCACATACGCCGGGGAGATAACCGCCACACTGGTCAAGAGACTGTTGGCCATGCTCAGGTAGGTACCATCGGCCTGCTGAGCGGAACTGGTAATTCCTGTAACCGGCGACGTAATCACCGTATAAGACAGATTAAGCTGGGCCTGTTCCACGGCGGCTTTGGCCTGTTCCACTGAAGCGGCCGCGGACTCATAATGCCCCTTCGCCTCGTCCAGATCTTTTTGCGACAGGGCATCGGCCTCAACCAGCGGCTGCACCCGCTCCAGATTTTTGCGTGCAATCTCAAAGGCGGCTTGCTGCCGGGCCAGTGCCGCATTGGCCTGATCAAGCTGGGCCTGAAACGGCTTCTGATCCATCAGGAAAAGTGTTTGTCCTTCCTTGACAATCTCGCCTTCGGTATAAACCCGTTTTTCGAGGAAACCATTGACACGGGCCTGAATGTTGACCTGACGGGAACTTTGTACCTGTGCCACATACTCCGGCGTAATCGGCACATCCTTGGGCACAACGGTGATGATGCTGACATTGACGGTTTGTTCGACAGGCTGGGGTTGTTTTTTGCAGCCGTATAATCCGACTGCCAGCATCGTGATAAAACAGAGTATTACCATCCTTTGCATGAAATCCCTTCCTTTTCCTATTCCTGACGCATGGCCTCAGCACGCTGAGTACTGCATAGTTATTTTCACTATTTTATCACTCTTACTGCTTTTGCCTGCCTGCTGAATATATCGCTTGAAGGCAACTTTAATCGACAGGACTATACTGAAATTATAGCTTAATGGGTAATGGTCTTCAATAGGATTTTCTTCAGGATACAGACAATCAAATCATATCTCAGAGATAAGCGTTCCCTGAAGATGTCAACCGAAATTTAATACACATCCAGCCAGTGCAACGCAAACAGACCCAATTCCGCCAGGTTGATGATGCTGTCGCCGGTCCGCCGTGGCATCATGTCATAATACGCAATCGGCCCCAGCCAGTTTTCGGCCAGAATAGCCAGGTCCTGCAAGTCGGTCGCGCGGTCCCGTGACCAATCCGCTTCAAAAGGCCGGATTTCCGGCACAACCCTCATTTCCGTGGTGAAATGATAGTCATAGTCTCCAATTCCTGGCGATGAAGTCTGGTAGTCATAGACCATCTCTACAAAGTAAGAACGCCAGCCAGCCGACGGCAAGCCGGGATTGGCTGCATAGATCCCCGGCGACTTTGCAGTCAGCACCGTGGATGTCCAGCTATTGCCGATGGTCACCTGCCGGAAGTCCCGGCTGCAGGGATTATCCGCCTGCCAGAGTTTGACTTCGAGCGGCTGTACCGCTGTTGTCACGGTCATCGACCCATCCGGATGAATCTGCCATGAAAAGGCCGGACGCGTCTTGCCATTCAAAAACGCATCGTAATAAGGAACCAGATTTGACAACACTTCTTCGTATGCCCCATCCAGATAGTGATTAGTATTCGGGAAAGTCCTGACATACGTTTCCCCATGCAAACCATCGAAATAAAACTGGAGTGAATCATGGACGAAAAAATCATCCCCCGCCGCCGTCACAATCAGCTTGGGAATAGTCAGGCGGTCACGGTATTCATAGGGGTCAACAATGGCCAGCAGTTCATCGGTACGCTGTGTGTCAAACCAGTCAAATATTCCCATCTCCTCATAGGGATTCAGGGCTTGGGCCCAGAAGCCATAACAGGACCACTGATGAGCAAAACTGCGCCGCATGTTCAGCAGGTCGCTGACGATAGGTGCTATCGCCGTTACCCGCGAATCGACCGCCGCCGTCAGCCAGGCCGTCCAGCCGCGTTTGGATCCGCCGGTCAGAATAAAGTGGTTGATGGTCTTGCCGGCCTTGCTCTTGACAAATCCCTGCACGGCATCCATACACCGTACGGCGGACTTGACCATCGGTAACTGCACCGGCCAATAGGCATCTCCGCCCCGCAGGAACTTATCCCAGGAATAGGCGATAATCTGGTCTTCGCTGCGACTGAAGGTCTCATCCGAAAACCGCAGAGGCTGATTGGGCACGCTTCGCAATTCCACAATCACCGTGCGTGTCCCGGCCGCCAGAAGACGATACGCCTGGTTCGTCGGGTCTGATGGATTAATATTCGGCGCAGCCTCCCCAATACTGCCCCCGTTAATCAATATCATCGCCGTATCCTTGACCGGCCCCAGCAGCCACTCCACTTCCGGCACAATAATCGTCACCCAGTGCGTCCAGACCGTAGGGCTGACCTCGCCGGCCCCCCGCCATGCCTGAGACGTCATCTGGAGAATGTAAGCCCGTGTGCCGGTGTATCCCAATAGAGGATTTCCATCATAGACCGAAGAACCATACTGACTATATGTAAAGTTCGCATCCGGCATGGCGACATAATCATCCAGAGCCGTGGCAAAAGCCGCAGGACAGATACACACTACCCCCATCATAAAAACAAATGACATTACCTTCGTTCTCATCTCCACCTCCTGATTTCCAAAATATGCGGCTGTTTACATCAGACTGCGGATAATCTTTATCAAATTCAATCCGCAAACTCTTTTTTGTGCAATTTTTCACATCAATACGCCGGCGCGATAGATTTTCGGGATGATCCAGCGGTTCCTTTGTCAGGCATTATAACGAAACAAGAAGGGACAATTCAATCCTTTAATTCATGAACCCTTTAAACCTATATTAGATTAGACAAATATATGTTTATTAATAGATAGTCTATAACTTGTGCTTGCGCATAATAGTGCATAAAATTGCGCTGCATTGTATTGTTTTGTCTGTTGTCTACTCTATACTGTATTGTGATAGAATAAAATCATAATACCCGAAGTTTTGCTGGAGGCTTCTGCAATGAAACGTAATCGAGGCTTTACCCTTATTGAATTGCTGGTGGTAATTGCCATTATTGCGTTGCTTTTAAGCATTGTAGTCCCCGCGCTGGCCAAAGCCAAAGATTACGCCAAACGTGTCACCTGTTCCAACAATATGCGGCAGTCTGGTCTTGCGGTTCAGCTTTACGCTCAAAATAATGACCAGCAAATCGTTCCCAATTATGAGATTTCCTCGGCTAACATAGCCAACCCTCCGACCTATCTGCCGGCGCCATTTAATAGCTATATGTGTTATCATCCGAATCAAACCAAACCCAACGGGGGTTATAAACCCTTCCATCTGGCTGTCTATTACGAACAGGGATACATCGACGACCCGAAAGTATTTTATTGCCCCGCGCAGCCCCGCACCACGGGACACTACGCAATCCCTTACTACTACGAGTTTTATGTCGGAAAGGGCAATCCGTCAGACTACTCCAATGCCGCCCATCGCGGCAGTTATTTATGGGGGACCGTTTTGCCCGCCGACACACGGGGTTCCGGCAGCGCCCTGGTTCGAACCTCCTTCAATTACTGGGTTTACGGCCAGAAAAAACTGGAAAAGATTCCCGGTTATAAACCGCTGATTTTCGACAATATTCAGGAATGGGAAGTGGTGCCGCATCGCAAAGGCCGCGGAGTCAATTCCATTCCGCAGGGCCTGTCCGTTTATTACACCGACGGCCATGTCTCATTTTGCAATGACCAGAACATTTTTGAGGACCTTAATAACTGGCCGTGGAATAAAACCGACCCGAGTGTGGGTTCCGGCCCGGGAAACTATCTGGATCGCTTTGAAGAAGTATTGCGACGCATTCAGGGCCAGTAACCAGTCACAGCGAACGCCACTTGTTTGTGTTATTCTTTTAAGACAATCTTCCTGATTTAGCGGTATAATTTATCATCCTCGGCTGGCAGTATACAACGGCTGGGAACCATTCTCTATTTCAATCCATAAGTGACTTAAATTGCTTCACTTAGATATTCCACCCCAAAGTCTCCACGATAATCTTCCCCATATTTTTAAAAAACAGGTTGTCAAACCACCAAAAAAGAGAATGATATAGAAGAATAATGCAAAATATTCATCGACACTCAAATGGATTGCATGTATTGCACGGATGTACATACTATCTGTCGCAAGGCAGAGATATTGCGCATCTGGCAGCCCATATCAGCAGAATTACAGTACAACGTGAAATAATCACACGAACAGACACCATTTAAGGAGAATTGTTATGAAACTGAGGCTTTTGTGGGGGTTGTTGTGTATCGGAATGTTATGCGGCTGGAGCATCGGGGCCGATGCCCTCGAACAGGGTTTTGATATTCCGCCTGTCAAGGCCCGGCCGCATACATGGTGGCACTGGATGAACGGCAATATTACCCGCGAGGGTATTACCGCGGATATTGAGGCCATGGCGCGTGCCGGCCTGGGCGGCGCCCAGATTTTCAATGTCGGCGACGAAGGCAGTGTGGATATCCCGACCGGGAAAATTATGTATCTCAGTCCGGAATGGCTGGATTTAGTTCTTCATGCGACCAAGGAAGCTCAGCGTGTCGGAATCGAACTGTGTTTCCATAACTGTGCCGGATGGTCCAGCAGCGGCGGGCCGTGGATTACTCCCGAGTTGTCGATGCAGCGAGTGGTTTGGACGGAGACCGAAGTCACCCCGGAAACCGGAACAATCAAACTGCCACAGCCGCAGGCCAGAATGAATTTCTATCGCGATATTGCGGTACTAGCATTTCCCACACCCGCAAACAAGTCTTTTCGAATTAAAAACGCCGGGGCAAAAGCCGGATTTGACAGTCCGTATGGACTTCAGCCGGAAATCGATGAGGTTCCGTCGGAAGCAGTGATTGCCAAAGACAGCATTTTAAATGTAACGGATAAAATGGATGCTTCGGGTCAGTTGAACTGGAAAGCTCCCAACGGTTCATGGACGATACTTCGCATCGGCCACACCACCACCGGCAAGACCAACCACCCTGCCCCGACATCGGGCCTGGGCCTGGAATGCGACAAGCTCAGCCGCGAGGCATTGGATGTACACTGGAATAAGGGTGTCCAGCCGGTCATTGACAAGCTCGGCTCGCTTGCAGGCAAGGTGCTCAACAATGTGCTGGTTGACAGCTATGAAGTCGGCCCCAACAACTGGACGCCGAAGATGCGGGCCGAATTCCAGCAGCGCCGCGGATATGATTTAATGCAGTTCCTGCCGACGCTGACCGGACGGGTTGTGGCCAACAGTGCCGTTACGGAGCGGTTTTTGTGGGATTACCGTAGAACGTTTGCCGACCTGTTTGCGGACAACTACTATGGCTATTTCGCCGATAAGTGCCACGAACGCGGCCTGCTGTGCTCGGTCGAACCCTATGACGGCCCGTTTGAATGCACGGCCGTTGGTGCCAAGGCCGATATCGTGATGGGCGAGTTCTGGATCGGCGGCGGTATGAATCATACACTCAAACTGGCGGCGTCGGTGGCCCATACCCACGGCATGACCTATGTCGGAGCCGAGTCATTTACCTCATCACCCGATCAGGGCCGCTGGCAGAACTATCCCGGCTCGATGAAGATGCTCGGCGACAAGGTCTGGTGCATGGGTATCAACCGGTACATCTTCCACCGCTATGCCCATCAGCCGTGGCTGAATGTGCTGCCGGGGATGACTATGGGGCAATGGGGAACGCATTTTGAACGAACCAACACCTGGTGGGAGCCGGGCAAGGCATGGATGAGATATATCGGTCGGTCGCAGTTCCTGCTCCAGCAGGGGCATTTTGCGGCGGACGTGTTGTTTTTTGTCGGCGAGGCGGCACCGAATGGTTCCGTTGACGACGGTGAGTTGCGTGCGGCCGGATATGACTTTGATATGTGCGGCACGGATTTGATTGACAAACTGACCGTGGACAAGGGCATGATCGCCCTGCCGGATGGAATGCGTTATCGTCTGCTGGTCTTGCCACAGACCCGTTTTATGACACCCAAACTGGCAGAGAAGATTCGGGCCCTGGTTAGTGATGGGGCGATAGTGCTTGCACCCAAGCCGGAACTGTCACCCAGCCTGGCGGGCTATCCAGAGTGTGATACCGCCGTAAAGAAAATCGCCGAAGACGTCTGGGGTGCTTCCAACCAGGGGACTGCCGGTGAAAAGCCCTTCGGCAAAGGCCGCATCATCTGGGGACGCAAGCCTCTGCAAACCCTGCGGCAGATGGATGTCGCCGCCGATTGCATCGCATCGGACACAAAAGCCCCCATCACCTATATCCATCGGACAACCAAAGACGCCGATATTTACTTCGTCTCGCATCAGGATGATTCGTCACGCATGGCCGAGGTCTTCTTCCGCATCAGCGGCAGGCAGCCCGAATTATGGAATCCGGTTACCGGCGAGATTACTCCGGCCGGACTCTGGCGTGCTGATTCACAGGGCACCCGCGTGACACTGCCGCTGGGGCCTGCGGGGTCGGTGTTTGTCGTCTTCCGCAAGTCCGTTAGCCGCGACAAAATCACCGTGGCCGGATTGCAGCAGGATACGCCGGTTACGATTGCTCAGTTGCTGCCCAGACCTGTACAGAAACTGGAGATTCTGGAGGCACTCTACGGTGTGGTTAGTTGTGATGGTGATGATATGGTCGATGTGACCGTAGAGCTAACCAATCGCGTGCAGGATAACAAATTGGACGCGATGGCTTCCAACAGTCTGGCCGGAGATCCTGTACCGGATGTTGTCAAGAAACTGTACGTTGAATATGAATACGACGGCAAGGTTTCCCGGGCCGAGATTGGCGAAAATCAGCGGCTTGTGCTGCCGCCGGCAGGAAGCCCGTCCGGTCGGCCGCTGCGGATTCTCATGGCCGGCTACGGCGTTCTGCCGAAAGATCAGACATGGCTGCCGGAACGCAAGATTCTTGATGTGACCGCCAAGACTGCGGCTGCCGTGAAAGATAATGTTCTGAAAATCCGGGCGACCAATGACTTTGCGGGCAAAGATCCCGCCTATATGGTGCCCAAACGGATGCTGGTGCGATACACCCTGAACGGCCAACCCGGAGCAATTAATGTCAGTGAAAACAGCGACGTGGTGCTGCCGCCACAGCACTGGCAGCCGGCAGCGTGGATGCCGGAATTAACTGCGCAGAATAAAACCGTGGATATGGTGGCATGGGATAACGGCCAGTATGTCCTGCAGACCTCCACCGGAACCAAAAAGACAGTAACCGTGGATTCGCTGCCCAAGCTGATTATGTTAGACCAGCCCTGGACGGTCGAATTTACCCCCGGATGGAACGCTCCGGCTAAAATTGAATTGCCCAATCTGATTTCGTGGACACAGCATACCGAACCGGGTGTGAAATATTACTCCGGCACTGCGACCTATCGGACTACGCTGAAACTGCCGTCTGATTTTATCAAGTCGGCGGACCGGATTCGTCTGGACCTCGGTGAGGTTTGTATTATGGCTGAAGTGATTGTCAATGGGCAAAACCTTGGTGTGCTGTGGTGCAATCCGTACCGCGTGGACATCACCGATGCAGCCAAAGCCGGCGATAACACGCTGGAAATCCGCGTGACCAACCTGTGGGTCAATCGGCTTATCGGCGATGAGCAATATCCGGACGATTGCCTGTGGAAGGGCAAACCGCTGAAGGCCTGGCCTGACTGGTTCGTCGAAGGAAAGGCTCGCCCCGTTCCCCAGCGCCTGACTTTTACCACATGGAAGCACTGGACCAAGGGTGATCCCCTGCTGCCGTCGGGATTGCTCGGGCCGGTGTATGTGCGGGCAGGTCAGCAGACCCAAATCGACCCGGCAAAGTAATGGCTAATATCATGATTGGCTGAACAGACCACTAACACAGTCAATCATTTGCCTTGTTCTTCGAACCGGAGAGTCTTATTTTTTGAGACTCTCCGGTTTTGTTTTATAATGGACCATTACCCTTTATGACCTCAAAGTACTCTCTTTTCTTTATCCGATATTAACCTATTTCAAATAAGAAATTGAGTATCATTTTGATTTTAGCCTGTTATAATAGTTGTTTTTGGACAAATAGACGAGACTAATGAGTGATTTCCAGATAATCAGTGAGTTTAAACCGCAGGGGGATCAGCCCCAGGCGATTGATAAGCTGGCCGGGTGGCTTGAGCAGGGAAACGCGTTCCAAACCCTGCTGGGTGTCACCGGCAGCGGCAAGACCTTCACGATGGCCCATGTCATCCAGAAGCTCCGGCGCCCTGCGCTGGTTATCTCCCATAACAAGACGCTGGCCGCCCAGCTCTATGAGGAATTTCGCCAGCTATTCCCGCAAAATGCCGTCGAGTATTTCGTCAGCTACTACGATTATTATCAGCCGGAAGCCTATATTCCCCAGCGGGATATCTACATTGAGAAGGATGCCGCACGTAATGATGAGTTGGACCGCCTGCGGCTGTCAACCACGACCAGCCTGATGAGTCGGGACGATGTCATCATTGTCGCCAGCGTATCCTGCATTTTCGGATTGGGTTCGCCCGAAGACTACAAGGCCAGCGTCATCAGCCTCCGCCTCGGCGACGAGGTCGTGCGAAACGAACTGCTGGGCCGACTTGCGGATTTGCAGTACGACCGCAACGACATTGATTTCAGCCGCAGCAAGTTCCGTGTTCGCGGCGATGTGGTGGAGTTGTGGCCGTCCTATGAATCCTATGCGGTGCGAATCGAATTTTTCGGCGACCAGATCGAAAAACTCAGCTATATCAATCCCGTCTCCGCCGAAATCCTGGCCGAGGAACATCAGATTTTCATCTATCCGGCCAAACACTATATCATGCCCGCAGACCGCATCGAATCGGCCTGCCAGAGCATCGAACAGGAACTGAAAGATCGCCTGCTGCAATTGCGTCATGAGGGCAAACTGCTGGAGGCCCAGCGTCTGGAAGCTCGGACCCTCTATGACCTTGAGATGATTCGTGAAGTCGGTTATTGCAGCGGGATTGAAAACTACGCCCGCCACATGGCAGGTCTCAAACCCGGCTCCCGGCCTTACACACTCATTGACTATCTGCCGGATAATTTCCTGCTGTTTATCGACGAATCCCACGTAACCATTCCGCAGCTTCGCGGCATGTTCGCCGGCGACCACAACCGCAAACAGGTTCTGGTGGACCACGGTTTCCGCCTGCCCAGCGCCATGGACAACCGCCCGCTGCGATTCGAAGAATTTTATGAACGCTGGAAACATGTCGTCTTTGTCTCGGCAACCCCGGGGCCGTTTGAACTGGATTTGTGCAAAGACAATATAGTCGAGCAGATTATTCGCCCGACGGGCCTGATTGACCCCGAAATTTTCGTCTATCCGGCCTCCGACCAGATTCAGCATCTGATGGGCGAGGTACAGAAACGCATCTTGTCCAGAGAGCGGGTCCTGGTCACCACGCTGACCAAACGGCTGGCCGAGGATTTATCTTCCTACCTGACCGGCAAAGGAATCCGTTGCCGGTATCTGCACAGTGAAATCGAAACACTGGCCCGGGTCGATATCCTGCGCGACCTGCGGAAAGGCGAATTTGACGTCCTGGTGGGAATCAACCTCCTGCGGGAAGGCCTGGATTTACCGGAGGTATCGCTGGTGGCGATCCTGGATGCAGACAAAGAAGGCTTCCTGCGGAGCGAAACCTCACTCATCCAAACCATCGGCCGCACCGCCCGTAACGTCAATGCCACCGTATTTCTCTATGCCGACAAGATAACACCGTCGATGAAAAAAGCCATTGACGAAACGGCCCGACGGCGTACAATTCAATTAGCGTACAATCAGCAGCACGGTATTACCCCCCAGACCATACGCAAAGAGATACAAAAAGGCCTCTCGGATGAACTTGCAGCCCGGAAACGCGCACGTGAAGCCATTTTGCTTGACGAAACGGAATTTGACCAGACTGAAATGCTGGCCGAACTGGAACACCAGATGTTTGAGGCCGCGGAAAAACTGGATTTTGAACGGGCCGCGATGCTGCGTGACCGTATTCAGGAAATCAAGGGATTGCCGACCATGAATGACTCGTCGGCGGCCCCGGCAGCAATAGACAACAGCCAAAAGAAAAAAAACAGGTCGATGAAGACCAGAAAGAGGTAACGCATGGGAGAACGCGCAACACGAAGAGCTATCAAACCGCTCGATATGGAAATAGTTCTGCCGCTGATACAGATGGCAGTTGATGAAGATTTTGGTGCTGGCGACCCGACCAGCGAAATCAGCATTCCCGAAGATAAAATCGACAAAGCCTACATCGTCACACGCGAAGAAATCGTCGTCTGCGGCATGGAACTGGTCAAGCACGTCCTGAAACTCTACGATGAGCGGCTCAAACTGCGCGTTTTAATCGAGGATGGACATCGCGCCAATGTTGCCAATCGGCTCGGTGTCATCGAAGGCCCGGTTCGCTCGATGCTGTCGGCCGAGCGCGTCGTGCTGAATTTCCTGCAGCGGCTGTGCGGCATCAGCACCATGACTTGGAAATTCGTCAATGCCGTCCGCGGCACAAAAGCAAAAATTTACGATACCCGTAAAACCATTCCCGGCTGGCGGGAACTGGAAAAATATGCGGTCCGATGCGGCGGCGGCTACAACCACCGCATGAATCTCGGCGAAGCGGTTATGTTTAAGGATAATCACTGGACGGAATTGGGCGAAAAATTTGAACCCAAACTGCACAAAATGGTCCAGCAGGCGATTGAAAATCCAAAAGTCAAATATGTCGTCGTCGAAGTGGACCACGTCGACAACCAGCTTGACCGTGTTCTGACCATTCCCGGCATCGATGTGATTCTGCTGGACAACATGGGCCAGTGGCAGCTCAAGCACGCTGTCGAAATGCGTGATCATATGTGCGGCAAGAAGCCCCTGCTGGAAGCCAGCGGCGGCGTCACCCTGAATAACGTACTGGCCATTGCCGCCTGCGGCGTGGATCGGATCGCCATCGGGGCGATTACCCACTCGGCGGTTGCAGCCGATATCGGCCTGGATCGATAACGCCAATTGCCGTCCCACGGTTTGACTGCAATGCCTGACCAGTTAAATAGTGATTTAATCCGGCAGGATCTAACGACCCGCAGGCTTGGCAATCCCGTCCTGATCCTGGACTGCACCGAAAGCACCAACGACAGTGCCTGGCAGCAGCTTGCCCGGTCCGATTGCGACGGCCTGTGTGTGCTGGCCGAGCAGCAGACCGCCGGGCGGGGACGACGGGGGCGAACCTGGATGAGTCCCAAAGGCCAGAGTATTCTGTGTTCCGTCGTCATCCGGCATACTGCCGCAGCCCCCCCGCTGACGCTGGCGGCGCCGGTGGCCGTCGTGGACATGATAACGACTGCCTGCGGCCTGCATCCGATCATCAAGTGGCCCAACGACATCCTGCTGGCCGACCGAAAAACCGCCGGCATCCTTGTGGAATCCCGCAAAATCAGGGAACAGACCTGGTCGGTCATCGGCATCGGAATCAACGTCCACCAAAGCCGGCAGACTTTTACCGAGGCAGTTGACCTGCCTCCTGCAACCAGTCTTGATATCGAAACGGGACAATTTGTCAATCGCAATCGACTGGTACGCTGTCTGCTGGAGAATCTGGAAACATGGACTACCGCGGCACAAACCAATCCGGACAGCCTCATACATCACTGGCGTAAATATAACCGGCAGATCGGAACACGCATCGAACTGGAAAGCGACGGCAGACCCTATCGCGGCACCTGCATCGGGATTGACCCGACAGAAGGGCTGGTCGTACAGCTCGAAGACGGCCCGATTCGAATCTTCTCCGCCGCCCACAGCAGCATCCTGAAAATGACGTCACCCAAAAATTAAAAAGGGAAACCCTTCCCGAAGGAGTATTTCCCTTTCAGATACAAATCCAATGATAACAAATTAAAAGCCTAGCGTCGGCTTGACGGCGCCCGCCGGACAGAGTCCTCTTTATGCTGCACTTCGGCATCACCCTGCAGCACTTTCATTGCCTTTTTCACATCTGCAACCTTGAGAATCCCGGTTGTCCGGCCTCCCCTGGCGCCGGCGGTTACATAGGCATAGGCAATATTGATATGAGCCGACGCCAGCTTGGCTGTAATATCCGCCAAAGCCCCGGCCTTGTTGGGCAAATTCACGCACAGTACATCCGTCTCGCTGAACTGCATATTAAGCTGGGTCAGCACTTCATGCACACGCTGATGCGAAGACCCCACCAGACGCATGACACCGTGTTCGGCAGAATCCATCATCGTCATGGCTACAATATTGATTTTAGCGACTGCCAGGGTGTTCAGAACGCGGGCCAGGACTCCGGGTTTATTAACCATAAAAATCGAGAATTGCGTATCTAAATGCACTGTTGTACCCTTTCAAGCCCATCATGGTTTATTATGACCCAACCGCCGTCAGCCTTCTGCTGGCCGGGCCAGGGCCTTCAGAGCCGTATCGGTATCGGGGTAAAAATCAAATACTTTATCCAGACTGGTAATCCGGAATACACGCGTCAAATTCGGATTGATACCGCTGATGACCACCGTCCCACCGCAGTCTTTGAGCCGCCGCCACACATCCACCAGCAGCCCCAGCATCTGGGAACTGAAAAACGAAACACGGGTAAAATCAATCACCATTTGGGAGGGTTGTTTTTGCAAAATAATATCGCGGAGTTCATGGCCTAATTGTTCCAGATTCGCCGCGGCTCCAATGGCCGGGGCGTCAAATCGGACAACCAGAACTTCGCCCCGTGTTTCAAGCTCCATAATTCGTTTGTGTTCCATCAATCTGTTTCTCCTGATAGAATTCAGGATACCACAATCACGTCAAAAAGTCAATGTGCAGTACTTCGCCCGTCAATTGTCATCTGATTTTATCGGCTTTCCAGCAGGCCGCAAGATGCTGTGTTGTCTTGGCTTCCAGCTTCTGATCGCTGGTTTTACAGGACTCTTCCGCCCAGGGACAGCGCGGATGAAAATGGCATCCTCTGGGGGGCCTGGCCGGACTGGGCACCTCCCCTTTCAGGACAATCCGGGCATGTTTTTTCTGCGGTTCCGGGTGCGGTATGGCACTCAGCAGAGATTTTGTATAAGGATGAATCGGATTGCTGTAAAGCTCATCCCGGCGGGCATATTCCACAATCCGCCCCAGATACATGACAGCAATCCACTCGCTGATGTGCTCCACCACCGCCAGATCGTGAGCGATAAACAGATACGTCAGCCCCAGTTTTTCCTGCAAATCCTGCAACAGGTTAACAATCTGCGACTGAATCGATACATCCAGTGCACTGACCGGTTCATCGCAGACAATAAAGTCAGGATTCACCGCCAGGGCGCGGGCGATACCAATACGCTGCCGCTGCCCGCCGGAAAATTCATGGGGAAACCGGTCCGCATACCGCCGCGACAAGCCGACCTGCTCCAGAATTTCCGCGACCCGGTCCCGTCGCTGTTTGCCCCGGGCAATCCCATGCACCGTCAACCCTTCGCCGACAATATCCTCCACCGTCATACGGGGATTCAGTGAGCCGTATGGGTCCTGAAACATCATCTGCATACGACTGCGCAGCGGTTTCATCTGCCCCATCGGACAGCCCAAAATATCATGGCCGTCGAACGTAACCTGTCCGGAGGTCGCGGGAATCAGCCGCAGCAGCGTCCGGCCGACCGTCGTCTTGCCGCAGCCGCTTTCACCCACTAATCCCAGTGTCGAGCTCCGCTGAACAGAAAACGAAACCCCATCCACCGCTTTGACAAAGCCAACCGTCCTGTTCAGCACCCCTTTGCGAATCGGGAAATGCGTCTTGAGGTCTTTGACTTCCAGTAATATTTTATTGTCCGGCATACACTATCCTTTCTTACAGAATCAGCCGGTTATCGTCGATAGCCTTCGGCATACCAGCAGGCCACCGCATGGCCCGGCTGGACTTCCTGCAAAGGCGGTTCACACGCCTGGCAATGGGGATCTTTGGCCCCAATCGGGCATCGCGGATGAAACTTGCAGCCGCCGGGAAACGCCACCGGATTGGGAACCGACCCGCCGATGACATCCAGACGCTTGCGCCGCTGGCCCAGCCGCGGCAAAGACCGCAACAGGCCCTGTGTATAAGGATGCCGCGGAGAACCGAACAGGCTGTGCACATCGGCTTTTTCCACAACTCTGGATGCATACATCACAACCACCGTCTGGGCCGTCTCAGCCACCACACCAAGGTCATGGGTAATCAGCAGAATGCTCATCCGATTTTCGTTCTGCAGCTTTTTAAGCAATTCCAGAATCTGGGCCTGAATCGTCACATCCAGCGCCGTCGTCGGCTCATCGGCAATCAGCAGGCTCGGCGAGCACGACAGCGCCATCGCAATCATCGCCCGCTGCCGCATCCCGCCGGAAAGCTGGTGAGGATATTCCTGCACACGCCGGGCCGGGTCGGCAATTCCCACCTTGGTCAGCATATCAACAGCCATATCCCATGCCGCTTTGCCCTTGATACCCTGATGCAGACTAATGACCTCGACAATCTGGTTGCCGATGGTAAACACCGGATTCAAACTGGTCATCGGCTCCTGAAAAATCATCGCAATATCATTGCCGCGTATCGCACGCATCCGGCCCTCGCTCAATTCGAGCAAATTCTGACCTTTAAAGATGATTTTTCCGCCAATAATCTTTCCCGGCGGGTCGGGAATCAGTCGCAGAATCGACAGCGACGTCACGCTTTTTCCGCAGCCGCTTTCACCCACCAGTGCCGTCATGTGCCCGGCCGGAATATCAAAACTGACATCCTGCACGGCTTTGGCAATGCCCTGCTGCGTGAAAAAATGCGTCGAAAGATTCTGCACTGACAGCAATATCTCGTGTTCACTCATCGGACTAATCCATCCTTAATTTCGGGTCCAGACAATCCCGCAGGGCGTCGCTGAAAATATTCAGCGCCAGCGAGATAATAAAAATCGCAACCGTCGCCGCGGCCATTTCCCACCAGACATCGCGCGCCAGTTCCGTACGTGCCGCATCGATCATCGCTCCCCAACTGGGCTTATCCGTCTCTCCCAGCCCCAGAAAGCTCAGAATCACCTCGGCATGAATGAAACTCACAAACCGCAGCGAAAAGTTAATCAGAATAATATGAAACACATTAGGCAGCAGGTGGAAAAACAGGATACGGAAATCCGAACACCCCATCGCCCGGGCCGCCAGCACATATTCACTTTCCTTGCGCTTGATAATCTCGCCGCGAATCAGCCGGCACAATCCCACCCAACTGGTCAGGCCAATCGCCAGATACACCGACACCGATCCCCGCAGTTCCCAGGGGCCAATATGTGCCCCCCGCAGCACCACCGCAAACGCCATCAGCAGCAGGATATACGGGATTGTCCCCAGCGTCGTATAAAACCACACAATCGCATCATCCACCCAGCCCCGGTAATACCCCGCCAGTGCCCCCAGCGGCACACCAATCAAAATACTGATAATCGACGCACAGAAGGCAACCATCATTGCTGTCTTAGCCCCGTAGAGCGTCTTTCGAAACGTCGATTGCCCCATGAAATCCGTGCCCAGCAGGCACCAGCCCTTCTGGCTTTCGGTCTTCATTTCGGGGACAAATTCATACTGCGCCGCAGGCTTCTGATAACTGGGCCCAACGTGCTCGTTCCATTGAACAATCGGAATCTTCCAGTCAAGGTGCGTCACCAGGATATCGCCTATCCAGATAAAGGCCGCAAGACCCGCATACATAGCCACAATCCAGAAGCATAGCATCGCCAGCTTGCGTTTGCGCAGGCGGCGAATCGCATCCGACCAGTATCCCCTCGGCTGCATCAACTCGTTTTGTGTCGTTATTTCTGTCATCTTCTATTCAACCTGTTATCTGTCTTGGCCCGAAGGGCTTCGTCACTTTTTCCTTTTTACTTTTGCCTTTTACCTTATTTCAAGCTGATTCGCGGATCCACAAATGCATAACAGATATCCGCCAGCAGTGTAAAGACCACAATCAGCAATGACAGAATAAACGTCATTGCACTAATTACGAAGAAATCACGTGCCCCGATTGCCTCAATCATCAGATACCCCAGTCCCGGAATCCCGAAAAACCGTTCCAGCAGGAACGACCCGAGAATCAGGTGCGGTATCGTCAGCACCACGTTGGTAATAATTGGAATCATCGCATTTTTCAGCACATGCTTGAACAGAACCCGCGTCGTCGAAAGCCCCTTGGCAAAAGCGGTGCGGACATAATCATTGCGCATCTCATCGAGCATAATCGTCCGATAAAACCGCAGCTCCCCTCCCAGCGAAGCCAGAATGCCGATCAGAATAGGAAGCCCGACGCTTTTAATCATCGGCTCTTCCGGGAGATAAATAATCGGAAACCAGTCCAGCTTATAGGCAAAGAAATACTGTCCGAAAATAATAAAACTCAAGTAGGGAATACTCATCCCCGCCACGCAAATCACCACCGCACTGACATCCCATATCGTACCCCGGACATAAGCGATAATCAAGGCCAGGCTGACGGCGGAAATGATGACTCCGATAAACATCGGCACAGTCAGCATCAGCGACGGCACGATTCCGCGAAGGATTTTGGCGCTGATCCGTTCCCGGTCCATTGCCCGCCCAAAATTAAATGACAAGGCTTTCTTGAAATGATTAACAAACTGGCTGTCCCAGGACCAGAACAGCGGCTTATCCAGCCCATATTCATGTCGGATTTCGGCAATCGTTTCCGCATCGGCGTTTTTGCCGGCAATCTGCTGGGAAATATCGCCCCCGATCAGCGTAAACAGTGTAAAGGTAACAAGCAATACCCCCAGCACAATCGGGAACATATAAAGCAGTCTGCGTATAATAAAGGCGGTCATTTATCCTCCTTTTTTGAGGAATGAATCGTGTTAAAAAATCGGTCTCTCTGCTCGACATCCACCCGGTGATATTTCAGTACACCATACCCGAAGACGAACGGTTTATAATTTTTATACCAGTCATGCCCCAGATAAAATGTGATGCGGTGCGTCATAAACGCCGCCGGGTAGTCTTTCAGAATCATGTGCTCCAGCTTGCGGTACCATGCAAGCCGTTCCGGGGAATCCTGCATCACCGCCACCTGCTCATAAAGGGCGTCAAACTCAGGATTGGAATAAAAGAATTTATTGCTGCCCGGGGCGAAATACTTGCTTGCAAACATCTCCAGAAAATCCATGGCATCCGGACAGCTTGCCGAAACGCCGCTGATAAACATCTGGCACTGGCCCTTGTTCTGTTTTTCCATATAGGTCGGAAAATCCATGTAATCCACCTGAATCTGAATCCCGGCCTGCTCCAGCATACGCTGCAAAAGCTGCCCCATCTGCTTGGGCAGCGTATCCGTCCCGGGCATTGCCAGGGTCAATTTGGGAATCGGCTTGCCATAAATCGCCTCCGCCTCCTTCAGCAGAGCGCGGGCCTCGTTTAAATCAAATCTGGAATACCCGTAATCAGCCATATTCGGATCGTAGGAATTCAGCCCCGGTGAAACCAGCCCATGAGCCACCTGCACCCTGCCGTTGAAAAGTATATCAATATACTTCTGCCGGTCAATCGCCCGGCTGATCGCCTTGCGAAGCGGAAGATTCGGCCCCAGAACCGGGTCTTTCATATTGAACCCGACCCAGAACGTCGAGGGATCATTGAATATCGTCAGTCGAATCTGCTGGTCGTTCATAAATGACGCCAATCGCTTCTTGTCCGGCATCATCACTTTATCAAAATTATCCTTGGGGATATACATCACATCCAGCTTGCCACGCATAAACAGCAGCCAGTTGGGATGATCCTCTTCGATAATC
The DNA here is from genome assembly GCA_964550565.1 of uncultured Pirellulales bacterium. Lineage (GTDB taxonomy): Bacteria > Planctomycetota > Phycisphaerae > Sedimentisphaerales > Anaerohalosphaeraceae > Anaeroglomus. The sequence goes on from CAZKAI010000002.1 coordinate 22,074, forward strand.
CGAAAAATAATCCGATCGGCAAACGGCACCGGCTTGCCCGCATCGGCAAGCAGACCATTGGCCTGGTCTTCAGGTTCGCCTTCCGATGGATACAATTCGCCGCGCCAGTTCAGATTTTTTTCAAGTTCAATATACGAACTTCGCTGCCAGGTCTTCAGCCGGTAAGGCCCCGTGCCGACTGGGTGCGACACAATATCTAAACCGTAATGCTGCACAGCTTCAAACGGCACCGGCGACGTACAATAATCATTCAGCGCCAATTCCAGAATCTGCGGCCATGGCCGGGTCAGCTTGATTTGCAGCGTATAATCATCCAGAGCCTGCAATCCCTCCACCGGCTTGGAATAATCCACATCCCATTCTTTCTTGAATCCCTTGGAATACTCGCGAAAATCATTGAGCCCCACGATGCGGTCATCAAAAATGCTCCAGTTCTGGCTGGCATATTTGGCATTGGCCAGGCGTTTGAACGCATACACAAAATCCGACGCCTTGAGCTCTCTGCCCTTGCCGTCCGGAAAACAGGGATCATCCTGAAAACGAACCCCCTGCCTGATGCGAATGGTGTAGGTCTTTCCGTCGTCGCTGATTTCCGGCATGGACTCGGCCAGCAGGGGAATCAGTTGATAAGGCCGTTTCAGATAATGATACACATAAAGCTGCTCGCACATCTGGGAAACCACCAGCGCCGAATAAATATCACGGGTATTGGTCGGATCCAGTGTCTGCACCTTGCTGATCATCGGCCGGCAAATCACCATCTCGCCTTCCGCAGCGGTCTTCCTTTTCTCGCAGCCCAGGACAACCGCCAGAATACAGCACAGTATAAAATAAACTATTTTCGTCTGTTTCATCTCACCGATATTTCTTTTTATACGCGTCCCGTTTAGCCGGATCAATCCGGTAGTATTTGGTCATGCCCCACCCGGCCATCTCATTTTTATAGGAGTTGGGCTTGACGTTGCTGATCCAGTCATGACACATAATGAAGCTGGCCCGATGCAGGGTAAATGCACAAGGCAGGTCTTCGTTGATAATCCGCTGAGCCTCCTGATACAACGCCGTCCGCTCCGGGCAGTTCGGCATCACGGATATTTTTTCAAAAATTGCGTCATAGTTCGGATTGGAGTAATGGAACTCATTGGGATAAGGAATATTCTTGCTGTAAAATAACTGCAGAAAACTTTCAACATCCGGGTAATCGGCTGACCAGCCGGTGATTAATAACTGCAAATCTCCCTTGCGCATCTTTTCCAGAAACGTCGGCCAGTCATACAATTCAATTTCCACATCCAGCCCGATGGATTCGATGCATCGCTGCATATACTGGCACATCTGACGCTGGGTGGAATCCGTTCCGCCAATGGCTACCCGAAGCCGCGGTATTTTCCCGCCGGCAATCGTTTTGGCTTCCTCGACAAAACGATTCGCAGCCGCCATATCATACCGGGAATTGGAAACGGCTATAATATTCGGATCATAACCCGGCATCACCGGCGGAATAAAACCAAAGGCTTCATGCGCTCTGCCGTCAAAAAAAATCTCAATATATTTTTTCCGGTCAATACAGAAACTGATCGCCTGACGCAGCGGTTTATTGTCCTTAAGCACCGGGTCCTGCATATTAAATGCCACCCAGAAGGTTCCCGGCTCATCAAATTCCGTCATGCGAATCTGCCGCGTGGTAAATTCCTTGCTCAAACTCACACCGGACGTAAAAACCTGCCCGAAATTATCCTTGGGAACCCCCACCATATCCAGATACCCCTTCAGAAACAGCCGCCACCGGGGCTGGTCTTCCACTACAATCCGCCAAATCACCTTGTCCACAAACGGCAGCGGCTTGCCCGCATCTTCCAGCAGTCCGGCCTCTTTGTCGCCCGGCCCGCCTTCGGTCGGATAATGGTCATAATAACGCGGATGCCGCGAGGCCTCCACATACGCCCCCGCCAGCCATCGATCCACCTTGAACGCCCCCGTTCCGACCGGATGAAATCCAATCTCCTCACCGTAATACTCCACCGCTTCACGGGCTACCGGGGCCGTGGCAATATACGTCAGCCAGAATACAAGCTGAGGCCAGGGTTCGTTTAATTTGATTTGCAGGGTCGTATCATCCAGCGCCTGCAGACCTTCCACGGGCTGGTCGTAATCCACCTCATCCTTTTTACAGGTCTTGGTATATTCCCGGAATGCATCCAGTCCGACGATTCGCCGGTCCAGAATCCACCAGCTCACCGAACGCGTCTTGATGTCCGCAATCCGCTTGAACGCATACACCACATCATCAGCCTTGAGCTGTCTGCCTTTACCGTCGGGAAAGCATGCATCATCGTGGAAATACACATCCTTGCGGAGCGGAATCGTATAACAGGTGCCGTCCTCGGAAATCGTGGGCATCGCCGCGGCCAACTGAGGCACAATTTCGTAGGGACGTTTCAGATAGTGATAATCGTATAACGTATCAAATATATCCGAGGCCACACAGGTCCCGGTTGTATCCCGGACATTCATCGGATCCAGGGTCTGGACATACGCCCGGAGCCGCTGCTGCAGAACAATACTGTTGTCAGAAACCGTGTCGGATTTTTTTTTACACCCCGACAAAGACAACACTCCCGCAGCACTCGCAAGAATAACCATCAAGGCAATCCAAGCGGGGTGACCGCAGGTGTTCTTCTTGTCGTGGTGGTACAGCCAGGATACTCGCATTGATCTTGTTCAATCGCGTTACGGTTGAGCGGCTGGTTGAGGCTGAGCCGCCGGTGGAGCAGGCAGAGACCGCGGCGTAACGAGACTCTTGCCGCTTTCATCCTTGCCATAATCAAAATTCATCCGGGTCGAAAACTCCCCGGCCTTGCCCGAGGCGCCAAACAGGGCTTCGTACACTTTATCAATCGGCTGAGTTCGCTGCAGTTCATTCCTGAACCGGTTCGCTGAACCCGGGAGCATTTTTTCCATTACCCCATTTTCCACTTCACAAATCACAGTCACCAGTTGATCTCGCGATGCAGCCGGCAGATTCGTTCCGATCAGATAACGCTGCACGACACAGGAATAGAGCTGTCCAAAACGTCCAAGCAGTTCCTGGCGGGCCGCAGCCGAAGCGGTCTCGAATATCAATCCCCCTATGCTTTTCAGAATTCCGGCATCCACCGCTTCATCGGTCACGGTCCATTTCATATACGCATCAATCCGCTTGTCTGCAATCGCCACCAGAAGACTGTTGCCGGCGGCATTCTTGATGCCTGCGGCAAATTCTGCTATAAACGGCAGAACAATGGCATCATCGTATTTTTTTACAAAATCGCCCAGCGCTGTAATAATCTGCGAAGTCAGCTTGTCGTCGCGCGTAATGTCGGAAGTCAACTGGCTGACGATCCGCGGACTGGCCACCGACCGCACCGCCCAGTAGCGGACCATCCTGTCGCCATGATTCAAACGCGTCATTGCCAGGTCCGCCAGTTCCATACGACCCAGTTCGGCAATCAGAATCATGAAATTCCGTTCGATCCGGAGCTTTTTGGCATCATTATTTTCCCACCCTGCCACCGTCTCCAGTGCGGACTTTAAATGAGTATCGGCAATCTTAACATAAGTCGAAGCATAAAGGCTCAGGTCTTTATCCCCTTTCTGCTTGACCAGGTCTGAACGCAGCTTGACAATCTCGCCGGTATCTTCAACCAGCATCATGGAATCAAGACTTTTTCTCCAGAATTCATCGATGATTTGCTCTGCTGCCTTATCCGGCTGGGTGTTGGACTGGATAAATTGCGTACGGACTTGTTCAACTTTGCTGGTATCAACCGCCATCGCTGTTAAACTGATAGCCAGAATCATCATACAGGACAAACATGATATACTTTTAATCATAATAAACCCTTTATTCATTCGACTATGGCAATTTCATACAATTTGCCGGAGTTGCAGAAGTTTTTATAGACCTCGACTGACCCTGTATTTGCGGCCAAAATGCACAAAAAACTTTGCGTCAAGATACTCCGCGCAAACGGACCTGTCAAGGCAAATCACGACAAGACAACAGGATAACTGAATCCTCGTCTGATAATAAATTGTTTTATGGACAGGCAAAATCAAGGTAAGATTAAGGTACTGAATTTATCCTTTTCTTTGTTAATCGCCGGTATTTATTAGACGAATAAGATTTAGTCCGGAATACTCATATTTGCTTTTAAAACTGAACAATGTCATATATTATAAGGTATATATATTCCGGATATGTTTAATTTACAATTATGATTTTGGGATAAATTAATTGACAGATTATCCGTTTTTCATTGATCGCTCGAAAGAAGGATAAATGCTTAAAAATATTGGTATCATACTTTTTTTGTGCGTTATGTCGGCATATTCTTTCAGGTTTGCCCTTGCAGACCCCGCACAGGCCGACCCGAACGCTCCTGCTGTTTCGGAAACGAACAACGCCGAAAATACCCCTTCCAATTCGAATGGCACTGGTCCGGCTTCGGACAATCCCTCCAACTCTGATCCAAACGAAACCAATATTCATGTCGAATCCGAGGAGCAGGATGATATGACCTTGCCCGGCGAGTCTCCGCTTCCGGAATTATACAAATCCTGCGAAACAATCTTCGGACAATATGTCAACGACAAAGGGGAAGTGAATTATTCACTTTTGCGACGAAAAAGGTCTGATTTAAATAATGTTCTGTCCTATCTGAAAAATATTCATCCGGCCCAGATTATGGCGATGAATGACAACGAAAAACAGGCTTTCTGGATCAATACTTATAATTTATGCACCTTAAAATTAATTATTGACAATTATCCGATTCAGGCCAAATGGTACATGATCCTTTACCCTAATAACAGTATTATGCAGATTTCCGACCCGTGGACAAAGAATTATTTCGAAATCCAGGGACTTCAATACAATTTGCAGGAAATAGAACAGGAACTGCTGCTTGAGCGTTTTAAGGACCCCCGAATCTGTTTTGCCCTGTCGAATGCCACCCGCGGCGGTGCGGTTCTGCGAAAAGAACCCTATCGTGCGGAAACCCTGTCCGATCAGCTCGACGATCAGGTCAAAAAATTCGTCGCCTCAGAACAGGGTATCACGATCGAAGCTGATTCAAAAACCGCATATATTTCCAATTTATTCAATATCCACCGGGAGGTCTTTCTCAAATCCAAATATGCGGAAATCAAAAAATTCAGGCAGCGCAAGCCCGATGAAAAAGCATGGCTGAACTTTCTGCTGTTCTACCTCAGCGACACAGATAAAACGTTCTTCGAAAACAACGAAGTCATTTTGAAATTCAAGAAATACGATTGGGACCTCAACGAATTCACTACATCTCAATAATTCTAGTTGTGGCCCAGGCCTGTTTCTAACTCTTCACGTTTACTGAATCGAATTCGTGCTTTGTTCCATGCACTTTGAAT
>CAZKAI010000002.1:30000-60941 GCA_964550565.1 uncultured Pirellulales bacterium
GACTTTTACATCCCCTTCCACCTGGCCATGGGTTGATCACGTGGTTTCGCGTCTATCCCTTACGACTTAACGCCCTATTCAGACTCGCTTTCGCTACGGCTCCGCACTTGAAGTGCTTAACCTTGCCACAAAGGATAACTCGCCGGCTCATTATGCAAAAGGCACGCGGGCAGCCATTTCAGCCGAAGCTGATATAGGCCTTCCACAGCTTGTAAGTGTATGGTTTCAGGTACTTTTAACTCCCCTAGTAGGGGTACTTTTCATCGTTCAGTCGCCTTACTGGTTCACTATCGGATATCGAGTAGTACTTAGCCTTGGAGGGTGGGCCCCCCGGCTTCGCACGGAGTTTCACGAGCTCCGTGCTACTCTGGTACGTCACACAGGACTTCAACTTTCGCGTACAGGACTATCACCTTCTATGGTTGAACTTTCCAGATCATTCCACTGGTCGTTATCCTGCTTATGTGACGCCCGCAACCCCAGGCCGAAGCCTGGTTTGGGCTATTCCGCTTTCGCTCGCCGCTACTAACGGAGTCTCGGTTGATTTACTTTCCTGCAGGTACTTAGATGTTTCAGTTCCCTGCGTTCGCTTCTCACGGACTATACATTCATCCGTGGATGACGGGAATCGGTTGCCCGTTCCCGACGGGTTTCCCCATTCGGACATCCCGGGATTATCGGTTGTTTGACACCTGCCCCGGGCTTTTCGCAGTCTACCACGTCCTTCGTCGCCTCTCGACACCTAGACATTCCCCATACACCCTTAGTAACTTGACCATATCAATCGAAGATTGACTGGCCGCCGCTAACAGACAAAGTTGTCTGTTGTGCATAGGTTTGGCAAAAAAAATAATAATAAGCGCTTATTGTAGTTTGTGAAGTTATGACAATTATGCTGATCAATATTGTCATCTCACATCCCACGATCGCATCCGCTATTCACTTGTCAAAGAACACTATCTTTAAAGCCCGGACGAATCCGGTACTGAAAGATCAAATTATTTAAATGGATTACAATGGAGACGATGGGATTCGGACCCACGACCTCTGGCTTGCAAAGCCGGCGCTCTCCCAACTGAGCTACGTCCCCGAGCCTTGTGCGATTGCACGCTGCAAACTGCCGTCTGCCTCGCCACGCAACCGCCATTCGTAAATGGGCCCGGGAAGATTCGAACTTCCGACCTCACGCTTATCAGGCGTGCGCTCTCACCAGCTGAGCTACGAGCCCGACCATACAGCCGTATCTGACTCGAACACCGCTGTCATACTGACCAGTCGGCTCTCAAGACTCAACCATCTATCCACTTGTTCAAAGAGCAACAAAAAATGTCGCTGCTCTTGCGGGTCAGCGACATTGCTGAGAGTTCGGGAGTTTACTTACTCACCGCCGAGCAGTCAAGATAAAAATTTCATTTTTTTCAGGATTTTTTTCAATCCGAAAATCGTCCTTTATTTCTTCTGCCGAACACTTTCGTGCCGGCCTTGCGAAACCACTCCCTTGCAGTGTTTCGCGGGACGTCATTACTTTTCTCACCCACCCGTCAGCTCTGTTACCGCTAACGAGAAGACTAAGTTTACTCAGAATAGACTTTTCGTCAAGGGCTTTTTTGCAAAAATTTATTAAAAATTTCACTTCAACTATAACTTACTGATATATAAGCATTTACACAACCAACAAAATTCACCTTTTTCGTCGGCAAAAGACCATCCTTGTATTTTTACATATTTCCCCTCTCCAGCCAAAGCCCCCCTTTTCGACCATTTCAGCCTGAAATTTCTGCCCAGAACACAGGTTTATCCATGGGCAAGCCGTTTCAATTTAAACGAAAGACCTTCATAAACCCGGATGGGATTACCACGCTCCAGGGCGTTGTGGCTGTCCCATCGTTCCTGCTGGAGCTGCATGGCCGTATTCTGTTTTTGCTGGTCGAGCTTCTGGTGCAGCCGGCTCAAGGCCAGCTTGCGGTTCATGTGCTGAGAACGTTCTTCCTGGGCAACGGCGCTAAGCCCCGTCGGCAGATGCGTGGCCCGGATGGCGGATTCGGTTTTGTTGGTATGCTGCCCGCCGGGGCCGGAGGACCGCATTGCCTCAAAACGAATATCCTGACTGCGATATTCATTTTCCTGCGGGGCCTTGTATGAGGCCACACCCACATACCAGTTTTTCCGCTTATGGGCAGGACGGAACTGACTTTGACCAATCCACTGGATTGTGCCTTCCCACTGGGAAAGAAATGCGGACAAATCCTGTCCTTCCAGAGACAGCAGCGCCGATTTGAATAAGTCCGGCCGGCCGGCCGAGACTGCCTCCAGAAGGTGCATGGAGTATCCCCGCTCAGAGGCATCGCTGATCATCGCTTTGACAACCTGGGCGACAGCCCAACAGCATTCATCAGGACCGCGGCCAGAGGTAATTTGCAGCCAACATATCGTATCCATAGTAATTATCTATATTCTTTCACAAAGGTGTATTTATTTTAATCCTCGGGCGTTTCGCCTGCTGGAGCCATTTTGACAATCTTCGGATCAAAACGGGCAACCGGCACAACCAGGTCATGCTGGGCTGCCATGACCTCCTGAATATCCTTGTAGGCCATAGGCACTTCATCCAGACCAGCCGACAACAGCAGAACGCCCTGATCGCTCAGGAATTTTTTAGCATCGTGCCAGGTCAGATTCTCTTTGGCCGCCTTGCGGCTCATTTTTCTTCCGGCGCCATGCGATGCGGAGTTCAGCGATACAGGATTTCCCTTGCCGCGAACCACATAGCCGGGCGTTCCCATCGAACCGGGAATAATTCCCAGCACCCCATCGCCGGCCGGGGTCGCCCCTTTACGATGGACAATCACTTCACGTCCCTGAAGCATTTCTTTCCAGGCAAAATTATGATGGTTCTCTACATCCAGCAGGACTTTGGCTTTCAAATTTTTGGCAATGTGCTGATGAATCAATTGATGGTTGGCCGCTGCATAACGTCCCATCAACTGCATGGCCTGCCAGTATTCCTGACCTTCCGGACTGGACATATCCAGCCATGCCAGATGGGTCAGCTCTTTGGGCAGTTCAGAATGCATCAGGGTCGCCAGTTTGCTGAAGTGGGTAGCGATTTCATTGCCTGTCCCGCGGCTTCCGCTATGGCTGAGCAAGGCCAGATATGTCCCGGCTTTGAGTCCCAGATCGTCCTGCTTGAGGGTCAGGGTTCCGAATTCCACGAAATGGTTGCCGCTGCCGCTGGTTCCGAGCTGACTCCATGCTTTATCCTTATGACGGTTAACCATCGGACTGAACGACCAGTCTTCATCCATAACCTCATGCTCACGCCGTTTCTTGAAGGCTGCTCCGACACCAAAACGGGTTTCAGTTTCCAGCGCATTAGTTAGTCGATCCACCTGCCCCGTCAGAGCGGTCACCGGCAAATCCAGCACCGTCATTTTCATCCGGCAGGCAATGTCCATCCCGACGGCATAAGGAATCACGGCATTGTCCGTCGCCAGGACACCGCCAATCGGAAGACCATAGCCCACATGCGCATCGGGCATCAGCGCCCCGCAGACGGCAATCGGAAGCTGGCAAGCCTTGTCCATCTGCTGGACGGCCTGCGGTTCCAGGTCAAAACCCCATTGCTGATAACCGGCCGGCTGAGGACGAGGGACAAATACCGATTGAACCTGTTTGTCATCGCACAATATGTGAGCAACAGGACCAAAATAAATATCATCAACAAAGTCCTGCGGCTTTTTTATCAAGCTGCTGATTTTCTGCATCATCACGGATTTCTTGATCTTGCTTTCATCCGATGCAACCCACTGCCCAATGGCCTGCTGAACCTGTTGAATCAGGTCTTTGGGGACACCCAGATACGATAATTCACGCGTATTCATATTTGATTATTTCCATCATCTCAATTATCTGCTTATATTCACTTGATAAACGTTCCTGTTTTCTTTGGACACATCCACACGAATATCGAGAAATTGTTTTAATATCTCCAGATTCGTGGTCGAATGCAGTGTCAGAGGAAGTGTCCGAAACCTGCCGCCGCCGGCCATCGCCATGGGGATCATGATCTGGTCTGCCAGATGACGTCCGACAGGAACTCCCGCGTCCAGATAGTCACGCACTTCCTGAATCATCTCCAGCGGAACCTGATCGGCAGGCAGGCCTTTCATGCCGAAACCCGTAAACAGCTCGGTGAGCCTTTCCGACTGAATTTCCGCGGTGACAATATTACCCGGGCCATGCGAATCTGTGACTTCTACGAGTTCCAATGCATTTTTGTCCCAGGACAGTCTGCTTCTGATGACACCCAGTTCCCGCTGACCGATCATTTTCGGTAAATTGGCAACATAGGCCTTCACGGACCGATGAACAATCGCGCCCCGTTCCAGGATGTCAATCCGATCCAGTCGGGCTTTGGGCTGAACGGTCACCGTAAAACATCCGCCTCCGGCCGGGTAAAAACCCGGACGCTGCAGGTGCAGGGCGATATCGGGGCCCATTTGACGCAGGACGGGCACAAAGACCTTTTCCAGAAAGCTGTACGGCGGAGCAAACGGATTATGGGTACCGCCTTCCAGGATAATCTCGGAAGGAGCATCCGCAACCAGCAAAGCAGGCAGAATCGTCTGCAGAACCAGCGTCGTGCTTCCGGCGGTACCGACTGAAAAATGGTACTTTTTCGCAGTGACCGTTTGGGGGGAAAAAGTTAAAATCGCCGAACCGATCTGGTTGCCGGTGACCTGGGCCTGTCCCACTTCCACGGCGGCATTGACCGCCGTCAGGTGCTGACGCATCAGACCCGGATTTTTGCGGCCGGCTCGAATATTGCGGATCTGAAACGGTTTACCCGTAATCAGGGATAATGCCAGACTGCTGCGAAGGATTTGTCCGCCGCCTTCTCCAAATGAACCATCAATCATAATCATTGTTGCGATCCTTAAAACTCCTTATTGTGTTTTAAATTGTAACTGCCCCTGTCGATTATTCAACGACTTTTTTTGGTTGAACAGAGGGACTTTCTTGATTTTCACGTCCTTGCCCGGGGCAGGCCGGTTTTTCCCCGACCTGCCCCTCATTCGGCTACAATAAATTGACCACTCGTTCTGCCAGCCCTTTTTCGCCCAATACCACGTTCAGCTTCGAATTCGTTGACACGTTCTGCAGCACTTCCAATTCCCGCAGCCGCATCAATACGGGGTTGTCTTCCAACAGCTTTGCCGTATTGGCCTGAGAACGCATGGCCGCGGTTTCTTCTCTGCGGGCAATCAAGTTCGCTTCTGCCGCCTTTTTGGCTTCCATCACCTTATTCAGCAGGGTCTTCATCTCGCCGGGCAGGATGATATCCCGAATGCCAAGCGAGGTGACGATCAGACCGAAGACCTCGGCTCGATGAGCAAGCTGAGTTTTCAAAGTCTCTGTCAGCGCATCCTTATCGGCCAGCAAATCATCCAACTGACGTGACCCGATGATGGCTCTTAATGCCAGTTGTGCTTCCCGGTACAGGGACTGTTTGACATCAGTCGCCGAACGAACCGCTTTCTCTGCGTTCTGAACCGTATATGCAGCCACGGCATTAATCCGCAGAGTCACCTTATCGGCCGTCATAATCTCCTGGCCGGTAATATCCATGGAGGTCTCGGCCATATTCACCTGGAAAACCTGGACACGTTCAATCCCTTTCCAGAACACATAACGTCCGGCATCCAGGGTTTCCACATACCGGCCGTTCTGAAACAAAACTCCGACATGGTCTTCGGCAACCGTGATCTCTTCCAGTAATTCCTTTGCCGCAGAAGCCTTCAGAATGACGCTGATATCCGGATGATTGAACCGAACATCCCGTGCGTCCAGGACCTCTACTTTGACTTTGCGATGCGTGGTCCACAGTGCATACTGGCCGGGAGGGACAATATGGACAAAACGCCCATCCACCCAGACCAGCGCCCGCTGGAAATCCTGCAGGTCTAAAACCTGAGCCTTATTTGCCAGAACGCCCGATTTGATAACCAAATCCAAATCTTTATGGCGGATCCATGGATCACGCATATCGGCAACATGAATGCGGTCGGATGCCATTGGATTCAGAAACCAGTGCCGGCCTTCATCCAACAGACACTTAAACTCACGGTCTCTGAAATAGAGTCCTTTTTCATACGAATGAATTTTAATTGTTTTCATGCTCATTTTAATTCTCCATTTGATTCCTCAACCTCACATTGATAATGATTCCAATCCGTCCGGATGCTTCAAAACGGGCTCTCAGGAAACGTCCGGTGGCCGACCCACTATTCAGGCGGAGCAGATTTGAGCCTGCCAGGCATAAGAAAAGGGATTAGATTCAAAAACGGTCTGTATAGTTTTGTGCAGAAATCCAAAACAACAGAACACGTATTTGTTATCTTCGCCCTGATTCTCATGCCGGACATACGATATCCATCCGCTTCAGGGCCTTTCCCAGAGGTGTTGACCGGTTCACAAATACCTCCTGAACCGATCCACTGCCGGCCTGTCAAACGTTTCCATCGAGCCTTTGCGATGCCGTTTTCACGGCCTGGGGGTGTGGGATTCGAACCCACCACAGTCAGATTCACAATCTGATGCTCTACCATCTGAGCTAACCTTGGGTGTTCGATGCGGGATTCGAACCCGCAGGTTTTTTCAACCGCAGACCTCGTCTGCTGCGTTTGCCTTTTCGCCAATCGAACTGCCCGCCTTCGTCAGAATCCATGTACGGTACATACACGACAAAACAGCACAGCCGTCATCGGTATGCCGTTGGCCCGGCGGATTTTTTTGATGTCAGAGAGCGTTTACGTTTCTGTTTTACAAATCGCAACATTCATACCAGCAATAAAATATTTCTGATATATTTTATATGTCATTGCCACACATAGACTTATAGACTGTTGATAAAATGTTGACATGCAGACGAAAAACTATATAATTATATTTTATTATAAGTTTTTATATTTTTTTACATATATGAAAAAGATTGTTATAGGATTACTGGGCCCCACCCTGGATCGGGGACTGAGGCCGGACCGTTGGAGTGCCTGGCGGCCTACCGTGTCTGTCTGTCAACACGAAGACCTGATGATTGACCGCTTTGAGCTGCTTGTCGAGAAGAAATTCGAGCCGATTGCTCGCACCGTGATCGACGATATCCATCTGGTTTCACCGGAAACCCAGGTGGTTCCCCACTTGATCCAATGGAAAGACCCCTGGGACTTTCAGGAGGTTTATGGTGTTTTGCAGGACTTTGCCAGGGGATACCATTTTGACCCAGACCATGAAGAGTACCTGATTCATATAACCACAGGAACCCACGTCGCTCAGATTTGCGAATTTTTATTAACGGAATCCCTTTACTTCCCCGGCAAGCTGCTGCAAACCAGTCCGCCCAAACGTAACATACCCGGTGATCCGGGCAGTTACCAGATTATCGATCTGGACCTGTCCAAATATGACCGCATTGCGATGCGATTCAAGCAGCAGATACGGGATGACATTTCATTCCTGAAATCGGGGATTCAAACACTTAATAAGCAGTTCAATGCCCTAATCGAGCGCATTGAACACGTTGCTTCCCGTACGACAGATCCTATTCTGCTGATGGGGCCCACCGGCGCCGGCAAGTCTCAACTGGCCAGACGTCTCTTTGAACTGAAGAAAACCCACCGTAAACTGAAAGGCCATTTTGTCGAGGTCAACTGTGCCACCATACGCGGCGATGCGGCGATGTCCACCTTGTTTGGGCATACCAAAGGTGCATTTACCGGCGCTGTGCAGGCCAGAGAAGGCCTGCTCAAAACTGCCGACGATGGGATTTTATTTCTGGATGAAATCGGCGAACTGGGGCTTGAAGAACAGGCGATGCTGCTGCGGGCCATCGAAGAAAAACAATTCCTGCCGGTCGGGTCGGATAAGGAAGTCAGCAGTAATTTCCAATTGATTTGCGGAACCAACAGGAACTTGCAGGCCTGTGCGGCAAATGGGCAGTTTCGTGAGGATCTGCTGGCCAGAATCAATCTATGGACATTCCATCTGCCGGGACTCAAAGACCGGCCCGAAGATATTGAGCCCAATATTCAATATGAATTAGAGCGGTACGCCTCGAACACAGGCACCCATGTTCGCTTTAACAAAGAAGCTCGCCAGCGATTTATTTCGTTTGGGACTTCCGGACAAGCCCTGTGGAAATCCAACTTCCGCGACCTGATTGGGGCCATCACCCGCATGGCCACCCTGGCACCGGGAGGACGAATCAGTGAAGCCAATGTCGAAGAAGAAATCCACAGACTGATGCAATTCTGGCAGCCGGCAGTCAAGGACGAGAATATTGAGCTTCTGGAGAAATGCCTCGGAAAAGAAAAACTTCTGCAGATCGATGAATTCGATAAACCGCAACTGGCCCACGTGATTCGAATCTGTATCACGTCCAGAAGTTTATCCGAAGCAGGCCGCAGACTCTTCGATATTTCCCGGAATCAAAAATCCAGCCCGAATGATGCCGATCGACTGAGAAAATATCTGGCGCGATTCGACTTAACCTGGAAAAACCTTCAGGATATGGCGTAAATATCCACAGCCTGGACAAGATTCCTGAGTAGAACAAGAACTATCGTAAATGATTCGAGAGATTGATAATTCAAACCATTCAATCATCGAAAACACTATTCCGCCTGAAGCTGTTGGCGGATCTCAGCTAAAATTGTCCCCATTGCCTTTTCGCGCGGGCCTTCCAGGTTTACGCCGGACGCCAGGGTATGTCCCCCGCCGCCGTATTTCTGGGCAATCTGCCGGACATCCACGCGTCCTTTACTCCGCAGCGAGCAGCGAAATCGGCCATCGGCCAATTCCACAAACAGCGTCGCCACTTCCACCGTCTGAATACGCTGACACTCGTCAATCAGATTTTCCGTATCCGGCCCGGACGAGCCCGTCTCGTCAAAATCCCTGCGAAGGATAAACTGCGTGGCAATTTGTCCGCCTTCATGCAGTTCCAGATGTTCGAGCATCCGCGTCATCAATTTCAGCCGTGCCGGCGTAAAGCTCTGATACATCTTGCGATACACATCGTTGGGCCGCACCCCGGCCTCAATCAGTTCCGCCGCGGTATGGTAAATCCGGCAATCCGCGTTGCCGTACTTGAACCAGCCGGTATCCGTCGAAATCGCGATAAAAATCGCCTCCGCAACCGCCGGCGTAATCGCCCAGCCGACCGACTTGAAGAAATCATAGACAATTTCCCCCGCCGCCGACGCCGAAGAATCAACCAGCTCCACAGTCCCCAAACCATCACCGGTTACATGATGGTCTATGACCAGTATTGTCTTACCGCACTTTTTAATCCATTCTTCAAGACCTGGAAGCTGCACAAGACTATTCGTATCGACTATCACAATCAGATCAATATCACGATAGTAATTGTCGAGTTCCTCTTTTTTAATGTCATTATTCAGGACCGCCACCCGCGTCTCAAACATCGACTCATACCAGCTTGCCAAAGGAGACAAAAACAGTCCCTCAACCTCTTTGCCAACCGCGGTGAGGCCCTCCATCATCGCCCGTACACAGCCGCAGGCATCGCCGTCCGGCCGGATATGCGTCGTAATCAACACGCGTTTGGCTGCCATCAGGCAGGTCTGCGCTCTTTTATATTGTTCTTTCTGAATCGTCATAAGTATATCCAAATAAACAGATTATAAAATATATAGAATCTGCCCCCCGAATGCAAGGAACAAAACAGCAGCAACCGAAAATACAGGCGGCAATGAAGTCCATCGCCTGGAATACAAGATGTCTCCACCATGTAATTGTTGAAACACTGACATTCACCACCCTTTTAATAACCATAAGTCTATAATACACAGATACTTATACATTATACAGCCGCCACCCGCAAACAAATTACAAAAAAAATAGCCAAAATCACTTGCAAAATTCATCTAAATCACTATAGTAATGGGTCTTTCGTTGAGAAAGAAAGGTGCGGATAATCCAGCAATACCCTGCTGAATCGAAAACAGGAGTCAGATATGTCAAGAGTATGCGTATTTACAGGTAAGAAAACAACGTTCGGACGGAGCATTGCCCGTCGCGGTAAAGCCAAGTATCTCGGCGGCGTCGGTCGCAAGATTACCGGCATCACCAAACGGAAATTCAAGGCTAACGTACAGACAGTCCGTGCCGTCATCAATGGCAAGGTCACCCGCATTCGGGCCTCGGCCAAGGCAATCAAGATGGGTCTGGTCGTCAAGCCCCCCAAGCGGAACTATAAACCTGCCGCCAAAGCCGCTGAGTAAGCTCAGCGTTCTGTTGATTATTGATAAGGCAAGACGCCCAAACGTCTTGCCTTTTTTATTGGTTATCCCCTGCCCAAACCACCCGCAATAGGATAATTCAGGCTTTGGATTGGACCTCACTGCCCCGGGTCAGGCTGCTCATCATACCAATTGGCCGGGTCATTAGAATATAATAGCCCCGCGTCGGTTGCAGAAGGATACTTATGCTGCAGGCTGGTTCCTGTTCCATCGGCACCCGTCGGCCAGGGTTCAACATCATTATACTCCACCGAATCCACGCGGATATAATACCGGTCCTTCTGCCATTCCTTGTCTGCGGGGCGAGATAAAGTCACCCGCTCCCCATCATTGTTCAGCTTGCTGTCATTTTCAAACGGCCCCAGCACCTGGACATCCAATGCCCCATACCAGGCCGCAAAATCAGCGGGATTTTCGGCCACAACCACATACCCTCCTGCCGGTATCGTGGTATTCAGGGGGAAAGTAAAGTCAATCCCATTGGTAAATCGCCAGGGTACCAGTTCTAAAGTGACGTTCTGCGGATCTGCACTGAGCTGGGTGCTGACCCAATCCTGCAGAACCAGCGGCTGGTCCGTCCGATTATGCAGCTCAATAAATTCCCCACCGCCGTTGGTCGAACCGGGCCGATACATAATCTCTGATATAATCACCGGGCCGACAAGAGGGCCGCTGTTGGGCTGATTTTCAGTACTTGCGGCCATCAGGACAAAATCATAGCCGCCCGACAGGCTGGCTTTCTCGTAGCGTCCAAACGATACCCCGGTTTCTGAGGCCCCAAAGTCTTCGACGGCTACATACCCGGTCAATACCCCCTCAGCAGCGCTTTGAAGATGCACCAGTTCTCCTCCCTCACTAAGGCTGAACGGCACATGACGGATTCCCGGCCCCGTGGCGGACGGGCCAAAATGAGTATCCTCATAGAACACGATATAGTCGTGATCTCCCAGGATCGTCCCTTCTTCAATCTGGTATTTGGTTCGATTGGCCTCGCTGTCATCATCAGACAGGTACCAGCCGCCAATATGGATGGGCATATCCGTGGTGTTATATAATTCGATCCAGTCCGGGCTATTGGCATGCGAATGTGCCAGAACCTCGTTGATGACAATGCTGCCCGGAGGCGGCAGGATGTTGCTGTCGTCATAGCCCGGCGAACCGCCTGCCATCGCGCTGGGGCGCCAGCCAGCTTTGCTGTTCCACAGGTTCATATCCGGATCGTATGGATTCCGAATTGTCAGGGAAAATCCTTCCCCGTCCGTTACCGGATACCAGCTATCTTTAAAATCAAACCCCTGAATCGTACTGCCCAGGGCATCCAGCAGACTTAGCTTTTCCCCGGTATTATCCAGAGAGCCGGAATACTCGGCCGCAATGGTGCCGGTAAAGTCCGGATAACGCTGGCGGAATTGCTGTTCATCCCTGACCAGGACAATATACTGGCCGGCAGCTACATCGACAGGGGCAAACTGGACATTAATCCCCTGGTCGAACCGTACCAGATTCAGATTGATGGATTCCGCCCCGATATTAAGCAGTTCGATAAACTCCTCATTCGGCTCCGACGGGTGATACATCAATTCGGTGATGCGAAGATTTTCCCTGACCGGCCCTACTGCAAACACGACCTCATGCAATGCCGACCAGACGCTGTCATTTCGAATCCGGGCCTTTACAGGAGTACTATGCAGCAAGGGAACCGCACCCGTATACACCCTGGCTGTTGGTGCAACATCGGGTGGAATGGTGTTATCTACGCCGGCGACCAGTTCAGCAGAGATGATAAAATCGGTGCTCGTTGTGGTAGCGTTGATGCCCAGGAATGCAAGGACGTTTTGGCCGTCCTTAATTTTGCCAAGGTGCTGGGTCACGGTGAATTCCTCGAAAGCCGCGGTTTCATGAGAAGTCGCAGCCCATGGATTTTCAGTAACCCCGGGGCTTCTGGCAATTTCCTGGCCGTTGAGATAGGCAGCAAAACCATCGTCATACCGCATCCGCAGCTTCAGGAAAGACACTCCGGCCAGGTCCGCAGTATCTGCTGTAAAGGGAATGCGAATATAGGCATATTTGGCCGTATTCAACATCTGGCTCTTGACATTATAGCTGATCCAGGGAAGGTAATCGGAATCGGTATCGTAACCAACACCTCCGGTTTTGCCGTCCACATAAACACCATGCGTCCAGCTTGAATCATCAAAAGGCTCGCTGCCGCCAGACCATGCAGAATCCGGGGCTTGTCCAATCCAGACGGTTTTGGGATTGGACTCAGGAACCAATACGATGTTTGAACCCGGCAGCGAGGTTCCCGGCACACGGGGATCATTGCCGTCCACGGTGTAGTAGATCGTCCCCGCACCGTTGGGATTGTTCATGGCCAATGTATCTGTCGAAGCGATAGTGCCGCCATGCCGGACAATTCCATTGATCAGAAACACCGGCGGGTCGATAGCCGGATAAAGATCGTTGGCACGGAGAAGATTAATCAGGGCGTAAGCGTTGCCGGTATTGTGTATGTCGGGGATATAGTGATTGATCACATTATCCCGCTCGATAACCCAGGAGTCTTCGCGGGTGAAGTAATAATCGGGTCCGTGAGGCGCGGCGGGATAATTCTGGTGATTGTAATTGTCCAGAGGACTGGGCTGTTCGATGACATTGCCGTAGGGTGTTTTCATCTGGGTATCCCCCCAGCGGGCACTTTCGGCGACAATCGCTTTATCGATCCTGTTGGCCAGTCCCAGAAAGCGTTCCTGAGACGCAGACTGACTCAGGGCGCCGTCATAAAAGCAATGCCGGAAAACCCGGTCGGCAAACAGCAGGCGGAATTCATCGCTGGTACGCATTTTCTGAAACAGGGTACCGACTCCGCCGGTGCTGTTGATACGTTGGGCGGCACGTCCATGGTAATCCAGAACGATTTCCTGGTCCCAGACAAAGAAGCGGAACCTTCCATCTCCGCTGACGGGATTGGCTGCGGCATACCCATTATGCTGCGGCCAGTCTTCGGCGTCGGCATAAAGATGCAGCAGGATATAATCCGCCAAATTCTCCACATCGAGATAGTTCTGCATCTGGGTATACCCAGCCGCCGTCGATGGATCGATGGACATCATCGTATTCCATCGCGCCGGCGGCGTGGCGAAGTCTTCATTGATCTGCCAGTCGTCGTCATGGCCGCCCAGATGGTCGGCAAAGAAATCCGGGGCAAGCCGTTCGGCAAGATTATACATGCCGAAATAGAGTCCATTGACATAAAGATGGACAAACGAACCGGTGCTTGAGGGCTGCCCCATATCCGTGAGGCTCTGTTTCATCCAGAAATCCCGGATATACATGGAATCATTGGGGCGATAACGAGTGGGTGCCCAGGATACCAGCCCCCACGAATCGGTGAAACAAGCCCTTAACACAAGCTGATTAAATTCCTCTACGTCCGATTCGGGAAACAACGCATAATTCAGTTTGGAAGAGCCGTATAACGAGGTAAATGTCAGCCGAAGGGAATGTTTCTGCATCCGGGCGGGACGGCGGCTGGCATTGCCGTGAACTTCTATCTTGCAGTCCTCCTGAAAACCATCGGCGCCATCGGGGAGGATATACTCCACCGAGCACTTGCGTTCCCAGCGATCCAGCGGATTGGCATAGATGCCGCTGGTATCGCTGATAAACTCATCCGGCTTCATAGAAATAGAGACGGTGGGAATATCAAGCAGGGCCTCCTGTACCGAATAGCCGGGCAGAGTGCTCTGGACAACACGCGGGTCCATTTCGTAATCGGCCGGCACAATCGCGCCGGCATCGGAACTGTAGCCCCAGTCAGCAGGCCAGCCGGACGGATTGGACGGCTGACCGGCAACATCGTCCACGAAGATATAGGTATGCGTGGTCACGCGCGAGGGATGATAGCCGGGTTTAAAAGCAACGGAACGAACCGTGGTGGTTGTCGTGATGAGCACAGGAGTATTTGGATCATATCGTAATCCATTCTGCTCATCGGGTTCGGAACCATCGAGGGTAAAATGAATCACGGCGCCGGGTGTGTCACTGATAATCTGCAAATCAAACGGCTGCGTGTAAAATCCTCTTTTATAATTGTGTGAAGTCTTGTCTGCAAATCCCGCAAACGCCTGCTGGTTGACGGCGCCGGGGGTCGGCAAGGCAAAATAGTGAGGTGTACTGAACCACATACCGTAAGAAATGTCCGTCTCCTGAACCGGATAGCCAGGCCGGTAGTCATGTGCGATACGCCCATTGGGCGATACCAGAGCCAGATACTCGCCGGCCCGCTCGAGGGCAAAGCTGGTATGCAGATAGCCATTTGCATCCACATAGTTATCGGTAGGCTGGTCGGAAGCAAAAACCACCATATAGTGCCCGCCGTTAAGCACCGTTTGCGGCGGAAAAGGCCACTTCTTTAGATTATCCGGGTCATCGGTCAGATACCAGCCGGCCAGCGAGACCGGTTCGGTGTCGGGGTTGAATAATTCAATCCAGTCGGAACGGTTACCGTCTCCGTCAAGAAAAGACTGATAATTGGAGGCAGCAAATTCATTGATTACTACTCTGACGTCGTCAATCAGCCAGTTCCCGGACAGCATTGCAAAATCATTTTCCCCAACATGGCCGCTGACATCCAGGTCGGCACAGAATTCCTGTTGTAGACAATCAGGGGTACTAAGCCATTGATCTGCAAAAATCTGCAGGTCTTCAAGGCCCACCCATCCATCGCCGTTGATGTCGCCATACAGCGGCTCCGGGACATGAATAATTATGGAATGCTCGGAAATCTTTGCATCCGCTGGACCGCCGACCCAGGGACCGTCTGAAACCTGAACTTTCAGTTCATACGTTCCCGGCAAAGTAAATACCGCGGTGATGTCTTCAACATTGGCCGAGGTCGGGAAAATGGTAATTGGGGCCGGGCCGCTGGTCTGAACCCATTGATAGACCAGTCCGTATGGGTCGCCCACAGACGGATTTGCCGGGTCACATCCTTCCTCATAGGGCCTGCCGTCATCGGTGACGGTAATATCCATAAGTACCGACTTATTGACCTGGGTCATCATCGTATCGGGGGCCTGAATCTGGGGAGCCGCATTATAGCAGGAATCTTGAATTTCAAGAATCAGTGCGTTAATAAAGCAATAATGCGACTGGCCCGGTGCCTGATTGGCCCCTTTGACGCCTTGCAGCAGTATCCGGCCCTGAGCATCGCTGACGGCCAGACCGGAATATCTGCAGTCCTGTGCCGAAGCGGGTGCGACGGCTCCATCAAACAGGGTTTCAAACAACGGCTGCCCATTGGCAGTCCATACGGCATGACGGGGTGTATTACTGTCTGTATCGTAGGAATAGAAAATGACTGTATATGTCGTGTTTGCCTGAAGGCCGGAAATATGAATTTGAACATCGGAACTGCTGCCGAAAATAAAGTCACGTAAAACTTGTTCATACGCCATACCGGTTGGATCGGTTCGGCGCCGGTCATCTAGTGTTCCTTCAAACAGGACGGTCACTCCATTGATCGTCGCGGGATTGCCGGCCAGACTAAACGCAGTAAAATCCTGCTCCGTCTGGGCGGCCGAATTCTCCAGACGATCATTAATATCCAGGGCCAATATCGTCTCCTGGGCCCAAAGGGGGTGTGGACACAGTATTGCAGCAAATCCTGCAATCAACATAGGCAGGAAAGTATTCACAAGGTGTCGTTTATAGGCCGTTGTTTTCACTTGTCACCCCAAAAATCTGCAGTTTCAGTCAGTCAAGATAAAAAGTCCGGACGCAACTGAGAGGGTATTGCGTCCGGACGCAAGTTTGTTACCAAGTCACAAAATTAATACGGGAAATCACAACCCGGCACGGACGGGTCGTTGCATTTAGTCCAGTAGCGGGCAAATTCAGCCAGGTCATACAAATCTACTTTGCAGTCAGGCCCCCCTTCCGGCCCGCTGACATCGACCGGCATCGTCAGACCGTCGGCAATCACATCTTCGCACGTCGGACTGGTCACGGTAATCGTGATTATATCCGAGTCCTCCGCCATGCCGTCGTCAGCCGTGATCTGCAGGGTATAGGTTCCCGCCATACTGAATTGAATCGTCGGGTCCAGCCGAGTGGATTCCGTGACAAAGGTCACCTGTGCTTCGGCGGGAATAGCCTGAATGACCGACCAACTCACCTGGGCCGCCTCGGGTTTTCCATCGTCGATCAGTGCGGCATTAAGAACAAGGTCACGGTTCTGAAGCGGGAATGTCAGGTCCGGGCCGGCATTGACATAGGGCACCAGATTCACACCCTCCTGAGCCAGAGCCGCTATGTCCGCGTCGCCCAGTGCATACGTGTAGACGCGAACGTCGTCAATGGTGCCATTCCAGGTGCGATAGTTATTGGCAACATCAGCATTGCCGCCGATCATGATGGGGGCAAGATCAAAGGCAATCGGCCCCGTACCGTCTCCGGTAACATTCAGGATGCCGTCGATATAGAGCTTAATGGTGTGGCCATCATAGGTGCCTGCCACGTGGTGCCATTGCCCATCATTGATATTGATGGTACCTTCGGCTCTGGCCGTCGCCAGTCCCGGGCGATTGCAGAAAAAGCCCACGGTATCATTTTGATTGACTCGTGACAGCCTCCAGGAATGGTCTCCCTTGCTCAGGATGGCATCCCAGGGCCAGGCCGCATCAAATTTGTCCACCTTAATCCACGCCGCAGTGGTAATTTCATACTGCAAATCAGCAAAGTTGGGATCACTGAGCAGCAGAACATTGGGGTCAATATCCACCTGAACAGGATTTCCCACAGAGACAGTGTCCACGACCTCAATTCCGTGGAACTGCAGCGCCGTATTGGGGCTGGCACCTTCAATCCATCCGGACACCCAGTTCGGATCGCGTGCCGGGGAATCGGCAAACACGCCGTTATACCCTGTGACCTTATCCAATACCGCCGTGCCGCTGGCATCTTCCATATCCCAGTGCGCCAGCAGGAAATCATCTGTTACCGGATTCTTGACGCGCACCGTGGTGGTCATAATCGTTTCCTTGCCATCCTGCAGGCCGGGCCCCAGCGGGCCATCGCTCACACGAACCTGGAACGTGTAAGCCCCGTGCTGTGCAAAGGTAATCACAGGATCCATCACCGCCGTATCGTCAATCTGAGCGGCAACGGGACCCGAAACCTGAGACCATTCAAAACTGAGTCCATACGGCGTGCCCACATCCGGATTTTCCTGGGCGCATCCTTCAGTATATGGCCTGCCGTCATCGGTTGCGGTCACATCCAACTGAATGGAATTACTGGTCGCTAAATTGACGGTATGATAAGACGCCAACTGGACTGCCGGAGCATTGTTGGTGCACTGGTCACCTAAAGCAACAATGAGCGCGTTGATGAAGCAATAATTATTCTGACCGGAGGCCTGCTGGGGACCTCGAACCCCTTTCAGGACGAGTGTTCCATTTGCATCACTGCGTGCGGTGCCGCTGAATTTGTAATCTTCACCTGAAACGGGAACATCTTCCCCCTTGAACAGGGTCGTGAACAGCGGCTGGCCATTGCCTGTCCATACAGCCTGTCGATTCCCATTGCTGTCGGTATCAAACGAATACATAGTCACATCATAGAGTTTGCTGACTTCGAGCCCTTCCAGGGTAATCGTAACATCACTGTTGTTGCCGAAGATGAAATCCCGCACGATCTGTTCCAGGGGGATACCGGTAGGATTCGTGCGGCGTCGTGCGGCCAGCGTACCAGAAAAAGTGACCTTGACGCCATTAAACACGCTGCCGTTGGTACCGGTCGTGAAAGCGGTAAAGCCCGATTCCAGTTCACCTGCGGCGGTGGAATTTCCCACATCCAGTTTAAAAATCTCAGCCTCAGCAGCGGCAACACAAATTAATAGAAAACACGATGTCATAAAAATAACGTTCTTTTTGAGCTTCATGTTCTTTTCTCCTGTTTTTTATTTTCTGATTCCATGCTGAATCACTGACATGCTTACCCTTGACTTCTCCAAAGTGATGAAAACCCTGTCCCTCTTAAGGCGGCTCACAATACGGCATTATCTGAAAAACCCTCATCGCGAATTCCTGCCAATACAAATCGTGAAATTATTAAAATCCACCTGCTCCTCTGTCCTGGTCAGTCCCTGAAAGCTGACTCTGGATAATTAGGTATTGTGTTGCAAGTGCCGCTGGAGCTATTTACTGCAAACTTAATTTGTTCCCCTGCAAACACTTACCTTTCCACATCCCATGCATCCGGGAGAACCTTATTGCACTGGGATGCAGAATTATCCATTGTAGAACCAGGATATATATATTATAATGACTCTATATTTTGTTAAAATGCACAATATCGCAGATTTATTATCCAATAGTGCCATATGTATCGATACGTACGAACACAAAGCGAGACAACCTGTCCACAGGTCCTGCTTGTTCAGGATAATAACGAGTCTTTTTATCCCGTTTTTCACCATACCACCGTGGATCAGGACCGTCCAACCGGAAAAATCGAAACATTCTGTGAGCACACTCACGACGTCTATCACATGGTCTTATATGCCCACTCCACAGGCTACTATTCGCTGCACGGCCGCAAACAAAATGCCCAGCCAGGCACCTTTGTCATCATTTCTCCCGGCCAATCGCATGATTTTGTTACCGCATGGGGCAAAAGCAAGTATTCAGAAATCACTTTTTCTCTTGAATCACCCAGAGGAAACTCTCTCACGCTGCCGTTCGAACAAGTCCTGTCGCGTCACATTGGCGCAACGATTCAACTTGTACCCCAGATACAATTATCCAAGGACGTGGCCGATGAACTGCATATTTTAATGATTCAAATCACCGATTTCCTTGAAAGCAGGTCTTTATTGTCTCTTTATCATGCAAGCCGCTGTCTGGCCCGGATATTTGAGATTGTCGTGTCGCACTGCTGCTCGCAGAAAGAGGACTCACTGCACACCCATCTGGACGAACGCATCGTCCAGGTACGGCAATATATTGAAGACCATTTCTCGGAACCCATACGCATCGACGAACTGACATCAATGGTCCACATGTCGGACCGTCACCTGTTCCGGATGTTCATCGATGCTTTTCGCGTTTCCCCCCTTGTGCATCAGCAGAACCTGCGGCTGGAAGCCGCTCAAAGCCTGCTGCGATCCACACCGCTTCGCTGCAATGAGATTGCCGCTCGTGTGGGATACCCAAATGTGTATTATTTCCACCGTATCTTCAAGAAAAAAACCGGAATGACCCCTCGTCAATATCGCCTGTCAAGACTGCACGGAATGCCCTGATGACTGGGCACGCATTTTTTTCTTTTTAGCTACTGCGGGGCCGGAACCGAGCATAATCGCAATCCAGCGGGTATCGTCGTTGCTCTGCAGCACAATCTTGGTCGTCATGGTCAATGGAACCGACAGCAGCATCCCCACCGGCCCAAGCACCCAGCCCCAGAATACCAACGACAGGAAAACAACCAGCGTGGATAATCCCAGCCGCTGCCCAACCAGACGAGGTTCAAGAAAATTGCCCAATGAAACATTAATGACCAGATAACCGATTGCCACAATAATGGCACTGCCGGGGTTCAACTGAATCAATGCCAGAAGAATAGGCGGAATCGCCGCCAGAATGGAGCCAATATTGGGCACAAAATTAAGGATAAAGGCCAGCAGCCCCCAAAAGACCGCATAATCCACCCCCACAATCATCAGTAGAATCGTAGCCAGCATTCCTGTAACCAGGCTGATTGCAGTCTTGACCGCCAGATACATCTTGACGTCACGGGTAATCTTTGACAATTTCTGCATGGACTGGTTCGGATTCCGCAGCGCATTGCGCAATTTAACTTCAAATCCCGACGCCTCCAGCAGAATAAAAACGAGTGTCAGAAAAATCAGAAATCCCTTGGTCATCAGATTACCAAGCTGACTGAGCAAATCACCAACGATTTTCATCGCCGAGTCCGGCTTGAAATACTGCAGTATCTGTTTGTTTTCAATATTCAGCCCCTTGCTTTGCAGCCAGGCACAAAAG
Organism: uncultured Pirellulales bacterium; assembly: GCA_964550565.1. Lineage (GTDB taxonomy): Bacteria > Planctomycetota > Phycisphaerae > Sedimentisphaerales > Anaerohalosphaeraceae > Anaeroglomus. The sequence continues at coordinate 50,372 of CAZKAI010000002.1, forward strand.
ACATCCATGTTATCCTGAAGTTTACTGCTGTATTCCGGCAGAGATTTGGCGAACGCCGGCAGGGATTGCGCCAGAATCGCCCCGACAAAGCTCCCGGCCGCCAGTAAAATCAGAGTGATGATAAAGATGGCAAATACAGGGCGAATTCCAATATGCTGCAGCCAGATCAGGGCCGGAGTACTGATAATGGCAAGAAATATCGCCAGCAAAAACGGAACCAGGAGGCTGGCCGCGGCTTTCATCCCCGCCACGACAATCACGAAGGCCGCCAGCCCCAGAAGCACTTTCAGCCACACAGGCATACCAGCGACTTCCAGCAGATTTTTCTGTTTCTCATCCAGATTACTCATGGTTTGGCGCCTCGCATCGATTTTTCTGATAAGACTATCTTTGCATCCTGATCGATCGTCAGGATGCGCCAGGACATATCCGGCAGATGCAATTGAACAGATGCCTTGAATGCATCCGGCCCAACTTCAATCCGGATGGGTTTATCGGCAAACATCGGCGGCGTTGAATCCAGGCCCAGCAGTTCAAGCGAATCAGCATAGCCTCCAAAATTCAGATGGTGCCAGATCTGGGCATACAAGACCCGATGCAGCTCATAACGCGCCCACTCGGTCGGGTCCGGCAAAAATTCCACCTCTTCGCCCGCAGGCAGGCTCGAAAACTGCACATAACCCCAGGTTTCCGGCCGATGCATATTGACCACCCCCTGCGGCGACCAGACCCAGTTATCTTCCTTGCCCACCGCAGCAGGGTCGCCATGCGGCGGAATTCTGCGGTATTGACCCTCTACAATCTCCACACCCCACTGAACCCGTGAGAAATTCATCCGCCACTGATCGCCATCCCGGGGAGGACATGCCCTGCCGGCATAATCTTTCATCGCCGCAAATGGAAACGCCAGCTCAACCTGCCAGCAGACGTCCTTATCCGTGGGATTGTTCAGGGTACCCTGAACAACAACAGCGGTTTTCTGCCCGACCATTTCGCGAATTTTCGGGGTGCCTCCATTCTTGTAAGGTTTATCCAGAAATAAATTCCAGACGGTATTGAGGGCATTGATCTCAAATTCAAAATAATTATGGTTGTCGGCATCGGGATCAATGAACACCTCAAAATCATTGTCATGAAAAATCACACTGTTGCGTTCTTTCAGAGTCGCCCAGACGTGGGGCTCATCCAGTTGGGCGGCAATATACAGGTATTTGTCATCCCACAGCAGCTTCATCCGGGTGGTGTACATCGGAACACGGGTTGATAAGTACCCCCGAATATCGGCGAAGGGTTCCGACCACAGGGCCTTGGCCCAGGCCGGCTCGTCAAGTCGTCCATCAATAACCAGCGGTCTATCAGTTCGCATACAGATGTAATGCCGCGGCGGGGTAAATTGTCTCGGATTTGGGCCTTCCGCTTCTGATAAAGTCTGGGCAGACTGGTCCGTATCGGATGGCTCGAGATTCTTGACAAAGACCGGCTCGCCGGGGTTGTTTTTAGCCGATTCATCTACCCACTCAAAGCCCTCTGGTGGAGTAATTTTCTCTTTGAAAACCGGTTCCTGTGACAAACCGAGACTAGTCACCAGGCAAAGTCCGAGAAAAACAGGCACAAAGGGAAAAAAACGACTTATCATAAATTCTTTCCTTGAATCTGTTCCTAAACCATCCATTTTGACTGCTCGCAGCTCATATCATAGCAAAAGACACAGCCAAATCTATCATCTCTCTACGCAACCAGCTTATCGCCCCGTTTGGTTTTGTCAAGCAATACCCAATCGGCACCTGGCTATGGCTGCGTTGTCACCATCGTAGCGGATTTGGTCTTAAAATACGTCAGCCACGCACTGACAATAGCCGCGGTGATATCCTGGTTTTTTTGGTACTGTTCAATCGTCTTACCCCAGTAAAAACTCATCCAGCCATCAGCAAATTCCCGCGAGGCCTCGACGAAGGTATCCATTTCCTCAATGCTGCACTGAAGGGGGAACATCTCTTCAACGACCAGCGGCTTACCAATGTGATAGACCTTCAACGCCTCAATGGCCTTCTCGATCTGGCCCTTTTCCGGATAAACATGCACGCTGACAAAATCCAGATTCCCTCCGACTTGTTCGGCATAGAAAATGGGCTTGGCTTTGGGGAAGACCATTGCCCAGGGAATCACCCCCACCGTAATCATGTGTCGTGTATCCTGGCTGCGAATCGCTGTCGTCAGTGTGTCAACCCAGGCCCTGGCAACCTCCTCCCGGGAACGGCCCGCAAGGTCCAGAGATAACCGCTGAACAAAATGACTGCCGCCAAACTCGCCCAGCAGCCAGTCGGTTTCTATCTTGTCTGCCCCGGGCAGGACGGGTTCATTCATCAGGTCGTAGCAGAATATTGCCGGGCTTTTCGCACAAACGCGGGCGACTGCCTGCCAGAAACGGGCCTGCACTTCCCATCGCCGGGACTCATTCAGAGCATCATACCATGCCGGCGTCCGGGCTTTATGATAACAGGCCAGCCCGGTGATATCCAGATAAAGGCCGGTCTCTTCGGCCAGCCGGACAAGCCGTTGAAGATAGTCGAGTGAAACACTGTTTGGTTCTTCCGCAGTACGCATAAATTGGCCCAACTGCAGATGGATGCGAACGACATTGGCTCCAAGCGATTTGATTTCGCGGAAATCCTCCTCAACCACATCCCATTGCTGCCAGTAATCCTCCAGAAGCCGCCCTTCATCATCATGGTCATAATTGACACCCCAAACGACAAATCCCCGGCCGGATGGCATTTCAATAAAATGTGAACCGTCTGGACTGGGACCAATCCAGGCCATATTACAGGTGGATGAGTGAACGGCCAATTGTCCGGAATGGCTGGAATCGCTGGCGGTAGAGCATCCCGCCATCGCAACTATAATTACAAAAATGGCTTGGACGATTACAAGGTGTATGGATTTACTGGACCAGTTCATCGTTAATTAAATTTGGATCAGGCTCAGGCAGACTGATGCCAGGCTCGGCCTCGCCCCCTTCTTCCTGCGGAATCACAAGATTCGGGTCAGTTATCGGGATATCCTGCACCGGGACAAGTTCCTCCGGCACAACCGGATCGGGCTGCTGAAATATCGGCGTCGGAGTCTCGGTTATTGCCGGGACAGCGTCCGCTTTATTCGGCTCCGTTTCAGGCAGATTCGGTTCTGCGGTTTCGGGCACAGAAAATTCTTCTTCTTGCTCAGTCGATTTCTCCACGGTCTGCTGAGCCTTGATTTTTTCGAGTTCGGCCTCCAGACGCTGCCGGACCTTCGCTCGGTTTTCTATCGCCTTGATCGCTTCGATAAAAGGATTGGTTTCGTTGGTCTCGTGGGCATACCATTTCTGGGCGGCTTGATCGAGGGCGTTTATGGCGGATTTATCGGCAAACTGGCCGAGATATTTTGCAGCAATGAGCTGAACCGGATAGGAGCCTGTTTGCATAATCCGAATCAGCCCTTCAATGTCTTTTTTCTCGCCCAGTTCAAAGGCCAGTTTCATCTCCTGCCCCATATCAACCGGTGTGGGCGTATTCTTGTTTGCAGAAGAAGAGGATGTATTTTGTGCGGTACCTCCGGCTGGCTCAGGATTGGCAGCTTCGCCATCAGTACCGGGCCGCCAGAGGATAGCTGCGATAACAATCAATATCCCAATTGCTGCTGCAATAAGACTTCTCCATGAAAACAGCGAAAACGCCGAGCTTGGCTTGTTTTTTGAAAGAATCTCGAGCACCGTCGCGCGAATCGTGTTCATCTCATCCGGATTGATCCTAGGAGCCGCTCCGAGGGATTGAAACAGATTTTCCAGATTGGCCTCAAGCACCTCCATACTGTCCTGGGCAGCCCTGTTCATCGCGTTGCTGACCGTACCGGTCAATGATTCGAGCGTGCGGCGAAAAGCATGTCTGGCCCGATATAAAAGCTCCTGCATCTGGGTCGAGTCCATATCATGTGCGGCGGCCATCTGGGCCGGAGTGTCCATGCGAAGATAACGGCTGACCAGAATCTCCTGATCATCCCGGCTCAGCAAGGCCAGAGCACACTGACAAGCCTGCAGCAATTTCTCCCGGGCTTTAGCGTCATCCTGGATAGACTGGGTGGTAATGGTTCGCACGATCGCCTGAACGGCAGAATCCTGCAGCCAGGAAAAATCTGCTTTCTGGGCCCCTTCGGTCGTCAGATACAATCCGAGCAGCCATTCGGACATGGGAACCGAGAGGCTCAGATAATCGACAATTCGCCCGGCGGCCGCTGACAAGGTTTGTGATAAAATCCGATGGGCTTCCGGTTCATTTTGGCCGGTGCAATACCATGCCCGCCGATACAGCCAGCCGGCATAATCATCCAGCCATTTACCCGCAAGGGCCTGGTCGGCCTTGTATAGCCTGCGTACTCGCCATCGTGTCCAAAACGCATCAATCATGAAATAGCCTCATTTAAGATACCCATTTTATCTTCTATCGGCAAAAATTTCCACTCGAACTATCTTTTTTCCACCCATCCATGATCTTAAATGAAGTTTTATACGTGGCTTACAGCGCATAAAAAAGAAAAGCAGACCTCGAAAGCCTGCTTTTCTTGATAAGTGACACGTCAAATTATACTAATAACGGCATATTCCTCAATAAATATGCGACATACCTTTGCCGTTTTTGTATTTACTCGGTTTCCTTGGCACTGATAAGCTGATACGCCTCTTCCGGGGAAGTGACCTTCTCCAGCTTGGTCTTAAACTGGTCATCCAGCAGCAGCCGGCTGATGCGGGCAAGGGCCTGAATATGGGGACCGGTTTTGTCCGGCGGTGAAATCAGCATTACTACAATGTTGACCGGCTTGTTGTCGATACTGGCAAAATCAACCGGCTGAGCGGCAATGCCCACGGCCATAACCAATTCCTTGACGGCGGTGCATTTGCCGTGAGGAATGGCGATGCCCGAGCCGATACCGGTGCTGCGGGTCTGTTCGCGTTCCATCACCGCTTCCAAAGCAGCATTGGCGTCCTTGACCTGCCCTGCTGAGGCTAATACTGTTACCAGTTCTTCGATGACCGATTCTTTGTCTTTGCTTTTCAGCGGAGCGCAAATGCAACTGGGCTGAAGAATTTGCGTAAGTATCATATTATTGTTACCTGTTAAACCAATACCTGTTTTTACATAATAAACAAAGTTACTCTTATAGCTTTGGTCGATTCAGAATGCAATAAGAATATCGTTAATTTTTCACATCAAGACATCTCTTGTCGCTATTCTTGCTAACCGTAACCTTCTGGCAATTGTTGCCTGGATTTTCAATGTAAATCGGGCCCGATTTTGCGACAAATTTGTCACATTGAAAAAGGCTGGAATCGCTTCCAGCCTTGTCTATTATACCGCATTATCGGACGGTTTCTACCAAAAGTTCGTCCTGATTTTCCGCAGCCCGCGAACGCTGTTTGATGGTTCGAACCGGTGAAGGAATCGCCTGGGGATTGGCATTGGCAAAGGTAATGGCCTCCGTGGCATTTTCGGCGTACATATCGGCCCCGATTTCTTCCCACAGGCCTTCCGCCCTGCCGAAAACACCGCCGGACAACATAATCCGCATATCCGGGAAGGCATTGACCGAACGAATGGTATCAATTAACTGACGCACTGCGGGGGCATCCTTGCCGTCGATGCCGTAGATGACAAGCATCGAGGGTTTGAAAGAATGGATAAAGGTCATCACATCGTCGTTGCTGACGGTGCCGCCCAGAAAACGGGCATCCCAGCCGTCGCTTTCGAATAAATCGGCAATCATCTGGCCGCCCAACTCTGCCTTTTCATTGTTGGCTGAGCAAACGACGACCTTTTTGGCTTTTCCGGATTTGCGGGGAAGTTTATTCTGCAACTGATTGACAATCGTGCGGTTGATGCGGGAGGCGAAGGCTTCCTGTGCCGAATCGATCTGGCCATGGCGATACAGGCGGTCGATTTCAACCATAATCGGCCAGATAATATCAACGTAAACGCGATTGGCTGGAGTACCGGTCTGCAAGACTTCTTCAATGATCGAGCGACATTCAATGCGGTTGCCATCCAGAAGTGAATTCAGATACCGTTCGAGAACATATTCCTTGACCATAATTAACCTCTCTCTTGTCCAGCTTTTTCTTGTTTACCTTTTCCTGCCTCAACTTCACATTCCATTGTGAACATGGGCAACTTTTAAGCTATGGGTAACTATCGGAAGCTCAATAAAAAATTCTTTAGTTAATTTGGGTTATATAGGAAATATAAAAAACCTTTTTCCGTGTAATCCAAAAGATTTGTATCTCTATTAAATTCTGTGACTTATGCATGAATAAAAGGCTAATCTATTCAATTCAGGTCTGATAAAAACAGGGAGACAGTGAGAAGACAGCCGGAAAATTTGTTCGCAAAAATATTATTTTTACCCATTTTAACACGACATTTTTTTACGCTGAGAATCTTCTCCAGAAAAAATGAAAAACGAACAAAAAAAGGCCGATACTATCTTATTAATCAATGACTGCGATGAGTGAAATTTCTTATGATTTTATCATTTATTGACAAATGGGTACAAGGCGTCAACAATCTGGGGAGATTTTCTCGATTTATTTTCGCCGCCTCCAAGTGCATGATCGCCACCTCGTTTCAACCCAAAACCTACCCCCTGATCTGGACACAGATGAACACCATTGGCGTCAAAAGCGTGCCGGTCGTCATGGCAACCGGAGCATTTGTGGGTATGATTCTGGCGGTTCAGGCCTATGGACAGCTTGCGGCGATGGGACTGGAAGAGCGTCTGGGGGTGCTGATAAATATCGCCGTCGTCAAGGAGCTGGGGCCGGTACTGGCGGCGGTGATGCTCGCAGGTCGGGTTGGCGGCGCATTGACGGCCGAGCTGGGCACCATGAACGTGACCGAACAGATTGCAGCCGTGGAAAGCATGGGGACCGACCCGGTCAAATACCTCGTCGCGCCGCGTGTTCTGTCCTGCCTGCTGCTGACGCCGGCACTGATTGTCTATGCCGACCTGCTGGGCATCCTCGGCGGCTATTTTGTCAGCGTCATCCAATTCAAGATCAACAGCGGCGCCTACTGGGATTTCAGTGCCATGGGTGTTGAATTCTGGGATATCGGGACGGGAATTTTTAAAGGCGTCTTCTTCGGCGGCGCCATCGCCATGATTAGCTGTTATAAAGGATTCACCTGCCGCGAAGGAGCCCAGGGTGTCGGCGAGGCCTGCACCGAGGCCTTTGTCGGCTGTTTTATCTCGATTCTGGCTCTGAATTATGTGTTTGCCGTCACGCTGGATGCAATCTACAAAACCTTCTGGCCGCTGCGTTCGCTAATATAGGAGAATTCCGCTGTGATTCGTCCCGACATTCATCCTCAAGATGGCATCCTGGTCGCCAAAAACTTAGTCAAAGTATTTGGCAAGCGGACAGTACTGGATAATGTCTCGCTGGCCATCGAAGAGGGCAAGACCACCGTCATCATCGGCACCAGCGGCTGCGGCAAGACGGTCTTCATGAAGCATCTGATTGTGCTGGAGCGGCCGACCGAAGGGCAGATCTTTTTTCGCAGCAATCGCATCGACAACCTTCGCCCGCGTCAACTGGCGGGTATTCGGACACAATTCGGCTTTTGTTTCCAGATGGGTGCCCTGTTTGACAGCCTGACGGTATTCGAAAATATTATTTTCCCCATCCAGCAGCACCGCAAAATCACCGACTACAAAGCCCTTGATGAACTGGTCAAGCACAAGCTGGCCCTGGTGGGCATGGACGGCTATCAGAATCAGTATCCGGCCAGTCTTTCCGGCGGGCAGAAAAAACGTGTTTCACTGGCTCGGGCAATTGCACTGGATCCCACGGTCATCTTCTATGATGAGCCGACAACCGGGCTGGACCCGATCACGTCCGATGTCATCAACGAGCTTATCCTGAAACTCAAGCAGGAATTGAAAGTGACCAGCATCGTAGTCACCCATGACATGAAAAGCGCCTACAAAATTGCCGACCGCATCGTGATGTTTTATCACGGCAAAATCATCGCTGACGGCAATGCCGACCATATTCGCAATCACCCCAATGACCTGGTCCAGCAATTTATCGAAGGCCGGGTCAGCGAGGCCGATCTGGCAGCACTCAAACTGGGCGGCACCAAATACCAGACCCAGTTTCTGCCCGAAGATTTCAAGTAGCCCAGCCCCTTGCCGAATCAGCCCTTTTGCTCCGGAGGCATTTTTGGAGGCTTGCTGCGTGAAAACCAGTGCCGTATCACCTTGGTACCTGCTACGGTCGTCTCTGCCATAGACTGGCCGGTTGCCGCAACCGCCCGCACAGGAATCCGCACACATTCAGTCAGCGTCCTGGCCGTCTGATCAAGGGCCTGACCGATGGCATCCTTGGCCTGATCGGTAGCCTGGCTGGAGCGGGCCTTGACAAATCCCCATACATCGGAAAAGAAAATATCGCGTACATCGGCGTAAAAATCCCCCACGCGATTCAACAGACCCGCCTTGGCCGCCTGCGGATTCCATCGTCGAAACGCCCGGCAGCGATCCATGGCGGCATGGCCTGCGATGGACGTCATGAATCCCGCTCCGATTCCCTGGGCGATATCATCGGTCAGGCGTCCCACGCCGGGCAGCTTGGAGGCCAGCGCCTCAATCAGATTCTTGCCCATATTGATATAATTGACTGTTGCCACGATATTGAGAATGTCAATCCCGATACGAATGGTCTGACCCAGGGCGGGCCGGGTGTTGTAGGTCTGGATAATCCGCCCGGTCATCAACACATTGCGATACAATACGATAAAGATGTCGGCGGATTTGTAGGGACTCAGCGTCACTCCCAGCATGACATCGCGGACACAATCGCGAACCTGGCGAGAGGCCTGACGGTCCAGCAAATCGAGCGCTGGAAGGATGGTCTTTTCCTCTGTCGTCAGGACTAACTGATGCATCTGCTCAAAATCGCGCGTCTGGCTGAATGCAGGAGCAAGACGATTCAATTCCGCCTGAATTTGCCCTCGCATCTGCTCATTCAAAAATGGATTTTGCGTCAGCCGCTGCAGGAAACGAAGCTGATACCCGGCCCACCGACGAAGTTGCCTGAGATCGGCCTGCTCGATGTCCACCGTCGCAGGCGGAGTCAAAGCCCGCGGACTGCCGCCAAGAACACGGAAAAACCAGACGAAAAGCCAGATGATACTGCCCGCCAGCAGCACCAGAAATACATAGCCGGCCGCCGGATGAATGGAATACAGGGTTTGAAACATCCGCAACAGTTCGAAAATCGCAAACAGGCTCAGCAGCACACCGAAAAACACGATGCAGGCCTTGACGGTTCGAAAAAAATCACTCAGCATAAGCTCTCCCTTCTTGTCAGGCAAATTTTCCCGATTTGAGTCTCAACGGAAGTACGTCGGCCCTATTGTAACAAAAATCGCGTTGCAGGTCAATCCCGCCCGCCGCTTGCGGTCAGGAGGCGTAATTATGCATGCCTTTAAAGACATTCGACAGGTTCACCCACAGCAGTGTAATGATGATAAAAACCAGCCCCAGGATCACACAGACGCAGTTGGCCCGAAGCATCTTCTGCCGGAACAGGTAACGCCAGTGGAAATAAAACAGATACATCAGCCAGCAGGCCAGCGACCAGAGTTCCTTGGGATCCCAGCCCCACCAGTCCCCCCAGGCCAGCTTGCCCCACACGCTGCCCAGAAATAACCCCATGCTCAGCAGCGGAAATCCCAGACAGACCAGCAGATACGCCGACAGCTCATGGCCTTCGCAGGACAATTGCCCGCTGGATTGGTTGTCGCTGCGGTTGTAATAATACAAACCCAGCCCGGCCTGCAATGCTGCTTTGGCCATCAGCACATACGACAGCATATAGACCGCCACATGCGGGCCGAACAGCGGGCTTTGCAGCGCAGGCGGCAGTTTCTGCGGTGCATCGGAAAAGACAAAACCCGCCGGAAACAGAAGTATCAGCGTCAGGATAAAATCACCCAGTCCGTCGGACGGGTGGGTAATACCTGTAAACCGCCGAGCTGCCAGCCCCACCGGCAGCAAAAACACGCCAAGCGTCAAAAACACCTCAAACATATTCTGCATCGGAACATGATCCACGGTAATCCATCGCAGACCCCACGCACACAGACCAACCAGGCAGGCAAGACAAGCAGCAAAAACGGATGCCTGTCTTTTACGCTTCACACGCAGCATCAGGCCGACCGCAATCACCGCCATCATCGCATAGATCAAGAGACCTTCATTGGAATATTTCAACTGCATTTGTCAGGCCTCCGATGACTTTTCACTTTGCGTATGAAATGAACCACCAGCCCAATCGTCAGCAGCACATATCCGCCAAAGACCAGGCTTACTCCCTGGTCCGGAACAACCTGCAGCACCGAATATTGCCCCATTTCATCCTGGCCATACGAATCCTGATAAATATGAAAACCCGCATAATGCAGCGGATAATTGACTTCGATCTGTTTGGCTGCGACTGGCTGCCCATCACGAAAAACCTGCACATCGCTGATATAATCGC
>CAZKAI010000002.1:61041-75242 GCA_964550565.1 uncultured Pirellulales bacterium
TGTATCTGGAAATCATTCAAGGCAACAGAAAAACCCAAATCCAGAGGTTGCCCATCGGTTGCCCGGTAAGCCGTTGAGGATTGCCGTTCGGGGTAAAGTTTCAGATAGCAGGGTTCGATCCAGGGTTTGCCCAGAATGGAGGCCGTCATCTTCTGGCCCGCACGCGAGCCCCATAAGCCCCCCAACAGGATCAGCACACATCCCGCGTGCATCAAAAACAGCATGGACCGCTTGTGCAGTGCGCGAAAAGCAGCAATCGACATCACCAGCAGGACTGTAAAGCCAATCCACCATGCCGCCAGCGGGACGGAATTAAAAAACGCCCGGGCATTCTCGGCCCCGAGAAACGCACCGAAAATACTCAGCAGGCACAATACCGCAATGGCCGCCAGACCCAGATGAAAGATCCAATTCTTCATAGCCGGGGACTATACCACACAGACCCCGGCCTGAACACTCTTTTTTTGTACGCATCCAGCGGGATTACTGCCCCGGAGAGGGAGCCGCCGCAGTCCAATTGCCCACATCATTGCCGTAAGCAGCCGGATTAATCCGCGTCAGACTCTGGCCCTGCCCATCCGCACTGACCGGCCAGGGAGACTCATCATCATAATTGACCTGATCGATTCGGATATAGTTGCGAGGCTTGCCCAAAGGCTGGTCCCCTGCCCGGCAAAGACGCACTTTTTCGCCGCCGTTGCTCAGGCCGGTATCACTGGCAAACGGTCCAAATACAACCGTTCCCGCAGGCACCTGTCCGCCATAGTACGCCCCAAATGCAGTGGGATTCTTGGCGATAATAATGATACCTCCGGCCGGAATCGTTGTATCCATCGGGAAGGTAAAGTCAACTCCCTCGGTAAACTGCCACGGCACAACATCGGTCTGATAGACTCCGGCGGCAATTTCGGTCTTGACCGCATCCTGCAGCATCACCGCTGAACCGGAGATATTCCGCAACTCAATATACTCATCGCCGGTATTGTCGGCGGATGGATTGTACTGGATTTCTGTAATGACCAGCGGCCCGACCTTGGGATTGGAATTCTGTTCATCGGGTGTTCGAGATTCCATCGCCACAAAATCCATCCCGCCAGTGCTCTTGATATATCGGCCAAAGGAAACATTGCGTTCGGATGCGTCAAAATCCTGCACCGCCTGGAAACCGGTCATCTGGCCATCCAGCGTCGCCGATAGAACCACGGTCTCGCCATTTTCGCTGAGGGCAAACGCGGAACCGAAATCCGTATTTTCGTACAACACCAGATAATCATGGGCGCCAATAGAAGTATTGTCCGGAATGAGGTATTTGGTCGGATTCGCCGCATCATCGGTCAGGTACCAGCCGCCAACGGAGATATCCTGACTGGTGGTATTATAGAATTCAATCCAGTCCGGATTCTCATTGTCGGAGTGGGCCAGAAGTTCGTTAATCACGATGCTTCCGGGAGCCAGGCCGACTTCATCGGTTCCGGGAGAGCCACCCGCAAACACGCTGGGACGCCAGCCGGCTTTTTGACCCCACAGTGTCACATCAGGATTGGCAGGATCAAGGATGGTCAGTGAGAAACCATCGCCATCGGTCAGCGGATACCAGGAATCTTTATAGGCAAACGACAAGATGATACGGCCAAGAGCGTCCTGAAGTTCAAGGGTCTCACCGGCGTTATCCAGCGAACCTTCCTGCCACTCAATCACGGGAACACCGGCAGGAATCTGCGTATAATACGATTCAAATACGGCTTTATTCCTGACCAGCAGCACAAGACCGCCCGCATCGAGTGTTACATCGCCGAAAGTATGAGCCATGCCCTTGGTAAAACCAGCCAGGTTGAGATTCAATGACGCAGACCCGATGTTTTTCAGTTCGATATATTCCAGATTCGGGTCGGCTGGATGATACATAATTTCAGCAATTCGCAGATATTCACGAACCGCACCGGTCGCGAAGACCGCATCGGCCAGCGCACTCCATGCCCCGCCCGAGGTTCGGGCGCGGGCTTTGGCCTGCACGGACTTATCCAGCGTAATAGCTTGTCCCAGATAGCGTATTGCCGAAGAGCTGACCGCTCCGCCCGCCTGACGCGGATCAGACCCGTCCAGCGTGTACCACACTTCATCGGAGGGAATCGACAAAGACAGGCCCGACGGCACAGAGATATCACCGCCATACTGATTGACATAGTTAATGCGAAACTCCGGCGCTGTAACCGTCGGATACCAGGCCGGACTTTTTCCGGTAAGCTGAGCCAGCACGACATCGCGACGAGTGGGAATAAATTCATTGAGCAGGCGATTGACTTCGGTAAGCCATTCATTATTTCTTGTATAAGGCGTCGCGGCACGGCGGTTATCACCCCAGCGGGCGGACTCGCCCACAATCGCCCGGTCAATCTGGTTGGTAAGGTTCGTAAATAACGCAGCAAAGTTGGATGCAATCAGAGCCCCATTGTGGAAGAAATGCTTATGCACCCGATCACCAAACAGCGTTCGATATTCAGGATTGTTCGCAATCCATCTCTGATGCAGGCCGGTCGGAGCCATATTTGTATTCTTTGTAGTTACGTTGACCGGGGCCAGCGACGTCCCGTCATCCATGACATGTTCGGCATCCCACATGTGCCAGCGCCAGCGTCCCGCCGGGTCGAAGCGATTGTGCGAGGCATACCAGTTTTTCCCGTCCCAGTCGCCGTTGCCCAGATAATAATTAGCCAGCAGATAATCAATAAAGTCCGCCACGTCCAGTTTTCCCTTGAGATTCTCAAAAGCCGTAACCGTATTGGGGGACGTTGCCGACAGATTGAACAGGGCCATATAATCCGTATTGCTGCCGCTGACAATGTTGGTGTAATCATGTTTTAAAATATCATAATCTTCTTTCTCTCCACCCAAGTAGGAGGCAGCGAAGGAATCATCCGGTCGCTCGTGGACCCAGTACAATCCCCAGTACAGACCATTGAGATACAGATGCACCGGCCGGCCATGGCAGGCATACCCGCCAAGGGCAAGCTGAGTATTGGAAGAGGCCTGGTCACGCACATATTCAGCGCTGGTCCGCTGGACAGGGTCCGAATGCACCCAACTGTTTTGCGGACGGGAATCCAGAACAATAGTATCATAGCTATTTGCTGCATCAGGGCCGAATAACGGGTAGTCCAACTGGCCGCCGTAAACGCCGCGAAATACCAGGCGGAAAGATAGCTTATAGCATTTCCACCGATTCAGTGTGGTTCCGCCGGCATCGCCGGTAACATTGCCCACACCGCCCTGCATCTTGACACCACAGCCGATAGTGAACGCCTCTGCCCCGTTAGGGTCGATCAATTCCACTGAGCCTGCGCGTTCGGTGCCATCCTGAGACTGGTCCACATAAATCCCATACGTTCCGAAAAGATGCTCTACCGGCACGACCACCGAAAGCGTGGGAATCGATTTTAGATCGTCTTTGATCGTGGCGGAATAGGCCGCCGAATTCACCACATCCGGGTCCATTTGATAATCGCCGGTTACGGTGGCACCATTGTAATTGCTGACCCATTGGGTTGGATAACCCGTGGGAACAAGCTGAGCTCCTGTGCTCAAATTGGTCGCCTGTCGAATGACATCGTTCAGGAAAAGATAGGTTTGGGTATCCACATTGGACGCCAGCCAGCCGGGTTTGAAAGCGGCTGCACGAAGACAGGTGGTCGTACTGATGACAATCGGATTGGCCGGGTCATAGATCAAGCCATTGCTCTCGGTTGGAATAGAATTGTTTGTCGTATAACGAATGACTGCCGACGGCGTTGAACAGCTCAGGTACACCGTCTGAGGCTGCTCATAAAAACCCCGGCCAACACTGAATTTCGTATCACTAACCTCGTCTTCATAGATGTCGGTATTGGCACCGTTTGGGGTGGCACCGGTCAAATAACCAATCCGTCCGTCGGAGGTAAGACCATAGGTGACAAAGCCTCTCTGTTTAGGATAATCCTGGTATTCATATTCCACCTTTTGTCCATCCGGCTGGACAAGGGCCAGATACCCCTGGGATGCCAACTCAAAATTGGTGTGCAGCTTGCCCAAATCATCGATAAACGGATAGCCATATTTAAGCGGGTCTTTCTTAGATGCAAAAATAATCATATATCCCTTGCCCGCAATGGTCGTGCCTGCCGGGAATTGCCATTGGGTCAGATTGGCTGGGTCATCGGTCAGATACCAGCCTGCCAAGTCCACCGTTGTATCGGTTTGATTGTAAAGCTCAATCCAGTCGTCATAAGAGACTTCTCCCCCAATGATGGTATAGATATTAACCGAGGGTATAGGTTTTAAATTGCTGACATTGGAATTGACGGCCATGAATTCGTTAATAACCACCGATTCTGGAGGAATTTCGGTGTATGTCGCCATAATCGACGCATTCTGGCCGCGAATAACCTCAACTGATTGCGGCTCAGGGCTGACCCATCCGGTGACAACTGAATACTCTATCTGATGTGCCCCCTCCGGAACAGAAGACAAAACATACCCGGATGAGTTCCATTCCCCCTGATCCAGTCGCCAGTTCGCCCCGCCCGCTGCAGCCTCCGACGGCAACACCGTGACCGTCACCGACCCGGTCCAGTCTTCCAGCCAGCTTTGACAAACCAGGCTCAGGTCCAAAAGATTGGCTTGCTCATTTCCATCCAAATCTGCCTGTTCAGGTGTTTCTGACAGCCAGAAGTCCGATAACCACACAAAATCAGATAAACTAACCCTGCAATCACCATCAATATCCCCTACCGGACAAACCGGCTCGATAACGGTGATTGTTGTCGCAGCAGTCGTTTCCAATAAACCATCATTGGCTTTGATTTGCAGTTGATATTGTCCCGGAGCCGGAAAGGTGACCTGAGTCGAGGCTTGGTCAGGAGTGCTGAATTCGACAGGTTGCGGACCGGAAACCTGCGACCACTGCGTGGACAAAAAGCCTTCAGGCTCTCCAATTCCATCATCCGTTACCTGAGCTGACAAGGCCAGATATTGCTTGGGCCATTGGATTGTAATTTCAGGCTCTGTAATAACTTGTGGAGCAGTGTTAAGCCCTGAATCCAGTTCCTCCAGCATGAAGCCGCCAAACGGATACCCATAGGTAGTATAGGCTTCGGCACGGACCTTGAAACTGCCGGTGCCATCGCCTTTGTCGGCGATGAAAATATCATCCCATCGAACGACATAACCTGTTGTATCTAAATGATTTCCACCCGCTCTCAAAACGGATTGGTCGCCATTTTTCAGATAGATACCATCCGAACTGTTATTGACCGCACTGGTATGGCCGGAGAGGGTAAAAAGAGTTAACCGGTCCGGATAATTGGCACCGCGAATTGCGGTGGTAACAAATGAGTACTTTTTGGATGGATTAAGACCCGTAAATTCGATTTCTGAAAACCAGCCGGTGTTTCCATAATACACCAAACGATAGGAGAAATCGACGATTCCGCCAAACACTTCATAGGCAGGGGTGCCAGGCCTTGGTTGCGATTCATCGTCTGCACTGCCGCTGGTTTCACTGGTTCGCAGTCCCGCAGAGCTGTTCCAGGTAAATGTTGCCGTTACCGGTGTTTCCAGACCAGTATTGTAATCAATCAATTTACCGGACATATTGGAAGTAAATCCATTATATACCGTCCAGTTTGTTACATTAGCTGCCGTCAGGTCGCCTGTCCCGCGAATACAGTCGTTATAAGCTCGGAAATCGGCATAACTCATCGAAGAGGCAGCAACAAGACATACAATGTATGCTATATAATGTTTCATAGACACCTTCCCATTGGGGTCGAACTGTTTTGTTTTCATTATATATATTTCAGTTATCGACTTTTTTAGGGGGTAAATTTCCAAACATCCCTCTAATAAACGTCTGAACCCCGGGGGGTATTAAAAAAAATTTGCAAAGATTTGTCAGGTTCGTATAATGTCCCACTTATCCCGGCTTTTCGGGATTCTGTACAGGAAACCTAATCAAATAAGTGAATTCAGGCCGGCTCGGCCCAGACGTTGTCTGCCGGTCGCCCAGTAAAAAGGAAACAGGAGCATAACCGAATATGGTAACAACAGCGGAACTCCAGACGGAATTGTTTGGCAAGGATTTGCCGTCGTTTGAGCAGATTAAAAAGCTCTCTGTGGTCGTCAATTCCAGCGATCGCATCAGAGACGCCATCCGGCAGAAAGCCCAGGACAGCAGTTCCAATCCCCTGGCCGCAGGGATCGCCCTGTGGCTTTGCGGCAGCGACAGCCAGGCCGAAGAACTGCTCAAGAAGGCCAAAGACTGTGCCCAGAAGTGTCTGGCCCTCGGTTCAGTATACCGGGCACAGGGCATTTATGACAAAGCCATCGAACAGTTTGAGTCGGCCAAAAAACAGCAGGCCGAATCGCTGACGGTTGCCATGGAAAAGGCCGAAACCTACCGGCGTGCCGGACAGTATGACGAAGCCCAGAAAGAAATCAAAACCTGCATCAACTTCCAGAATGTCAGCGCCGAATATCATTATCAGCTCGGCCGCCTGCAGGATGCCCTGGGACAGTATGATGAAGCCGCGGACAATTACCAGGCCGCCATCAATCTCGATCCCAACCATGTGCAGGCTGTTTTCCAGTTGGGCTATATCAATGACCTGCGCGGCGAGGAAGAACTTGCGATGGAGTATTACAAGAAAGCCACACAGATTCTTCCGTCCCATGTCAACGCCCTGCTGAACCTGGCGGTTTTATATGAAGATCGGGAAGATTATTACAGGGCCATGCAGTGCGTCAATGCCGTGCTGCGTTCCCATCCCGGCCATGCCAAAGCCGCCCTGTTCAAGAAAGACATCTCCAGCTCGCAAACCATGATTTATGATGAAGAGCGGGAAAAACGCAAGGACCGTCAGAACAAGATACTGGAAATTCCCATTTCCGATTTTGAGCTGTCCGTGCGCAGCCGCAACTGCCTGAAAAAAATGAATATCTGCACCCTCGGCGATCTGCTGCGAACCACGGAAGCCGAATTGCTGTCGTATAAAAACTTCGGTGAAACCTCCCTGCTGGAAATCAAAAAGATTCTGGACAGCAAAGGTCTTCGCCTGGGGATGGCACTGGAACAGAAAGCCGGCGCCGCCCCTGCAGCCGCCACCGAGGATGTCGGCGGAGCCAGCCCTGAACTGCTCAATAAATCCGTGGATGAACTGGAACTGTCGGTTCGCGCCCGACGCGCCCTGGCCAAGCTGGGCGTCAAAGTCTTTTATGACCTGGTCAGCAGAACCGAGGCGGAACTGCTGGGATGCAAAAACTTCGGCGTCACCAGCCTCAATGAAATCAAGGAAAAACTGGCCAATTTCGGCCTGGGCCTGCGAAAGCTGGATTAGCCCGGTCGATCTGGTCGAGTTTGTGCGGCATTCAGGAAGGAACCTATTTGTTGGCGTTAAACAGACCCAGGCCCGCAGCATACGGTAACACGGTACTGTGGGCCTTTATCGTCTCTGCCCTGCTTGTGGGCGGATGTGCGAAACGGGAACCTATACGGCCCACATCCGGCATGTCCGAACCGTCGGATCGATGGATGCGGGTTTTGCTCTTTGGCAATCGAACAGAGTGTGTCGTCAGCGCCCCTGACGGATTTACCGCAGCCGATGATCCCCACGGCGTTCAGGCGGGCTTTTCCGATACGAGCGAACCGGTCCGGATTCGTTTTCAAAACGGCAAAATCCATCTGGGCGATCTGCGGATGGACGGCCCGGTCGTGATTTGTCCCCGGCAGCCTTATATTTTTTTCATCGATGGACAGGGATATCGCGGCAATCTGGTGATTTCCGCCGCAGAGGACCCGAACAGCTTCAGTGCCGTCAATCATGTGCCGCTGGAATCGTATCTGCTGGGCGTGGTTGGCGCGGAAATGGTCAGCTACTGGGAACCGCAGGCCCTGCAGGTCCAGGCGATTACCGCCCGAACCTATGCATTATACGTCAAGTCCCGCTTTGGCCGAAATCGGTCCTGGGATGTCACCACCACTCAGGCCAACCAGGTCTATCGTGGCCTTGCCGCAGAAACAGCAACGGTTCGACAGGCCGTGGAGGCCACCCAAAACCAGGTATTGACCTGCACCAACGGAGATGGTGTCGATGCGATTTTCCCGACCTATTACAGCTCCACCTGCGGCGGTCATACCGAAGACAGCCGCAATGTGTTTGGAGACACGTTTGCTCCGCTTGGCGGGGTGCCGTGTCCGTATTGCGAACCGATCGCCCGCGAACGATTCTGGAACTGGGGGCCGGTCGGTTATTCGCTGCCGGAAATCCAGCAAAAGCTGTTTGCACGCTATCCCGGGATGGCTGAAAAACTGGACGAAATCATCTCTGTCGAGCTGGTCCGATTCGGACAGATCGGCCGGGTGGTAGGCGTTTCGGTCTTTGGCAAAAATGGAAAAAAGGATTTTCTCCGAGGCGAAGATCTCCGCCTGGCACTGGATTCCAGCGGAATGAAGCTTAAAAGCGCCGTCTTTACGATGACCCGGCAGGGAATCGTTTACACGTTTTCCGACGGCCGCGGTTTCGGCCACGGCGTAGGACTTTGCCAGACGGGAGCCGAAAACATGGCCCGTCAGGGTAAAACCGTCAGAGACATCTTAAACTGGTATTATCCCGGCGCCCAGATTACAGCATTGCCGGATATGCAATGAAACGATTTGAATTAATCAAAAACGACAGTCGAACCCATGCCCGCCTGGGGCTGTTGACCACGGCCCATGGACAGGTACGCACCCCGGTCTTCATGCCGGTGGGCACGCGCGGCGCCGTCAAAGGCATCACCCCGGCGCACCTGGCCCAGACCGGCAGCAGCATCATCCTGGCCAATACCTATCACATGCTGATACGGCCGGGCGTCGAGGTCGTCGAAGCCCTCGGCGGTCTGCATACCCTGATGAACTGGAACGGCCCGATTTTGACCGACAGCGGCGGTTTTCAGGTGTTTTCACTGAGCACCCTCAACCGCATCGGCCAGGACGGCGTGGAGTTTGCCAGTCATATCGACGGGGCAAGGCTGTATATCGACGCCAAAGTCGCCACCGTCGCCCAGAACCGGCTTGGGGCCGATATTATCATGTGTTTTGACGAATGCACCCCCTATCCCTGCGAGCCGAAACGGCTGGTGGAGGCCGTCGAACGCACAATTCGCTGGGCCGGACAGTGCAAAGAGGCCCACAGCAATCCCAGCCAGCTTCTGTTCGGGATTGTTCAGGGCGGATTGGACCTGAATTTGCGTCGGGATTGTGCCGAAAAACTGATAGCGATGGACTTCGATGGATATGCCCTCGGGGGTCTGAGCGTCGGCGAAAACCACGACCAGATGATTGAAACGGTCGATTTTACCGCCCCTCTGCTGCCGGCCGACAAGGCCCGCTACCTGATGGGCGTGGGAATGCCGGCCGATATCGTCGCGGCCGTTCGGGCAGGGGTCGATATGTTTGACTGTGTCCTGCCGACGCGAAACGGCAGAAACGCCTTTGCCTTTACCGCCAACGGCCCGATTCGGCTCCGCAACAGCGCCTTTCTGAAAGATACCTCGCCGGTCGAGGCGGGCTGCCCGTGCTACTGCTGTCAGCATTTCAGTAAAGGCACGATACGACACTTTTTCAATGTCGGGGAGATGTTAGGCCCGATTTTGCTGTCGCTGCATAATATCAGCTATTATCAGCGTCTGATGAATGAAATACGCCGGCGGATTGAAGACGGCACGTTTGCCGACTGGTCTGCCGCGTTTATAGAGAAATTTAAGGAAAAATCAACCCCATTCGTGGAAGGAACAGAACAATGAGTATGTACTGGATGATCGCCGAGGCCCAGACCCCGGGCGGCTCGCAGGACGGCACCGTCGTCACCATGGAACAGGCCGCCCCCGCCGGAGAAGCCCCGGCAACCACAACCACCACCCAGGCCGACGGAACGGCCGCCCCTGCACAGCCTGTAAAACCCCAGAGCGTCTGGCCGCAGATTATGCTGATGGTATTCCTGTTTGTGCTGATGTATTTCATGCTGTTTCGCGCCCCCAAGAAACGCCAGCAGGAACAGCAGAAAATGGTGGCCAGCCTCAAGAAAAACGACCGGGTCCGCACCATCGGCGGCATCCTCGGCACCATCATCGATGTCCGGGATGACGAAATCGTCCTGAAAATCGACGAAGCCAACAACACCAAAATACGTATCATACCTTCGGCCGTCGCCCAGGTATTAACCGACGAGAAGAAAAATCAATAACAAGCAACTTTATTTTCAGGAAACCGACTATGTATAAGGATTTGCTTTGGAAGGCAGCACTGGTAGTGTTTCTGATTGCAGTCGCGGGTATTTACGTTTATCCGCCTTCAGAAAAACTCAAACAGGGTCTGGATCTGGCCGGCGGCACCAGTCTGATTTATGAAATCGACGCCAGCGACCTGTCCCCGGCGGATCGCCGCGGCCTGGCCGGAAAAATGATTCCGATTCTGCTCAAACGTATTGACCCGACCCACGTGGCCAACATCGTCATGCGGCCGCAGGGCGATACACGCATTGAAATTCAGCTCCCGGTCTCCAGCCGCGACACGATTACCAAGCGCAAGGCCTATGAAGAAGCGCTGATGAAACTGGAAAGCGAAAACGTCAACCTGCTGCAGATTAAACGCAGCCTGACTCTTCCGGCCGAAACACGCCAAGCCGAACTGGCCAGATTCTCCAAGGATTCCCCGGAACGCAAACAGATTATCGACGAATTAACCTCGGTCTATGACCTGCGAAGCAAAAAGCAGGCCGAACGCGATGATCTGGCTGCCAAGCTGGATGCGATGAAAAAACAGATGACCGAAATGGGTCTGCCCGAAAGCGGCCTGGATTACCAGGTTCAGACCTGGGCCAAAGCCGCCGCCGATGCACGCAAGACCCAGATTCAGGATTATCTCAAAAACGTCCTGCCCGCCGGCGCCCCCTCCAAAGCCGAGGAATTCCTGCCAATCATTGACCAATACCTGGACCTGCATCAGGAATGGGCCGGCATTGTCAATGAACTGACGGCTGAAGAAACCGGCCTGAATACCCGGTGGAATGCCGCCGTCGCCAAACTCGGCGATATCAACCTGAGCATTGACACCTTCCGCCAGGTTCTGGAAATGCCTGCCAAATCCGACCAGCGGTCCAATATGCTCAAAACGCTGCAGGAGAAGTTCGCCTCCCGCGCCGCAACGATTCGCGAGGTGGTTTCCACCTATGACCTCTACGCCAAAGTCGGCGGCAGACTGGATGACCCCGAAGACCTCAAACGCATGCTCAAAGGGTCCGGCGTTCTGGAATTCCGCATTCTGCCGACACCCGGCGATTCCGGCGTGGATGCCGCGGCCCAGCGTGAAGCCCTGAAGGCCAAAGGCCCCAAGGGAGCTTCCACCGCCCAGTATATCTGGTGCGAGATTGAAGACCCCGCCACATGGCAAGGCGGCATCGTTGAACAGTTCGGCGACAAGCTGTATGTGCTGGCCAGCAACCTCGATAACGAAAAGATGGTTCGCACCGACAGGGCCTGGAAGCTCAAACGGGCCTATCCGACCGTCGACGAACAAAATAAACGCGCCATCGGCTTTACCTTTGATGAAGTGGCCTCTAAACTGTTCTATCAACTGACCAGTTCCAACCTGCAGCGGCCGTTGTGCATCCTGCTGGACAATGTTGCGATTTCAGCTCCCAATATCAACAGCGCCATCAGTACCTCGGGTGTTATCACCGGGAAATACAATCAGACCGATATCGAAGACATGGTCAACAAGCTCAACGCCGGTTCCTTCCCGGCCCGCCTGTCGGAACTGCCGATTTCTGAAAAGACCATCGGCCCGGCTGTCGGCGCCGACAACAAGGACCGCGGTCTTCTGTCCGGCAAGGTGGCTCTGGTCGCCACTGCCGTGTTCATGATTCTCTATTACCTGCTGGGCGGAGCCATCGCCGATATCGCACTGGTCCTCAACGTGTTGTTTGTGCTGGGAACCATGTCGATGCTGCGGGCAACGTTCACCATGGGCGGTATCGCCGGTATGGTGCTGACCATCGGTATGAGCGTGGACGCCAACGTGCTGATTTTCGAGCGTATCCGTGAAGAACTGCGCCGCGGTTCATCGCTGCGGGCGGCCATCGCCAACGGCTACTCCCGTGCCTTCACGACCATCTTTGACTCCAACCTGACGACCTTCCTGACCGCTCTGATTCTGTACCTGGTGGCCTCGGAAGAAATCAAGGGTTTTGCCCTCGTGCTGATGATCGGTATCGCGTGGAGTATGTTCACGGCGCTGTTTGTCACACGGCTGATTTTTGACTTCCTGACCGGCCAGGGCCTGCTGACCAAAGACCTCAAGATGCTCGGCCTGTTCCAGAAGATCAATGTCAACTGGATGAAGATGCGGCCGATGTTCTTTGTGATTTCCGGTTCATTGATCGTGCTGGGCATGATTGCATTCTTCACACGCAATGAAGCGGTCAACAGCAAGTACGACATCGAGTTCACCGGCGGCACCAGTGTGCAGATCGACCTGAAGGAAGGCACCGGCTTTGACCGCAGCAAGGTGGAAGAAATCTTCAGAAACCACGTCGGCGAGTCGTCGCTCAAGGCCGCCCGCATCAACAGCGTCGGTGACACCGGACGTCAGTTTGAAATCACCACCACTGAGACCAACCGCACCACCGCGATAGTGACGATGAATCAGGCCGGCCAGTCGGTCGAAGCCCTGACCAAAGCCATCCGCGAGGCCGAAGACACCCAGCAGTTTGTCTTGTCCAAGCTGAGCATCACCCCGAAAGACGCAACGACGTTTGAAATCGTCACCACCCGCGTCAACGCATCGATGGTCAAACAGGTGCTGACCGATGCCCTCGGGCAAAACGGAACAGTAACCGACCTGCATGTGGATGAACTGGTGACCAACGCCGTCCGTGAAGCCTTTGCCGATTACCTGGCGGTACAGGAAAACCTTGCCCCGGAAATCGTATCGGCCGAAAAAATCGGTGAAACCGACGGCGAGTTGAACGACTTCCTCGGCGGCATTAAAATCGTCTGCAAACTCAGCAGCGAAACCACCGCTGCTGATGTTACTGCACGCATCAATGAAATTCGCTTTAAACCGGACATGCAGGATATCAAGTGGTTTAACTACAGACTGCTCAGTACCGACCTGGCTGCCCTGGCGCCGGAAGACAAGCTCAGCAGCTTTGTTTATGTCAGCGTACACCCCGAAGCCGGATTCCGTGAATTCAGCGATAACGAATGGACCAGTTACGTTGATAATGAAAAGTCCAAACTGATTGCAGCCGGCTCGCTGGAAAGCACACTGTCACGTGTCACCCAGATTGACGCCTCCGTCGGCTCCGAAGCCAAGACCCGCGCCCTGATTGCCATGCTGCTGTCGTTTGCGGGCATCATTGCATACCTGTGGGTGCGGTTCGGCACCGCACGTTATGGTCTTGCGGCGGTCGTTGCCCTGGTCCATGACGTGTTAATCACCCTGGGCGTCGTGGTGTCCTGCACCTATATCTCCGAAACCGTCTTCGGCAGAGCGCTGCTGATTGAAGATTTCAAGATCAACCTGGAGCTGATTGCGGCGTTCCTGACCCTGGTCGGCTATTCGGTCAACGATACCATCGTGGTCTTTGACCGTATCCGTGAAAACCGCGGCAAGAACGTCCTGCCGACGGCGCAGATTATCAACGACAGTATCAACCAGACCCTGTCGCGAACCATCCTGACATCCTTTGCCACATTTATCGCGGTTTTCGTGATGTATGTCTGGGGCGGCTCGGGATTCCGCGGATTCAACTTCGTGATGCTGTTCGGTATCCTCATTGGTACCTATTCGTCTGTCGCAATTGCAGCCCCCATCCTGATCAGTGGAGGTTCTAAGAAAGCAGATTAAAGCACATTGTTTTGCCATATCCAATCAGCCGGGATGTCTTGAACATCCCGGCTTTTTTTGTTGAATAATCCGCTCAGACCTCTTACATTGACTACAGGATTGAACCGGACGACAGGATATATGATGCAAAAGGATTTGAAAATTGGAATGCTGACAGGAGCCGCTATTGTTCTGCTCGGATGGATTCTGTTTGCCCTGTTTTCGGATACCCCCCAGCAGCGGCGTCTCAAACAATTTGAAACCGAACCCACCAATCCCGCTCCGCAAACAGAAGAATCCATTC
>CAZKAI010000003.1:0-1797 GCA_964550565.1 uncultured Pirellulales bacterium
TGATATGGTATAATCTTTGGTATTGCCTTTATGCAAGGGCTAAAGGCGGGTATATTTGGCATACTAATTGGTTTGGTTGTAGGATTAATAGCAGCCTGGGCCGCCCATTGGGGTGGTTTCATATTAAATGTATGGCTGCCTAAATGCCTGGGAATCTATGAACTAATAAGGTATAGGGAAGAAACAGAAGAAGCTCTTAGTGCCAGAGAAAATGTTATTAGTACGATATACATGAGTATTATCATATTTGTATGCCTCCTATGGTTCATTCTCTGTTCTTTCTGTTCTTTTTACTTTACGAAGTTGTTACTAAAACTGGGGGCGGGTACCTATTAAGAGCAGATTAAATGGAGCCTGCCCAGAAATTCCACGGTTTGTTCATAATTGATTGGAGGTTGTATGCCGTTCTGGTTTTTATTATGTCTTTCTGCGGGAATGTCGTGGGCATGGTGCATATTTGCAGCACTAAAGAAGATTGATTCTACTTGGATTGGGCTTGTTCTGGGACTAATAGTAGGTATTGGAATTTTTTTTACGCTCAAAACTTTTGGGACATGGATAATTCTGCGCCAGAAGCTCTACGAACCTAAGCCTTCTTTAGGCCGATTGCTTCTCGGATGGCTTATGTGTGGAGTGACGTTGTTATTCGCGTTCATGGCGCCTTGGGGAATTGATTGGCTTCTCAAGGCCCTGATGACAGGGGCAAAGTGATTGACATGTAAAAAGAGATTGCCAAGGATGGGACTAAATCCTGGGGGCCAGTTCCCAATTAAAAGGATAATAAATGTTGCCTGTGCCTAATTTTAAGAATCCATGTTATAGCCAAACCCCGACAGGGATTGTAAGTTTCATAGCCGGCGGCGTAAGCCACCGGAAGAAGGTGTCTCTTTTTTCGCAAGCCCCATCGGGGCGATAGGCGGGTGGCATGGCCAAGCGGAGCTTGACCATGGCTATGCCGGTATAAAAACAATTGGATTGCTTATTTGTCGAGAGATGGATAGGTGACCACAGGGGGGAAAATATTTTCGAAAAAATAAAATATTTCGCTTGTATGGTATTTGTTAGGTCTGTATAATCTCTCCCAGTTGTGAGCCGTGATACAAACGGAGGCTCGGAAGCCTGCACAAGGCAGGCTGGCCGGAAACCGCGGCAAGACAGCATCAATTCAACACCAAAGGTGCTTGTTGTGGATAAGGCAGGTCGCAATATAAGCGAGCCATATTTCAAAGTAGCTGAAGCTTCCAGCTTCAGTTTAACTCAACTTCCGCATGAGCAATATCTGTGTAATCGGTGGTTCCTTTTTTTACGAGCGGCAGAGGAGTGGGATAGTGGAGTGTATGAGTCGCAATTTCGGTGTAGGGTCTGTCCTTGACTTTAGGGGTCGGCTCGCTTACACTCCTCTATCCTAATTTTTGAACTGAAAGAAGAGGTATATCATGATAGTAACACGATTTGCGCCATCGCCGACCGGCTACCTGCATGTCGGCGGGGCGAGGACAGCTCTGTTCAACTGGTTGCTGGCCCGACGCATGGGCGGCAAGTTCCTGCTGCGTATTGAAGATACCGACGTCAAACGCAATACCCCGACGGCCACCGCTCAGGTTCTTGAGGACCTGACATGGTTGGGTATCGACTGGGACGAAGGCCCGGACAAAGACGGCCCGAACGGTCCTTATCTCCAGTCGCAGCGTCTTGAGATATATACAAAATTTGCACATCAGCTTGTCGATCAGGGTAAGGCATATTATTGCTTCGATACCTCCGAAGAACTGGACGCGATGCGTAAGCAGGCCGAGG
>CAZKAI010000003.1:1897-33202 GCA_964550565.1 uncultured Pirellulales bacterium
TATTATTGCTTCGATACCTCCGAAGAACTGGACGCGATGCGTAAGCAGGCCGAGGCCCAAAAACGGAAAAATCTGTATCCCCGTCCGGCCCGTTTTCCCAACGAATCGGATGTCAAAAAGGCACAATCCGAAGGCCGTCCGGTTACCATTCGCTTTGCTATGGATCAGAGCAAGCCTGTTATTATTCAGGATGAGATTCGCGGCCAGGTACAGTTTGACCCTGCCGAACTCAGTGACTTTATCATCGTCAAAAGCGATGGTTTCCCAACTTACCATTTCGCGGTGGTCATTGATGACCAACTAATGAATGTGACTCACGTAATTCGCGGCCAGGAACACCTGATGAATACCCCCAATCACCAGTTGCTGCAGCAGGCCCTCGGCTTCCGCACGCCGGTCTATGCCCATCTGCCGGTGATTGTCAGCGAAGGCGGCGGCAAACTCAGCAAGCGTGAGCGTGCCAAAGTGCTCAAGGATGCTGTTAAATCCCGCAGTGGCATCGACTTGGCCGCAATGGCAGACGCCGGCGGAACTGATCTTGAAGCCGTTCAGAGCTTTCTTGCCGGGGACTCCACCCCCGATATGCCGGTTGTCGATGCGATGGCAGGCTATGCCGGGGTGCATCTGCCGGAAATCAACATCGTGGATTTCCTCAGAAGCGGATATTTGCCGGAGACATTGGTGAATTTCCTGGCTCTATTGGGCTGGAATCCCGGCGACCAGCGGGAGATTATGACCGTCGAGGAACTGATTGCCTCTTTTGACCTGTCGCGGGTCAATAAAAGCAACAGCCTTTTTGACCGTAAAAAGCTGCTGGCGTTTAATACTGAACATATTAAATTGTGTAAAACAGATAGGCTTTTGGGATATTTCAAGGCCTATCTGAGAGAAAATAATTCTCCGGTCGCGCAGGCTGACGAGGCCTTATTGGCGCGACTCCTGAAGGTCAATGAGGGTGCCCGTACCCTGGAGCAGATCGAACAGAAGTCTCGATTTGCCTTTATGGCTGATGACGCCATTATTTATGATGACGACGCTGTCAAAAAGGTCTTGCTCAAAAACGACGGGCTGGTTATGCTAAGCGTTATTGCTGAGGGCTTAAAATCGCTTCCCGAAGTGACCGCAGAGTCGATTGAGAATCTGCTGCGGGGTATTGCGGAACAGAAGCAGGTTGGCCTTGGCAAGATCGCACAACCACTGCGGGTGGCGTTGACAGGTACAACGATC
This sequence comes from uncultured Pirellulales bacterium, assembly GCA_964550565.1. Lineage (GTDB taxonomy): Bacteria > Planctomycetota > Phycisphaerae > Sedimentisphaerales > Anaerohalosphaeraceae > Anaeroglomus. The sequence goes on from CAZKAI010000003.1 coordinate 3,125, forward strand.
AGCCCGCCAATCTTCGATACAGTCGATATTCTCGGTCTGGATCGAACATTAAAACGGATAGCATTAACCATAACTAAGTTTAACTCGTAACAGGAGGTCTCGGAGAATGTCTTTATTGGTAACAGGTTCTATCGGCATTGATACAGTCAGAACACCTTATGGATTTAACAAGGACTGCATCGGCGGTTCCTCGGTGCATTTTACGATGGGGGCAGGATTTTTTACCGAGATTAAATTTCTCGGTGTTGTCGGCGAGGATTGTCCGTTTAATTTCAAGGATATTTTCGGCGAACGCAAGGTGGACCTTGAAGGCCTGGAAGTCCGCAAGGGCAGTAAGACGTTTCGCTGGAGCGGGTCTTATGAAGGGGATATGAATTCGGCCCATACTGAATCGGTGGAACTGAATGTGCTGGCGGAAAATCCGCCGCATGTGCCGGATTCGTATCGCAATTGTGAGTATGTATTTTTGGCCAATACCGCCCCGGCTTTGCAGATGCAGTTGCTGGACCAGCTTGGCAGTCCGTCCTTTGTTGCCGCCGATACGATGAATCACTGGATCGTCACGGCCAACGAGGATTTGCGGGAACTGCTGGATCGCATCGATATGCTGATTATCAATGAAGGCGAAGCGAAGCTGCTGACCGGACAGCGGAACCTGGTGACTGCGGCCAAGGAAATTCTGGGAATGGGGCCGCGTGTGGTGATTATCAAAAAAGGCGAGCATGGCTCGATGATGTATAACAAGGAAGGGGATTGTTTTCTCCTGCCGGCCTATCCGACTCCGGTGGTCATTGACCCGACCGGCGCGGGGGATTCCTTCGCAGGCGGTATGATGGGATATCTGGCTTCGGCGGGGCGGGTGGATGTGATCAGTCTGCGTAACGCGATGGTTTACGGGACGGTGGTTGCGTCGTTTACCATCGGCGATTTTTCGATCCATGGTATTAAAAATGCCACGCGGCAGACGATTGATGATCGGTTCGATCATCTCCGGCGAATTACACAGTTTTAGTTTTAGCGATTGCTGAACAGTCTGTCGCCCGGCGTGGAAAGGATTCGATGCGGTTATTTGTGGCCATAGAAATCGAAGCTGCTGTCCGGGAGCGGATTGAGAAGATGTGTCAGCGGCTGCGTCGGGAGATCGGTGCCGTCAAAGGCGGCATCAAATGGGTAGAGCCGGAAAATACACACCTGACGCTGGTCTTTCTGGGAGAAACCGAAGACCAGCGGGTGATGGAAGTGTGCCGGATTGTGGAACAGGCGGCCGGTGTGCATCAGGGGTTTGATCTGGAAATCAAGGGGCTTGGCACCTTTGGCAAACCCGTGCGGGTTGGCTGGGCGGGAATTACCCCAAGCCCGGCGCTGAAGGCTCTGCAGCGGGATATTCAGGATGGCTTTGAGAAGGCCGGCTGGCCGGTGGAAAACCGGGAGTTTGCCGGGCATCTGACGCTGTGCCGGGTGAAGCTGCCCGCAGCAGGCGATGACTTGAAGCGGAAAATCGATCCCCTGCGCGATGAGCCGTTCGGCGGCAGTTTTGTGGATTCGGTGTGCGTGTTTGAAAGTCATCTGTCCGGCGGCGGACCCACTTATACCGTGGTTCAGCGGACGAATCTGAAATAATATACCCAACGATAATTTAAGAATAAATCAACGTACTCTACAGGAGCATTGCTTATGGCATTCAAAAAGAAACCTATCGCAGAAAAAACTCTACCCAAGGCCAGGGAAGCCGTCAAGGTGGAAATCGAAAAACCCAAGGCGGAAAAGGCCGAGAAACCGGGAGCCAAAAATGAAGCTCTGGATCGGGCTATTGCCCAGATCGAGAAGCAGTATGGCACCGGCTCGATCATGAAGATGGATGAATCCGTCGTCAAGAAAATCGACGGCATCAGCACGGGGGCGCTGTCGCTGGATATCGCGCTGGGCGGAGCGGGCATTCCTCGCGGCAGAATTATTGAATTCTACGGCCCTGAATCGTCCGGCAAGACCACCCTTGCCCTGCATGTGATTGCCAATGCACAGAAAACCGGCGGCGTGGCGGCATTCATCGATGCCGAACATGCCCTGGATACAACGTGGGCCCGCAAGCTGGGTGTCAATATCAGCAATTTGCTCATCAGCCAGCCCGATACCGGCGAACAGGCGCTGGATATTGCCGAGATGCTGGTCAAATCCAATGCCGTGGATATTATCGTCATCGACTCGGTGGCAGCCCTGGTTCCCGCGGCTGAGCTTCAGGGCGAGATGGGACAAAGCCATGTCGGCCTGCAGGCCCGACTGATGAGCCAGGCCCTTCGCAAGCTGACCGGCGTCATCAGCAAGAGCAAGACCTGCGTGATTTTCATCAACCAGATTCGCATGAAGATTGGTGTGATGTTCGGCAATCCTGAAACCACCACCGGCGGCAATGCGTTGAAATTCTATGCTTCGGTCCGCGTGGATGTCCGGCGTGTTTCGACCATTCAGGATTCCAAGGGTGAGGCCATCGGCAACCGCGTCCGGGCCCGTGTGGTGAAAAACAAAGTCGCTGCACCGTTTAAGACCTCGGAATTCGACATCATGTTCGACAGCGGCATCAGTTCCGAAGGCGACCTGCTGGATATGGCGGCGGAAATCAATGTCGTCAACAAGAGCGGGGCGTGGTTCACCTATGGTGAAAACAAGCTCGGTCAGGGCAGGGACAACGCCAAGCAATACCTGATTGAACACAAGGAACTGGTTGACGAAATCCGGACCAAAGTCCTTGAGGCCAAGGGATTGAGCCAATAGGTATTTATACCCAGCGGGTATGATTATTCCGCGAGCAAAAGAAGCACGTGGTTGAAGCTACTGTACTTAGCCGCGACGAAACGGGAAATTTCAAGTAGGATCAGTATAAATAAAGCTGCATTCAGGGCATCTTGTCTTTATCCTAACGACAAGATGCCCTTTTTTTGTCTTTGCCTGGATTTACAGGACATGCAGTATCTGGTAATATTTCTTTGGACATTCTGCTGAAAAAAGCTATAATACTCCCTAATTTTTTATTGTCGTTTAGATAACTAAAATTTGACCAAGAAAGAACTTATGCTTACGTCCAAAGAGATTCGCGGATCGTTTATCGAGTTTTTCAAAAGCCAGGGGCATACCTTTGTGCCAAGCTGGCCTGTGGTGCCCGTTGGGGATGAAACCCTGCTGTTTACCAATGCGGGGATGAACCAGTTCAAGGATATCTTCCTGGGGCACGCCAAGGCCAAGTGGAAACGTGCGGCCAACAGCCAGAAATGCATCCGGGTCAGCGGCAAGCACAATGACCTTGAGGAAGTGGGTCTGGATACGTACCACCATACGTTCTTTGAGATGCTGGGCAACTGGTCTTTCGGGGATTACTTCAAGGCCGAATCCATTGAGTGGGCGTGGAAGCTGCTGACCGAAGTCTACGGGATTGATCCGAGCCTGCTGTGGGCGACGGTGTTTGGCGGCGATAAGACCGATGGGTCCGAGCCGGATACCGAGGCGGCGGATCTGTGGACCAAGCTGACTCCGCTACCTAAAGAAAAGGTCTTATTCTGCAGCAAGAAAGACAATTTCTGGGAAATGGGACATACCGGGCCCTGCGGGCCATGCAGTGAAATCCATATCGACCTTGGTCCAGACCGCTGCGATATGAAACATGTGCCCGGCCATGTCTGCAAGGTCAACGGCGGCTGTGCCCGATTTATGGAACTGTGGAACCTGGTCTTTATTCAATATAATCGCAAGCCGGACAGCTCCCTGGAACGGCTGAAGGCCAATTATATTGATACCGGGGCTGGGCTGGAACGCGTGTGCTCAGTTCTGCAGAACAAAACCAGCAACTACGATACCGACCTGTTCATGCCGATTATCACGGCGGTTGGGGATATTACAAAAAAGAAATATACCTCGCAGTTAGGCAATAAAACCGACAATGCATTCCGCGTGATTGCCGACCATATTCGCACACTGACCTTTGCAATTACCGATGGCGTGTCGCCGTCCAATGACGGACGCGGATATGTAATTCGCCGGCTGCTGCGTCGTGCGGCGCGATTCGGGCGCAATCTGGGGGCCCATGAGCCGTTCATGTATAAGCTGGTTCCGGTGCTGGTGCGGGAGATGGGCGAGGCATTTCCCGAACTCAAGGGACGCGGCGAGTTTGTCGCCAGTGTGATTCAATCGGAAGAGACCTCGTTCGGCAGGACGCTGGACCGCGGCCTGGAACTATTTGCCGGGGCAGCGGACAAGGCGGAAAAGACCGACACTAAAACCGTTTGCGGTGAAGATGCATTCCAGCTTTACGATACATTCGGTTTCCCGCTGGATTTGACGGAATTGATGGCTCGCGAGCGGGGCCTCAAGGTGGATACGGAACTGTTTGTCAAACTGATGGATCAGCAGAAAGAGCGGGCACGAGCAGCCCAGAAAGGCGTATCGCTTGCGGCCAGCCTGTCCAACGTCCATCTTCCGGCAACCGATGATGCGTCCAAGTACGAGACCGATTCCTGCCAGGGCAAGGTACAGGGGTGGGTCACGCAGGAAGGCTTTGCCGCGAAAGGCGAGTTTGAAGATACCAATAAGCCGGCAGCGCTGGTTTTGGATAAGACCTGTTTTTATGCCGAGTCTGGCGGACAGGTCGGCGACGAAGGCATTATTCGCGGCGACGATTGGGAATTTATTGTCGAAGGCACGGAAAAAGTCGGCAACTGCGTACTTCACAAGGGTCGGCTGCACAGCGGCGGTCTTGGTGTTGGGGATGTGGTGACGATGAGTGTTTATAATGACCGTCAGGCCAGCCGAAAGAATCATACCGCGACGCACATTCTGCAATGGGCACTGCAAAAAGTGCTGGGCGACTCCGTCAAACAGCAGGGCAGTGCGGTGTGCCCGGATTACCTGCGATTTGATTACACCTGGCCCAAAGGACTGACGCAGGAACAGTCGGCGGAAATTCAGACACTGGTTAATCAGAAGATTGCAGCCGGGATGCCGGTGACCTGTGTGAGCCTGCCGATCGACGAGGCCAAAAAACTGGGCGCGATGGCCCTGTTTGGTGAAAAATACGGGGATGTAGTCCGGGTGATTGGGATCGGAGCGTCGGATAAGGCTCATCTCGGTGAGGCCTTCAGCAAGGAATTCTGCGGCGGAACGCATGTGTCCAACACGTCGGAAATCGGCGGTTTCGGAATTCTGAAAGAAGAAAGCGTTTCGGCGGGCGTGCGTCGTATTACGGCGCTGACCGGGACCAAGCTGGTTGAACACCTGATGAGCCGCAATGCGATTGTGGATGAACTGGTCGGGATGCTCAAAGTTCCGGCTGATCAGATTACGGCCCGCGTGACGAAAATCATGGAGGACAACAAGTCACTGACCAAACAATTAAAGAGCGGAGCGGCGGCAGTTGCTTCGGCCCAGGTATCTGCCGATGACTTGCTGGCGAAATCGCAAAAACAAGGCAATGCCGTGGTGATTGCCGAATCGATCCCGGCGCTCGGGGTAGATCAGGCACGAAGCTTAATTGACAGTCTGCGGGCCAAGGCAGGGTCGGCGGTGGTGGTGCTGGCGATGGCGGACGGGGACAGCAAGGTGATGCTGTTTGCCGGCGTGACGGATGATTTGATTAAGAAAATCTCGGCAGGCGACATCGTCAAGCTGATAGCTCCGATTGTCGGCGGCGGCGGCGGCGGACGACCACAGTTTGCGCAGGCCGGCGGCAAAGACCCGGCCAAAATTGACGAGGCTATCAGTGCTGCAAAGACATTAATTACAGATAAATTATCATAGTACGGATTATCGGAATACAGAGTATGGCAGACCAGACACGATTTGATAAGGCTTTGACACAATGTAAACAGATTGGGCAGGAACACCTGCTGGCGTTTTATTCCCAGCTTGATGCCCAGCAGCAGGACGCTCTGCTTGGGCAGATTGAAAAGCTGGATTTCAAGCATATCCCCGAGTGGATTGAAGACTATGTGAAAAAAGATGGAACGATTGCGATACCCACGGCATTTGAGCCGGCTCCATCGTATCCAGCCCAGCCGAAGACTGCTGAACAGAAAAACAAATATGCCAGGGCACATCAGCTTGGTGAAACCCTATTGAAACAGGGCAAGGCGGCAGGATTTGTTGTTGCGGGCGGACAAGGGACCCGGCTGGGATTTGACGGTCCCAAGGGTAATTACCCTACCAGCCCGATTAAAAAGAAAACGCTGTTTACCATTTTTGCCGAGTCCATTCTTGCGGCTTCGAAGAAATATAACGTGGATATTCCGTGGTATGTGATGACCAGCCCATTGAATTATCAGGCCACGGTCGAAAGTTTTGAGAAGGCCAGGTATTTTGGTCTAAAGAAATCCAATGTCGTGATTTTTATCCAGGGGACAATGCCGAATTTTGCGTTTGACGGCAAGATATTTCTGGCTGACAAGGGGACGGTGGCGACCAGCCCGGATGGGCATGGCGGCAGTCTTAAGGCACTGGCCGACAGCGGGGCGCTGGCGGATATGAAAAAACGCGGGGTTGAATACCTGTCGTACTGGCAGGTGGATAATCCGCTGGTGCATGTGCTGGATCCGCTGTTTATCGGGCTTCATGCGTTGGATGGAGCGGAGATGTCGTCCAAGGCCTTGCTGAAGGCCGGGCCGCTGGAAAAGGTGGGGAATTTCTGCCTGGTCGATGGCAAGGTGACGGTGATTGAATATAGCGACCTGCCGGATGAGCAGGCACATCGCAAAAATGCGGATGGTTCGCTGGTCTTTGAATTGGGGTCCATCGGGATTCACATGATCAGCGTCAGCTTTATCGAGAAGCTCAATGCCGGCGGCGGATTTGGACTGCCGTTCCACAAGGCAATCAAGAAAATCCCGCATCTCGATGCCAAGGGCAATCCTGTCAATCCGGACAAGCCCAATGGCGTCAAGCTGGAGACCTTTGTGTTTGATGCGCTGCCGATGGCGAAGAAATCGATCATTCTGGAAACGCTGCGAAGTGAGGAATTTGCTCCTGTCAAGAATGCAACCGGGGTGGATAGTGCTGAGGTGACTTATCAGATGATGATCGACCGGGCGGCAGGCTGGCTGGAAGCGGCAGGGATAAAGGTGCCGCGCAAAGCTGACGGGCGGCCGGACTGTGTCCTGGAAATGGCGCCGAGCTTTGCCCTGTTTAAAGCCGATGTTCAGGCGAAAGCATCGTCGGTTCCGCCGATCGGTTCCGGCGACACTGTCTATCTGGGATAATTCCGGAAGAACAAGCTGTTATCGGACGATATGACAAGAAATTGCTAATCTCTCAAAGCGTTTCTTAAGAACCAGCGGGAAAAGGCCGAATTATTGGGAGAAATGGTATTTTTTTAAGGATTCGGCCTTGAACCTCAAACGAAATGAACGTGCCTTACGGGTTATCCGCGTGCTGCGGGGGCGAGAACAGCGGCAGCACAAGAAAATAGATATCTTGTGTCGTGATATTGTCGGAGCCCACGGGGAATTTATACAGAAAATTGCCACGCTTTCGTTTGTTTTACGGTTTCAGGAGTCCCTGCTGGGCATTTCTGAACTGACTTCCATTCTGGATACAGCGGCTGGTTTTATTCGTGAGAATCTGGATGCGGCCGGAGTGGCGATTTTCCTGGTCGAGTCGAAGGGGTTTGATATTCATTTTTCCAACTCGACATCGGAGTTTGCTGTCGAAAAAGGGCATTTTGAAAGCTGGTTTACGTCGCAGATGGTTCAGGAAATCAGCCGGAGCAATCATGTTTGTACATTAGACCATATGCTCCAGATGGGACTTCAGGCGAACCCAGCGATGCTTAAGCATATTACAGCGGCGGCAGTTCCACTTGGTAAGATGGGTAAGGGTATTGGTTTTATCCTGTTATACAGGCAGGCCGAGAAGCCATTTACCGCTGAGGAATTCGGCAATATCTCCGCAGCAGCTCCGGGATTGCGTATCGCGATTCAGAAGCACCATGCTGTTATTGAGAATCCGGTCCAGTCTTGAGATAGCATTTAAATACACCGGATACTGCACTCTAATACTCTGTAATTTGCAGCAAGTTGTCATTTCATCAATCAATTGAGCAAATTTTTCACGTCTTGAAAATTTTTGAAACAATTTCCTACCCTTGTCCGTCTAAACTTACATGTTGCATCGGGAACTTGAAATATTTCCATAAGTACTTTAAATAAAAGAAATTGAGAATATGTTAAGATGGCGAAATAAGCGATGGAAAAGTGCTTAGACACTCAGGGTAAAAGGGAAATTTCTATAATGCGTCCAAAACTTGGAGAATTGCTTTGCAGTAAGGGCCTAATCAATTCGCAGCAATTGACAGAGGCGCTGGAAATGCAAAAAGACGACCCCCGCAAGCTGGGGCAAATCCTGCTGGATATCACAGGCTTGAATGCTCGTTTCTTGAACGAGATTCTCTGTGAACAGGCAGGGATTGAAAAGCTGGAGCTGGAGGGGCTGACGGTTCCGCCGGATATTTTGTCGCTGGTGCCTGCGGAAGCGGCCAGTCAGTACAATGTTTTGCCGGTGGGACGTGAAAACGGTCGCCTGACTCTTGCGATGTCGGATCCGTTTGACCATGTTGCGCTGAGTAATTTGCGGATGATTACGGGGCTGTCGATTCGCCGGTGCTACAGCCGGCCGTCGGAACTGGAAAAAGTCATTCAGCATTATTACGGCAGCAATGTCGCCCGGATGGTCCGCAATCTTTCCACTTCGGAAGAGACCGAGGAGCAGGATGCCAATGGTCAGTTGACCGCGTCGCGGCTGCATGAGCTGGCGCGCGAACCATCCCTGGTCAACCTGGTCAATCTGATTTTGCTGGAGGCGATTGAATCCCGCGCCAGTGACGTTCATATTGAGCCGTTTGAAAATCAGGTCAAGATCAAATACCGCATCGATGGTATGCTGCTTGAAAAATCGACGTCGCCCAAGCGTTTGCAGGCGGCGATTATTTCACGTATCAAGATTATGGCCGGAATGAATATTGCGGAGCGCTATATTCCACAGGATGGACATATTGAGTTCAGTGCGGGTCGCGGCAAAGTGGATTTGCGTGTTTCGACGGTTCCTTCCGTGTGGGGGGAGGCGGTCGTGATGCGTATTCTGGACCGCAGCAATGCCCTGATTGCTCTGAATGACCTGGGCATGAGTCCGGAGATGCTGGATGGATTCGATCAGGCGCTGAGCAAGGCTCACGGTATTATTCTGGTGACCGGGCCGACGGGCAGCGGTAAAACAACAACGCTCTATGCGGCCTTGAATCATATTTACAGCCCTTCGCTTAAGATTATCACGGTTGAAGACCCCGTCGAATACCAGTTGGAAGGCGTGGTTCAAATGCCCATCAATCCGCGGCGAGGACTGACCTTTGGCCGGGGATTGCGTCATATTCTGCGTCAGGACCCGAACATCATCATGGTCGGTGAAATTCGCGATAAGGAAACAGCGGAGATAGCGATTCGTGCGGCCTTGACGGGGCACCTTGTGTTATCGACCCTGCACACCAATAATGCGGCGGGTGCGATTACACGTCTGATTGATATGGGCGTGGAGCCGTTTTTGCTGGCCAGTTCTCTGGAAGGCGTGCTGGCCCAGCGGCTGGTTCGCAAGATTTGTCCATCCTGCCGCAAGCCGTATAAGCCGGATGAGACGCTGCTGGCCAATCTGAATAATTCCATCACCATTTCCCCGGATGCACCTTTGTATCATGGAACCGGCTGCGATGACTGCAACCAGACGGGTATGCGGGGGCGAAATGGGATATTCGAATTTCTGCGGATTACCGAGACCCTTCGCAAACTGATTGCCGAGCGGCCGACCACCGAACAGCTTCTGGCCGCGGCGCCATCCGATTATCACCACATGCGTCATGACGGCATTGAGAAGATTCTGGCGGGGATGACCACGCCGGAAGAAGTGCTCCGCGTGACGCAGGGTGTCGAAGAAGATTAGTCGTATTCAGGATCATCAAGACAGGAGACAAGGGAATTGTCGTTATTTGAATACAAGGCAGTCGATACAGCGGGCAAATCGCTGAAGGGAATTATCGAGGCATCCGACCGAAAGGCGGCTATCGGGCTTCTGGCACAGAAGGGACATTTTGCCATGGAGCTGAACGAAACCCAGCGGCAGGCGCAGCGCACTGCAGTTGTGTCCTCTGCTGACGGTGATGTTCGGATTCGTGTGGGCAGCAAGGATGTGCTGGCGGTTTCGGTGCAGCTTTCGACGGCGCTGAAGGCGGGATTGCCTGTCCTGGAGGCCCTGCAAATCATACGTGACCAGCAAAGCAAGCCTGCAATTATTGTTTTGCTGGAAAACCTGTCCAGGCAGGTCAGTGCGGGCAAATCCCTGTCGGAGGCCATGGAGCAATATCCCCGTGTTTACAGTCCTTTATATATCTCCATGGTGCGAGTGGGTGAAACCGGCGGTATTCTTGACCAGACCTTCGACCAGCTTGTACGGCTTCTGACCCGTGAAGAGAAAATCAAATCCAATATCAAAAATGCAGCGGCGTATCCGATTATGGTACTGGCGGTCGGGATGATTTCCGTGGTGGTGATGCTGGTCTGGGTACTGCCCAAGATTATCGCCACCATCGGGGCCGATAAGGCATCGCTGCCGGGTCCAACCAAGGCCCTGCTGGGCGTCAGCGATTTTCTGGCGGTTTATGGATGGCTGCTGGCGATCGTGATAATCGGGGGGATTTATGCCTTTAACCGCTGGAAAGAAACCCTGCAGGGGCGGGTTGCCTGGGATGGCTTTAAACTGAAAATTCCGATGGTCGGCAAAGTGCTGCGAACCCTGGCAGTGGGGCGTTTTGCCCGCACGCTCGGTTCGCTGTGCAAATGCGGGATTACGATTCTGGAAGGGCTGTCGGTGGTCCGGGATACGCTGGGCAACGAGGTGCTCGGTCAGCAGATCGACAAGGTGGCCGCGGAAGTCAAGGGCGGCCGTTCGGTGGCCGAACCGTTGGGACAGTCGGGGATGTTTGACAAGCTGCTGGTGCAGATTGTCGCCCTCGGGGAACAGACCGGCCGGCTGGATGAACTGCTGCTTCAGGCGGCGGATACCTTTGACGACCAGGCGGATTCGGCGCTGGTGCGATTTGTATCGCTGCTGCCGACGATATTGATTCTGCTTCTGGCGACGGTTATCGGCTTTATCATCGCAGCGACACTGCTGCCGATTCTGGCGATGGATTTGACTTCAGCATTATAGGTCATGAGGAAACATTATTCAAGTTGAACAGGGAAACGAAAGGCAAACCAATGAGAAAAAGCAGAAAAGGGTTTACAATTATTGAATTGCTGGCGGTGGCCACCATTATTGCCTTGCTGGCGGTTTTTGTGGTGCCGCGTGCCTTCAAGGGGCTGGGCAAGGCCAAGCGTGACATTGCCAAAGGCAAGATTGCGATCGTTGAAGGGGCACTGGCCCGCTTTGAGTATTCCTGCGGCCGGCTGCCGGCGGATACGGAAGGCCTTGAGGCGCTTTTGATTCCTCCTTCAGATGTCCAGGACCGCTGGGATGGCCCGTATCTGAAAAAGAGTGATCTGCTCGATCCGTGGGATCGTCCCTATTATTATCTGCAGCAGGGCACGGTGAACATGAACAGCTATGATATTTTCAGCTATGGTGCCGACGGCCAGGCAGGGGGCGAAGGCGATAATGCGGATATTTATAATGATTAACAGCCTCTGAGGCGTTGGTTAGAAGCACAAGGAAAGGCGTGTTGGCAAGGACTCAAAACAAACCGGCTTTTACCATGATCGAGCTGCTGGCGGTAGCCGCACTGGTGGGTATCCTTGCCTCCATTTCGGTGCTGCGATATTCGAAGATGGGCTCCCAGACGGTTCTGACCAATCAGACCCGTCAGCTTTACCTGATTGCCAAGTATGCCCGAATTGCAGCGATTGAAAAACAGACGGTGGTTGCTTTGAAGCTGGATGATGCACAGCAATTGCTTTACCTTGAAGCGGCCATGCAGACACAGCCGTCTGAAACCACGATGACGGCGATGCCGCAGATGGGAATTCTGCCCGAACAGATGGAAATCCCGATTCTTAAAAATACCTATACCCGGCCGCTTGCTTTGGATAAGAAACTGCTGGTGGAGCAGTTTATAGTGGATGGGATGGATGGGCGGCAGGCACAGAGTCTGTTTTATCCGGACGGCAAGGCACAGGCCTGTCTGATTCAACTGGGTGACGGGCTGCATCATGCCCATGTGATGGTCAGTCAGACCGGGCGTGTTATGATGCAGAATGGGATAGCAGAACAACTGCTGACCGGACGTGTGGATTTGGATTCAGAAGAATGATGACTTGCAGACGACACAAGGGATTCAGTTTGATCGAGGTGCTGGTCGCGGCGGGACTGCTGGCGACGGCTACCGTGACCATCTGCGCCCTGGGTGCAAAGAGCCTTTCGGCGCTGCGGATTCATCAGGAATATGAAAAAGCGTGGGATATGCTCGATCGGCAGATGGTTCTTCTGGATCAGATCGGCATCCAGTCACTGATCAGCAATCCGAATTTGTCCGGAATTATCAGCGATCAGCACAGCGCAATGCAGTGGCGCTGGCAGGCTGTGCTGGAACCCCTGGAAATTGAACAGTTGTACAGTCTGACCATGACGGTGGAATGGGTCTCGGAAAATCGTGTGCGGCGGATCCAGTGCGACACCCGGCTTCGTGCTGCAACGGAGACGACCAGTACCACAACCCCCACGACGACCGGGACAGGCACTTCCACCGGAACCGGCACATCCGGTACTACGGGCACAACAGGCACCACGGGAACTTCCACCGGCGGAACCAGGACGACACGATGAAAACGACAGGCCCATGCAGAAAAGCGTTTACGCTGCTGGAAATGCTGATTTCCGCAACGCTGGGGGCATTTATTGCCCTGGTGGCCTTGTCGGGTCTTCGCAGTGTCACCGCGGCGCGCAGTGCCATCGACAAACACAGTGAGACGGTGGATGAACTGCGTATCGCCGCCGAACAACTGCGAACGGATTTGAGTAATGTCCGACCGTTCGGCAATGCCATTCGCTTTGAAGGTCTGATTGATCAAACCGGGGCTGTACCCACACCCCGTATCATTTTCCGGACATTCAGCCGATCCAAGGCCCGACTGGATCAGCCCGAATCGGAATTATACGAAGTGGAATATTTTATCACGGAAGATCAGCAGGCACGAACCCTGATGCGGCGTGTCTGCCCGATCGTCGGGCTCGATTCGCAGACGGCGACAGAAGTGACCGACGGCGGTATTCTGGAAGTGGTTGCCGGTTCGATTGTGGCATTTGATGTCCGGTATTTTGACAGCGGCAACTGGACGGACCAGTGGTCGTCTGAAAATATGCGTCCGCCGCAGCTTGTTCTGGTCAACCTGGCGGTTGGCCAGGCCGGAACCGTCAAACAGAAAATTTATTCCCGGCAGGTTGCGGTGGGTTTCAAACAGGGAGAATTTACGGATGAAGTGGATGCCGCGAATTTTGAGTGGGATCAGGCCGAAAGCGGAAGCCTGGATACCGGCACCATGGATACCGGGAGTACAGGTACAGGATTATAAAACGGATTATGACAGCTAAACGCGACAAACAAGCCGGCACGGTACTGGCCGGGGTGATGTGGATGCTGGTGGTGATGATGGCGATTCTGGCCGTCGGCGCCCAGAACAGCCGTCTGGACAGCCGCATTAGTTTGTCCTCGGTGGAGAAAATCCGCTGCCGATGGATGGCGCGGGCCGGAGCGGAAACAGCATTGGCGTATCTGAAAGAAGATTTAAAAGAAACCGACAGTCTGCTGGATGACTGGGCGATCGATGTGACGGAGCTGGAAAATGTCATGTTGTCCGGCGGGGGATTCACGGTGACGATTACCGATGAATGTTCCAGGCTGAACATCAACACGGCCTCGGCGGTACAGCTTCTGGCGCTGGATACTGAAAATATGAATGAGACGATCACTGACAGCATTATTGACTGGCGGGATCGGAATGAAGAAGCGGGGACCAACGGTGCTGAGAGCGGTTATTATTTAAACCTGCCGATCGGGTACCAGTGCCGGAATGCCAATTTCAGAACTCCGCGTGAACTGCTTCGCGTGCGTGGCGTTACTGAAGATTTATTTTACGGCGAGAATAACCGTACGCTTGGCAAGGGCGGATGGAGTCAGTATTTGACCTGCTTTTCTGCCGCCAATAACGTGGATGCCAGCGGCAACCAGCGGATTAATGTCAACTCTGCCAGTGAAAGCGACATGGTCAGCCAGTTGTCAATTACGCAGGCACAGGCCCGCTGGATTACACAAAACCGGCGATTCCGTTCGCTTGCGGATCTGATGGGTACTTCAAGCGGAACAGGGATTACCGGCGGAACAGGCACCACTGGCGGTACCGGAACGACCGGCGGTGGCCAAAGAAATTCTTCGGGCACGCAAACACCCGGTCGCACCAGCGGTATGATACAGCCGCTTATGCCTCTGGCGGGGACGTATTCTGAGCATGACCAGCAGATGATACAGTATTCTATGATGAATGTCTCGCCGGCGCTGCTTGCAGCGGATGCCGGATCCGGCAGCGGGCAAGCTCCCGGCCAGGGCGGTGGACGAGGCGGACAGGGAGGCGGTCGTGGTGGTCGCGGAGGGGAAGGCGGGGGTCGTGGTGGGCGCGGCGGAGAAGGCGGCGGCATGGGTGGACGTCCCGGCGGTGGTCAGGGCGGTGGCATGGGTGGTCAGGGTGGTGGTATGGGGGGGCGTCCCGGTGGTGGACAAGGTGGTGGTATGGGTGGTCGCCCCGGCGGTGGTCAAGGAGGCCAGGGCGGCGGTATGGGCCGCCCGGGTCAGGGTGGAGGCATGCAGGGCGGTGCTCGCGGCGGCGTGACTTCGCCGGCGGGCGGACAAACCGATGTTCAGGCACAGGCCCTGGACTGGGCAACATTCAGCCGGATCCTGGACCAGGTCACGATATCGAACAATACAACGATTACCGGCCAGATTAATGTCAACACGGTCAGCCTTGAAGTGCTGCGGGCATTTTTGGGCGGCAATGATGATTTGGCGGGAAAGATTATCAATTACCGCGACAGCATGGGCGGAGAAATCACCAGTATAGGCGACTTAATCAATGTGGATGGAATGACACAGGACATTTTAAGGCAATATATAGACCTCTTTTGTGTGCGATCCAGTGTTTACATGATTCGCGCGACATCGACCTCGTCGGTCAGCGGAGTCAGTTATACGATAGAAATGGTTGTTAATCGAGACCGGGAAGGCCGGGAAATCCTTTATCAAGTCGAGGGAGTAGGCATTTGAATAACGAGACGAAACTATATACGAAAGCAATTGGCATCCTGAAAGCCTCGGATAACGCGGGATGGATACTGAGCCTGGTTGAAAAGACAGCGACGGGGCTTCAGATGAGTGGGTATGTTACCGTGTCGGACGCAGCCAAAGTGGCGTCCGAGATAGCAAAACTCTCCGGCGGGAAATCCAATCCGGAAGAGGATACAATGCTTGTCTGCGTTGGTGCTGACACGACTCAGACGGTCTTTTTTCCGTTTAAGACACCCCAGGTGGAAGGGGCCAGGCTGACAGCGATTATTCATGGCCAGGCCGAGACCCTGCTGCCAATGGCGCTTTCCCAGGCGGCCTTTACCTGGCGGATGGTCAAACAGGATGGTGCCACGCAGGACGGCTATCTGGCGGTGGTGCGGAAGAATTATTATCAGGAACTGTGCAATGTGGTTCCGGGGCGGGTCGAATCGATTCTGCCGGATGCCGCCGGTCTGGTCAGGGGATGGGCGGGCGTATTTGAGAGTACACCGGAAAAATGTGCTCTGATTCAGATTCGCAAACACAGCTGCATTCTGGCGGTTTCCGAAGCGGAAAAACTGGTACGGGCTGCGGCGGTGGATGTGGAGGACCTGTCATTGACGACGGTGGTTGCCCACGATTTGACCACCGTGCTGGATACGATGGAACTGCCTAAAAGCACGCCGGTTTATATCACCGGCGAGGAAGAAATCGCTGCAGCGTTATGCCGGGAACTGGCTCATGGGGGGCGGCCGGTACAGCGATGGAGACTGTCGGATGCCAAAATATCGGCACTGGGGATTCGGGACAAGCTGACGGAAATCCGTAATCGTCCGGAAACGATTGGTCTTGCCATTGCGGCTCTGGATGAGCAGGGATTGGCGTATGATTTTATCCGCCTGCCCAGGACCGAAGAGCTCGAAGATGCCGTGCTGGATAAAAAAGGACTGGTTCGAAGTCTTATCGCAGCGGCAATATTTCTGGTTTTACTGCTGGGCGGGATTTACTGGACATCGGCCCGACAACTGGAGTCCATTGAGCAGGCTCTGGCTGCGGACTATCATGGTACCACCGGGCAGGCTATTCTGGCACGTCAGCAGATGCGGGATCAAATCTCCAGAGCCCGGCCGGACATGCTGGAAATGCTGTCTACGATTGGAAGCTGTATGGACAGGGATATGCTGCTGGACAGCATCAGCTTCAAGAAAGGCCAGCCGGTTCGGATCGCTGCCAAGGCTCGTTCCTTCGAGCAGGTCAATGCGTTTCATAAGAAATTGCAGGATCAGGCCTGTTTCAAAGATGTCAAGCTGATTTCTCCGACGCTGGATGAACGGCGAAGTCAGGTGCAGTTTACGATAACCTTAGCTTACAGGAATTTTAACCGATAATGATGAAATACCTTGATAAACTTAATCCGCGGGAAAGGAAAATAGCCATCTTTTGTGCTGTGACAGGCGGGTTGATGGTGGTTTACTTTCTGATCGCTGAGCCGTTATTGCTCAAAGCCGGGCAGGTCCGAAGCCGCCTTCAGCAGCAGCGTCAAAATCTGTCGATGCTGCTGGCCGAAGAAGGCAGTGTGGAAGCCATGAAATTAAAAAACCTGACCGCGGCGGTACCGGTGCTGGAGATGCCGGTGGAACCCGACAAGCAGGTTCAGCTTCTGCGGGACCAGTTGACCAAACAGATTCAGCAGGCGGGTATTCAGGTCAAGAATTTTCAGTTTCAGACCGGCTCTGCGACAGGCCCCAATGCCTCAAGTGTTATCATGCTGCAATGCCGCGGCCGGTGTCAGTTTCCGGCGATGATCAGGCTGCTGGAGGAATTGAAAAAGAATCCCTATTATGTCGGCGTTGAAGAACTGACTCTTCGCGTGGACGAGAGAAATCGGCAGGAACTGGATTTCACGTTTACGGTATCCACCTTCCGAGGGAGTGCGAAAGTATTATGACAAGAGCGATGCATAAAATCAAACACTGGGTGGCCGGCGGTTTCGGACAAACCGTGATTCGTTATCTGTGGCTGTGCCCGGCCATCGGTCTAGTCTGGGTGGTTGCTTCGTACGGGGTTACAACCTCTGGGTTGTCCGGCCGCGTGGAAAAAGCCATCGAACGCTATCTGGCCATGGAAAAACAGTTTGCCGAAGCACAGCCAGCGAAAAATGAGGCCCTGGATGCGATGCGAACCAGGAGCCTGTTTGCCGGGCCTGCAGCAACACCGCCCCTTCCGCAATGCCTGGCTATTCTCGGAGAATATGCCTTGTTTGGTGAAGAATGGAGACGAAGCGGGGATGAGTTTAACGGGGCCAAAATTCTGGAAATAACCGCTACGGAAGTCAAGATAACGTGGCAGAACCAGGAACAGACATTACGTCCGTTTGATGTCGCGGTTGAGTATGGCAGCCGTGGTCAGGGACAGGGTTTTGGCCGTCGCGGGGAAAGCTCACGGGCTGAACCGTCTGCCGGAGCACGTCCCGGAGAAGCCGCTGGCGTACCTGAAACACCCCGTATGGGGCCTCCCGGGATGATGATGGGCGGCGGGCCTGGGGGCTTTGATTTCCGAAGAATGTCCAATGAGGAACTGGGCCAGATGCGGGATCGCATAATGAATATGTCGCCGGAAGAGCGTCGGGCGGCATTTGAAGAATTTCGAAGAAATCGTACACAACCTATGCAATAAGGAGATAAGCCTTGAAACTGAAGAATGTATGTATTGGAATTGCCGCGGGTATTACAGCCCTGATATGCATCACTATCGCAGAAACCCAGACCGAAGTTAAGGATGTCAATACGCCTGCTGTTCCAGCGGCTGTTGAGCGTCCCCAGGATACCGAGCCGCCGCGTCCCATGGACCCGAATCAGCGTTCCGCAGAAGAAGGGCGTTTCGGACGCGGAAGTCGGCGAGGCGGAGGGATGGGCGGCGGTCAAGGGGGCGGATTTTCGTTCGATTTTTCCACGATGACGCCGGAAGAGCGGCAGCGCATGATGGAACGGGGGCAGCAATTTGCCCGCGGCATGGGTTTTGATATTCGACCCATGGGAGCACCGGGCGACCCCAATGAACCGATGGAATCGCTCAATCTCAATAACGTAGAGATGCGAAACATTATTAAAATGCTGGGCGACTGGACCGGCAAGGCGATTATTCCGTCTTCCGACGAAATCATGCAGACTCGGATTACGGTGTATTCGCCGCAGCGTGTGACCCGCGCCCAGGCACTGGGATTGATCTTTATGGCGCTGCAGTCGCGCGGCGTGATAGCCGACCAGGGGGAACAGCGGATTATCCTGCGTCCCATCCTGACCGCCAAGCTCGGGGCCATACCGACGCTGGGGGTGGATGAGCCGCTGGCCCGGGTTCAGGACAAGACCAGCATGGTGGAAAAGTGGTTTCAGATGTATAATTACCGGCCCAGCAACCTGGTTGAAATGATCAAACCTCTGGTTGGCGAGCACGGGTACGCGATGGCCGATGAGAATACCGGCCGGGTTGCGGTGATTGATACAGTCGATAATCTGCTGCGTATTGAAAAGATCATCAAGGAACTGGATATTCCCGAATCCGAGCAGATGGTTGAGCAGGTTTTTGAAGTGGAATACGGCAATCCGGAAGAGATTGTTTCCGTGATGGAACTGATACTCAGCGATCAGGCTCAGCGGCAGGCAACGCGCACTACGGGAAGCGGGTCTTCCCAGTCGCAATCGCAGCAGGGACAATCGGGCCGGTCCGGCGGCGGTTCATCGCGGGCCCAGGCACAAACATTAACATCTGTTGTTATTCAGGGCACGACAACACCGATTCGTTTGATTCCCGTGGCCAAGCAGCGATGGATTATCGCCCGGGCCAACCGCGAGGATATGAAGCGCATCGCCGAATGGATTCAGAAGCTGGACCTGGCCGAGATCGCCGCGCCCCAGCAGACCGTTGTGCCTGTCATCTATGCCAGTGTTGATGAAGTTGTTGAAATGATTAATCGGACTTTACGCGATATACCTTCGGTTAAAGGCAAATCAACGGTTGTGGTTGAGGGGCTTGAGGCGTCCAAGCAGATCGTGATTTTCGGCGATGAAGAGGGACGCACCATGGTCGAGAAAATGATTGCTCAGATCGACCTGCCCAGCGGCGATTATTTTGTGGAGCGGACCTTCAAGCTCAAACACGCCGATCCGGATCAGATTAAACAGAACATCGAGGGTTTATACAGCCAGACAGCCACAACAGGCCGTATTAATTATTATGACTACAACCGAACCCGCACCGATCCGAAGAATGAAGTCAAGGTGATTTCCTATCCCACGCAGAAGCAGGTGACCGTGATTGCGTCGGAACTCAATATGGAGAAGATTTCCCGGCAGATAGAGCAGGAATGGGATGTTCCGCTGGACATTCAGAAAGATCAATACCGTATTCTGACACTCCAGAATTCCGATCCGGTGAAAATGGCTGAACTGCTCAATAAACTGTTCAGTGAAGAAGACAGCAGCACCGGGTCGAGCAACCTGATGCGGATGCTGCTTGGTGATACCACTGAATCCAAGCAGAAAATCGTAGGGTCGCTGTATGGATTATTGACGTTTGAACCGGTGCCGGATACCAAGAAACTGATTGTCATCAGCAAGATTCCCGAAGCCTATGAGGTGATAGAACGGCTGGTCAATCAGCTTGATGGACAGGAAATGGGTGAGGTGCCGCATGTGGTTGTGCTCAAATATGCAGATTGCGAGTCGCTCTGTGACCAGTTGAACTCCATCTTCAATGAAGCAGGGACACCAACAACCATTCCCCGCTCGGCCAAGGGATTAAGCAGTTACGATGCGGAAAACCAGGGTGCAGCGGTCAGTGCATCTGAAACGACATCGTCGGCGATTACGCCCTGGTGGACCCGTCAGCAGCGCACCGACGACCAACTGCCTCCGAGCAATCTGATTGGGAAGGTCCGTTTCGTGCCTGTCCAGCGCAGCAAGGCCATATTGGTCATGGCGCCGGCAGAGTATGTGGACGATATTACCGGAATGATTGAATCTCTGGACCAGCCCGGCATGCAGGTGATGATTAAGGTCGTCATCGTGGAAATCAACCTGGAAGATAACAGCAGTCTGGGTGTGATGCTGTCTTCCAATCCACAGGCTTTCGGCGATGTGGGAATTAACGGAACCCGATTCCTGAATGCTCTTGAAAATATTGAGGATTTCACCGGTCCCAATGGAACGCAACTGGATACAAGTTTGGATATCTATGCTTTGGTGGATTTTCTGATTACCAAAACCAAGGGACGAATCATGAACCAACCGACACTCTGGACCAAGGATAACGAAGAGGCGATCTTCGTCAAAGGCCAGAAAGTTGCATTTATCGAAGGGGAACAGTCCGACAACTCGAATCTCAGCAATACCACCCGGACCTATACCTATGAAAATGTAGGTATTACCTTGAGGGTGCGTCCCAATATTACGCCGGAAAAAGCAGTCGATATGACAATCAACTTGAATATCTCCGAAATGGAGTTGTTGACCCTGATTAACTCCCAGTATCCTCGAAAGAATCTGGATACCACAACCCGCTTGATTGTGTCAGACGGCCAGTCGATTATGCTGGGTGGTATTTTGGAACAAAATGACAACAAAGTGGTCAATAAAGTTCCGTTGCTCAGTGAAATTCCGCTGGTAGGTGAATTATTGTTTACACATACAAAGCAGAGTCTGTCTAACACAGAGCTGCTGGTTTTTGTGACGCCTTATGTGTTTGATGAAGCAATGCGTCGGGAAATGCCTTCGGCGGCCGACCACAAAGAGGTTATCCAGCAGCACTCTGAGCAGCGAGATCAGATTATTAATGATCTGGCCGAAAAAGTAAGAATAATGATGAGTGATCCAAACGCGTTTTAACGATTTACTCAATTAACGATTGTTTCCGAGGTCTTACTGCCCCGAAGCCTGAATCAGGTTCTCGGGGCAGTTTTTTATACTGCAGGATTTCCTGTAATTGATAAATCAATGAGATGAAAGGATAGACCCTGCTTTTGAAGATAATTTAGCAGGTGGAGCGACAGATTAAGCCACCGCTTACACTGATCAAGAATGGCACTGTCGCTGGTGGCAATACAGTGCTCAGCCGCAGCAAGCTCTTTATCCGGATTGGGAACTAATTGAACCTCATTTTCAAACGGACAATTCTGAAATCGTGAGCGAATTATAGTTTTCAGTCGGCCGGAGTTGGAGACGGGACTATCCAGATACCAGACAGCCTTTTGGATGTTCAACTCTGTAAGGACGTGACCGATTATTTCCAGAGCAGGCATGGTTTCGGTAACTTTGCGGTAGGTTCCGTGGATTCCGG
Organism: uncultured Pirellulales bacterium; assembly: GCA_964550565.1. Lineage (GTDB taxonomy): Bacteria > Planctomycetota > Phycisphaerae > Sedimentisphaerales > Anaerohalosphaeraceae > Anaeroglomus. The sequence continues at coordinate 24,786 of CAZKAI010000003.1, forward strand.
CCAAGTCGCGGATGCAGCCGTCGCGTCCCCGAAAAATATAGCCTCCGCTTAAAGCCGATTCCAGGGTGATGAGAATATTGTAGCCGTCCAATAAGAGTATTTGATTTTGGATAGAGTCTGTTTGTATTTCAGTTTTTTTCCGGCCAGCAAGCTGCTGGTCGGAGCAGGCACAGCGCCCGACAGCAACACGCTGGCGGGCGGTTAGGCTATAGCGGTCGCCAACCAGCTTCAGCGAGCTTTTTTCGGCATATCCCCGGCTCAGCAGTAATGACAAATCAGCCATGGCCCGGCCAAGTACATCCAGCATTTGGGGGCCGAATAAATGGTCATCTTCCGGGGCTTTTCCTCTATGTAAACGTGTATCCGGCATGGTTTTATGGTAATCCGCAGCGGGAACAACTGCAAGCAATAAAAAGATTTGACAGGATAGGCGGGATACCCTACTATGCGCCCATAACTATTATTGAGAGGTAGAATGTCCAGTCATAATCTGTCACATATAACGTTAGATGCTCTTGATTTGCAGGGGTATTCCGTGGCCGGTGAGGAATCGGTTATTGGGATGCCGCAATTGGATGTGTGTTTTGACATCGGCAAGGCCCCGGATCAGATTATTCCGATTCAAAATATCCTGTTGACGCACGGGCACATGGACCATGCAGCGGGGATAGCGTATTACCTGTCGCATCGGAATTTTTTGAAGATGACACCGGGGGTGGTGTTGACGCCGCCGAACACAATCGATTCCCTGAACCAGATATTGCAGGCCTGGGGGCGACTGGATGGCAGCCGGATACCGGCACAATTGGTTCCGATGCGGCCGGGGGATGAATTTAAGGTTAAACCTAATCTGTTTGTGCGGGCATTTCCTACCAAGCACACACGGGAATCCGTCGGTTTTTGTGTGATTGAGCGACGGAAAAAACTCAGGCCGGAATATCATGATCTCAGCGGGCCGGAGCTGGTGCAGCTCAAAAAGAAGGGCGTTGCGATTGACAGCCCGCTGGAGATTCCGATCGTCACGTATCTTGGGGATACCTCATACGTGGATTTTTCGCAACTGGACTATGTTGCCAACAGCCAGATTCTGATTGCGGAGTGCACTTTTTTTGAAGATGAGCATACCGACCGGGCCGACGCAGGGCGTCATATGCATATTGATGAATTTGGGCCGCTGCTGGAGCGGATGAATAACCAGTATATCGTGATTACTCATCTGACCCAGCGAACCACTGTGGGACAGGCACGAGCGATGCTGCGAAAAAGGCTGCCGTCGGATGTGTTTAAGAAAATCCATTTTTTAATGGACCGAAAATATCGTCAGTTCGGTGATGCGAAAGGTCAAGAGCATCCCGCGGGCAATTCTGCAGGGAGTTAATTTCTGCTCAGCATCCAGACGGAGGCGATGATGCTGATATCCGCGGCCAGATGCATGATATAGGGAATTGCCAGGCCGCGGTTAATCTGCTTAAGATATCGAAACAGCCATGAGACGCCGGACAGAAAGCCAATCGCGGCAATCACATACACTGGTTTTAAAATCAGGGCCAGGGCCAGTCCATGGTATCCGGCAAAGACCAGGTCGATGAACGCAGGTTTGCTATATGAGGGATTCCAGCACTCCCGCCAGAATAACTCTTCGAGTATCGGGTTGACGAGGATTGAATAGACTGCAAACAGGCCGCCGGCGAATCCATCCAGTTTATAGGTGTGAAGAACCGTCAGCAAATCCACCGTATCTGTTTTGGCATGAGGCCAAAACCAATAGATGAGAAGGCCGCATAGCAGGGCGGGGAATCCAAGTAGAAAAGCCTGAGACCCGGAAAAGCCTTTTTTTATTTCCGAGACCATGGTCCTGTTCACAATGCAGACACACAGGGCAAGGATTGCATGGTATAACAAAATTGCGATCCATGCATTATGAAACAGAAAAACCCCCACGATCACGGCACCATAAGGGCTGAACAGGCCGAGCGTTTTTATCCGGCGATGGGACGCTAAGTGAGGCATTATTTGCTTTTGTGAATCAGCATCCAGGCCCGCAGGACTTCGGCTACGCTCCATGCCTGGGCAAAACAGCCTTTGGGTTTCTGCGGCGGATCACCGTCAAAGACCTCGCTGATACTGCCGATGCAGCCGTCCTCGATAAAATGCGTCAGGAGCGGTTCCAGGAATTTATCGGCCTGGCGTTTGGCTTCCGGCGTGAAACTGTTGATACGCAAATACGCCTCGACAAAAGGCCCGATCAGCCACGCCCAGACGGTTCCCTGATGATAGGCCGAATCCCGCTCAAAAGGGCCGCCTTCGTAACGGGGAACGTATCGACTGTCCGTGGGGCTGAGGCTTCGCAGGCCGTGCGGGGTCAGAAGATGGTCCTGTACTACCTGAACGACTTTTTGCTGCTGCGCTTTGGTCAGCGGTGAATACGGCAGACTGACGGCCAGTATCTGATTGGGTCGGATGCTGGCATCTTCGGTTCCATCCGGGAGGATGCAGTCGAACAGGCAATTGTATTTTTCATTCCAGAATATTCTTGAAAAGCTTTTCTGAACCTCTTCGGCCAGGGTGTGATAGAAGGCCGTCTGCTCGATGTTTTTATCCTGATAATAACATTCCAGATTTCGCAGGGCGTTGTACCACAGGGCGTTAATCTCGACGGACTTGCCGTAGCGGGGTGTAAATACAACACCGTTGCATTTGGCGTCCATCCAGGTGAGCTGGGTATCGGCGTTTCCGGCTGAGATCAGGTTGTCCTTGTCGGCATGAATATCAAAGCGTGTTCCTCGCCGGTAGGAATCCACGATCCATTTAATGGCCGGAAGGAGTTTGCCGCTGAAAGTCTGGCGATCATCGGTGGCTCGCAAATAGGCAAAGGCGGCGTGCACAAACCACATCGAGGCATCGACGCTGTTATAATGGGCGCCGTGGCCATAATCGTCAAAACGGTTTGGAATCATGCCTTCGCTGACGGCTTTGGCAAAGGTTTGCAGCACGCCGGCAGCGGTCTGGTTTTGTCCGGTACACAGGCACAGACCTTCCAGGGCAATGAAGGTATCCCGGCCCCAGTCGAGGAACCACGGATAACCCGCAATAATTGTCGGGGTTGGGCGATCACCGATATTCCGCTCCACCACAAACTGGCCGGCGGAAATAAACAGTTGGCTGCAGATGGGGTCGGCTGTATCGGCTTTTTTGAGCAGTTCTTTCTGTTTGAGCTGCAGACTATCGATAACAATATCGATGTCCATCTGATCCAGGTTGTTATTGGACTCCAGGTCGTCGGTAAATGCCGCCCAGAATGTCAGTCGGCAGGGCTTGTCAATTCGCCGCGTGAATACACCCGGCGACCAGAGGTCTTCAAAACAATCCTGGCCGCGGCGCTGTTCCTGGCGATAGAAAAACCGTCGCCACCACTGAGGCTGCTGTTCGAAACGAGTCAAATCGCAATGCAGCAGCAGTTTGCCGTTGGGGTCGCTGTCGTTTTGAATGGCGATTTCCTGGTCATTCCACACGGAATAGAGATGTATGGATTCATTTTGGAGACTGTGGAAATCCCGCATCGAAGCAAAGGGCCTGATGGAAAAATCAAATGCTTCTTTGACTTCAGTGAAGGTATAGGTCAGGGCTATTGTATCACTGTCCGGCAGAAGATACAGCGACCGGGTCAGGGCTGCAAAGTCCATGCGGTAATCCCAGTGAACACCGATATCCTTTCGAAAGGCGGTCAGATATTGATATCCCTGCGGATGAAATGCCTTATCAAACTCAAAGCAGCTGAACGAGAATTCCTGTCCGTTACCGCGATGCATGGTTTCCAGGCAGGTTGCCAGCGATTTGATGCGGTTGGCAGGGGGGGTGCGGGATCCAATCAGCAGGGCATGATAGCGGCGGGTATTGCAGCCGGCCACGGTGCTGCTGGAAAAGCCGGCCCGACTGTTAGTCAGCAGCCATTCACGCTCAACCAAAAGCTCCAGCGGGGAGTTCTTGAGGTTGAACTCAATAGTCGTACCTTGTACGTGTTTAGTTGTTTTGGTCATAAATTCGAAAGCTCTATTGCGAAATTCAAATACGGCATCACTATTCAACGGGGTCATTGCTGGGCGTTTGCCCCGGCAATGCCTGTTCACAGCGAGCCTTGAGATTATTCAGTACATTCATATAATTGATGTAGGAGTCATACGGCGAATCATAGGGGTTGAAGTATTTATGCACATCGCCGTCGGCGAAATATTTGGTACACATGTAATAAAAGTGATCGGAGGTCTGCAGCTTTCTCCAGTCCGCCAGAAGCTGATCATCCCGGGTCTGCTTGACCATCTTTTCAAGACGATATACCTCATGCAGGGCGTTGGACTGCATGGCATTGCCAAGCCATGCCGACAAATCCCGTTCGGTATCGGCCCAACTGATGATATGCGGCACATCAACGACGTCCATGGCCGGGTACGCATCCGCTACTTCGCTGGGGGTTTTGAAATCATTGTCCGAATGACTGAGTACTTCCCGGGGTAGATGCGCCATAAAATCGAATATGCCGGTATCCTGCCATTGGTGCTCACCGAATGTTTCATAGTCCATGAACAGATTGACGACCTGGCCGTTGCCATTGATGCGGTTGACCCAGGAAGCGAATTTGTTGGCCATCAGGGGGTATTCGTTCCACTGCCGATTGCTGAAGCGAAATGCGATATCGTCGCTGAGCGAATAATTTTTGAGCAGCAGCTTGAGATTCTTGCAGTTTGGGGGGCGATAGACAAAATTGCTGTTGCGATGGCCCAGGACATGGTCGGCGCCTTCGGTGATCACGGCGTCAAATTTACCCATGGCCTCTATGGTCTCGGCAAGCTGATTGTTGTAAATCAGCTCGGTATTGCGGAAGACCCGCGGTGTCTGGCCGAAGAGCTTTTGAATCAACTGCATCTGCATGTTGACCTGTTCAATGAATTCCTGGCGGGCGTACAGAAAACTGAGACTATGATAATAAGTTTCAGCCAGAAATTCCACGCAGCCGGTCTGTGCCAGGGCGTCAAAGGTGCTCATGACCTCGGGACAAAACTGCTGAAATTGCTCCAGTACCACCCCGGTCAGGCTGAAAGCGACTTTAAAGCGACCTTCATACCGGCGGATGACATCCAGCAAGAGCCGATTCGTAGGCAGATAGCACTTGTTGGCTACTTTACGACAGATCGACGCATTTCGGAAATCATCGAAATAATTCGGCGTCTTATCGAATATCGTATAATGCCTGAGTCGAAAAGGCTGATGAACTTGAAAGTAGAAACAAACCGACGGCATAACAATCCTTATTGTCCGGCAGGGCGATTAGCCTCCCTGCGTCATCTCCTGATACACTTTTATACATTTCCGGGCGGCATCGGACCATCTCAGCTTGCGAACCTCGAAATTGCCGTGTTCACGCAGGGTTAACTGCAGCGGAGGGTATTTGAGCACCGCCAGAATTTTATTGGCCATTTCGTTGATGTCCCAGAAATCGACTTTTAATACATGATGCAGCACTTCGGCGACACCGCTTTGCTTGCTGATGAGCACCGGAACATCATAATTCAGGGCTTCCAGCGGGGCGATGCCGAAGGGTTCCGATACGGACGGCATGACATATAAATCCGCCATCTGAAAGACTTTCTGGACATCTTTACCGTGGAGGAACCCCGTAAACAGCACTTTGCCGCCGATGCCCATTTGGGTTGCCATTTCGATCATGCGGTGCATCATATCGCCGGAACCGGCCATGACGAATTTGACATTATCCATGATCTCCAGGACCTTGCGGGCGGACATCAGGAAATATTCCGGGCCTTTCTGCATGGTAATGCGGCCGAGGAACAGGACAATCTTTTCATCGCTGCGGATGCCGATTTTATTATATTGCGAGGCGTCACCGTTACGCTCGACACCATTGTAAACGACTTCAACTTTGTCCCCGGTGATGCCGTAACGGGCCAGAATGATGTTGCGGGTCATGTGGCTTACGGCGATAATCTTGCGGGCAGCGTGCATTCCCCGGCGTTCAATATCGTAAATCATCGGATTGACATGCTCGCCGCTGCGGTCATATTCTGTGGAATGTACATGGATAACCAGGGGTTTGCCGGATATCGCGGCCACGGCAATACCGGCCGGATAAGTCATCCAGTCATGAGCATGTATCACATCGAATTGTTCCTGCATAGCCAGTCGAACCGCAGAGGCGGCATAGCGATGCACTTCGGTGTACATGTCGCCGCTGTAATGGCCGGGCTGGCCCATGGCGCTGGGTTCCTGGCTGAGCCAGTGGCGAACCTCTTCCATGCCGTTAATCGCTTTAAACTGCTCCTGCGTCGCTTTTTGATGGATAAGCTGTTCAATCTGCTGTTGATATACCTGCGGCGTTGCATAGGGCTGCAGAGCTGAATTAATGGCATGAAATGTGACGTGTTTCAGCTCTTTTTGTACAAAACTTGTCGCTATTTGTGTTGATGTGACCGTTTGCGGTTTAACCTGCAGGGGTGTCAGCATGCGTACATGATTGTTCGCGGTTTGCTGAAATGGTTTGGGAAGAACGAACACAACTTCCACGCCCAGATCGCTCATCGCCCTGGTCAATCCGTGACAAGCTGTTCCGAGGCCACCACTGATAAACGGTGGAAACTCCCAGCCGAGCATGAACACTTTCATAGCTTAACCCCGATTAGCCTCAATGCCTTATTTTTATGTGAAAATTCCATTTTTCAGCCAGAGCTCAAGACATAAAATGTCATTTTTGTTTAATAGTGCTATTATAAGGGGGCTTTGATGAAGCGTCTATAAATTTTTTGTGAAAATATTAAATGATTGTATCGGAAGTCGCAGAATATAATACTATGTTAATAGATAATGTATATATATTAATATGTATAATCAATACAAACCTGAAATGAATTTTCGTTCAATAAGAAAAAGACCGTTCCTTTCGAAACGGCCTCTTTCTGTTGAGTCATGTCTGACGAGCCTGCAAAGAGGACCGTCAAAAACCCCGATTACATATCCTGGGGCTTCAGGGTGCTGCGTTTGTTGGCCTGAGTGCGGGCCAGGGCGGCATCCAGCATCGCATAGATGCATTCATTCAGCGCCGGAAGTGCTTCCGAAGAAGTCATCATGCCTTTGCTTTTGACATAGGCTTTGACTTTGCTGGCGACGACCAGCATTTCTTTTTCTTTCTTGGCGCTCTTTGCTGCGGCTTTTTTCTTTGCCATTTGTGTTTACCTCCATGTTAAGTGGTTCCAATAATATCGCCTGATTCAGGCGTAAAACGCAATCCTTGTGCGTATTTTGTGAATCTCCGGGATGAAAAGCAACAAAAATATTTGAAAAAAACACAAAATTTTGCATTCGGAGGCCTTATAACAGCAAAATATCATTTTTGCCGGGCTGTTTTTGGTGTTTCCATCGTAAATTTTGATTCCAAAGGGCTGTTTCACGTTAACCCGCCCCCACAAATTACCGAAAAAACCTGCGTCTGATGCATTGTTTTGAGCTTCAGAAGTCAAGAAAGGCTGATTATGGGAAGACCCAAAAAACTGCTGGAGACTCCGCCGGACCTCAAGAATTTAGTCACGGTGGCGTTTGCCGAAGACATGGAACTGGCTGAACAATATAAGCGGCAATTGCTCGAGAACAGCATACCGGCCGCGATTGAGCCGCTTTCCGACACAAAAAAGATGCCCATGGCAGAGGTTGCTGTCATGGTTCCGGAAGAATTCCTTGAACAGGCGTATACGTTCCTGGCCCGCCAGGCCGCCTGTGATGATTTCTTCGATATGGTCTTTGGCTCGGATGGCCAGACCAGTGAACAGTGGGATGATGAAGACTAATACGTTTTAGAAAATTGGAAACCTTTAACTACGGGTGCAGAATGACAGAACAGAAAGACACGACGACCGGCGACCAGGAAGAACGTCGCGGATTTATTGAACGCAGGAAAAATGTGGTGGATCGCCGTCTTGGCCTGGATCGGCGAAGAGGCCCCGGGCATCGCAGGACAGAGGAGCGACGCAGTGCCGAAGAAGGCGAAATGAGCGAAGAACAGTTTGAATTTCTGATGGCCATTGACCAGTATAAGCGGGCCAATCAGAGACCTTTTCCCGCCTGGACGGAGGTGTTGGAAGTTCTCAAGGCACTGGGCTATCGCAAGGTTGCAGAGCCGCAATCGCTGGAGTCATTCCGCAAACAGGATAAGGAACAGCCTGTCCACGTTTAAGACTGAAAATTCCACAAAATAAACGGCCGCCCAGTATTGCTGGAGCGGCCGTTTTTATTGGTCTGGACGGTGTTCACTGTCTATACCTTTGTCAGTGTTTCCTGAACCGAAGCAGTAAACTCTGCGACCTGACGTTTCATCTGGGCGGGATTGCCGAGGTTGTCTTCGATTATTTTCACCA
>CAZKAI010000003.1:33302-34420 GCA_964550565.1 uncultured Pirellulales bacterium
ACCTGACGTTTCATCTGGGCGGGATTGCCGAGGTTGTCTTCGATTATTTTCACCACGCGGGAGCCGATAATCACCCCGTCGGCGCCGGCAGAAGCCACCTCGGCAGCATGTTCGGCGGAACTGATGCCGAAACCGACACAAACCGGTTTATCGGTCAGGGCCTTTAGTCTGGCAACAAGGGGTTTGACGGCTCCGGACAATGCATTTCGCTGTCCCGTCGTTCCCAGCAGGGAGACGGTATAGATAAACCCCGTAGTTTTGTCTGCAATCTGTTTAAGCCGCTGATCGGGCGTGTTGGGGGTAACCATAAATACGGTTTCCAGTCCTGCAGACAGGGCGGCAGGGGCGATTTCATCGGCATCATCAATGCTGATGTCCGCAACAAGGACGCTGGTCCCGCCGGCATGTTTGAAGTCCTTGAAAAACTGCTCTACCCCGTAATGGTAAATCAGGTTATAATAAACCAATAATCCAATGGGAATGGCTTTATAGGTTGTGATTTGAGCTATCAAATCAAGTGCTTTTTTGGGTGTCATTCCCGCCTGCAGGGCTCGAATATCGGCTTTCTGGATGGTCGGGCCATCGGCAATGGGGTCGGAAAAGGGAATTCCCAGCTCGAGAATATCCGCTCCTGCGTCAATGGATGTTTTAATCAACTCCAGGCTGGTTTTCTCGTCCGGGTCACCAAGTACAAAGAAAGGAATCAATGCCGCCCGGTTTAATTGGTCGAAAATGGTCTTGTATGAAGTCATAATCCTGCCTTATTTATTCAAAGGTCGATGTTGTTCCACGATGCCGATGTCTTTATCGCCGCGGCCGGATAAATTCACGACGACCACGGTCTCGCGGGGGTATTTGCCTCTTTGTTCACTGACCCAGGCCAGGGCATGGGCACTTTCCAGTGCAGGCAGAATGCCCTCCAGCCGTGTCAACTGAAAAAATGCATCCAGAACCTGTTCATCGGAGACATTGACATACCGGGCACGGCCAATATCCTTAAGATAGGAATGTTCGGGGCCGACGCCGGGGTAATCCAGGCCGGCAGAGATGCATTCGGTCTCGTGAATCTGGCCGTTTTCATCCTGAAGGAGGTAGGTTCTGGCCCCGTGAAGGACTCC
>CAZKAI010000003.1:34520-43767 GCA_964550565.1 uncultured Pirellulales bacterium
AATCGATCAAACGCCTGTTCGATTTCCTCAAGGGCCGGAATCAGAACTTCCGGCACATAAAAGCCGCCGAATTGGCCAAATCGTCCGTTGTGTTTCATGCTCGTACCTTCCAGCCTGTGGCCTGATGGATGTTGTCAAATAATTGTTTCATTTTGATATGATCTTTTTTGCCGGGGGCCGATTCAACGCCGCTGCATACGTCAATACAATAAATGCCTATCTGGATGGCCTGGACAGCATTGTCGGGATTGATTCCTCCGGCCAGAAATAATCTGCGATGCAGATTTCCAATCAGCGACCAGTCAAACGGCTTGCCTGTTCCGCCATAGAGATTTTTATCATAAGAATCCAGCATAATCGCATCGACCGGATACTCATAGGCTTTCTGGATATCCTCTGCGGTTCTGACGCGAATGGCCTTAATCAGACGGGCATTCGTCCAGGTCAATGAGCGGCAAAACTCCGGGGTTTCGTCACCATGAAGCTGAATCCAGTTCAAGAAGCCCCCTTCAACGATTCGCTTCAATTCAGTGGGTGTCGGGTTGACAAATACCCCGACGGTATCAATGGATGTGGGTATTTTTTTAAGAATATTGAAAGCTTGTTCGTAGGGGACATAGCGAGGGCTTTTCTCGTAGAAATTAAAACCCAGCATATCCACACCCATGTCGACTGCCGCAAGGGCATCCTCACTGTTGGTGATACCGCAAATTTTGACTTTAATCGATAACATTGTGCCGCCGTCTCCTGAACGTTCAACTGTTGCTGATAGCAATTAATTGTTCCAGGCATTTGGCTGCCGATCCGCTATGGATGGATTTGTCGGCCAGCTCAATGCCTTCGGCAAAATCTTTTGCCAGACCTGCCACCATTATAGCCGCCGCTGCATTTAATACCACAATATCTTTTCGGGGGCCGTTCAGGCTGCCGGTAATAATGTCCTTTACAATGCGGGCATTAGTTTCCGCTTCACCGCCAATCAAATCATTAAAGTCGGCTCGCGGAATGCCCAGATAGACCGGATCGAGGCGTTCATCGCGGAACTGGCCGTTTTCCAAATGAATTATATTGCTGGGACTCATTGTGCTGATTTCGTCCAGACCGCAGCTATGAACCACAATGGCTCGCCTAACCCCCAGAACCTTCAGGGTTTCGGCGATACGGGGCATCAGGGATTCATCTGATACCCCCATGACCTGGGCGGTAGCCCTGGCCGGATTGGCCAGCGGGCCAAGGATATTGAAAGCCGTTCTGAAATCGAGGGACTGCCGCACCGGCTGGACATGCTTCATGGCCGGGTGGAACTGGGGTGCAAACATGAAACCAATATGAGCCTGGCGAATACACTGAGCTACTTTTTCCGGCCCGGGAGCGATATTGACACCTAAAGCAGTCAGTACATCCGCCGAACCGCAGGTACTGGTGATGGCGCGATTGCCGTGTTTGGCGACATAGACCCCCGCTCCGGCTGCAACCAGGGCAGCGGCCGTGGAAATGTTAAAGGTTTTCATAGCCGCACCGCCTGTGCCACAGGTATCCACCATGTTATCCAGGCCGGTTTCGACCTTGACGGCGTGATTTCGCAGGGATGAGGCCAGCCCGGCCAGTTCACTGACGGCGGCTTTTTTGACCCGCATGGCCGCCAGAAACGCCGCAATCTGAAGTTGGGGAACCTCGCCGGTGAAAATGATATCCAGCAGAGTCTGGGCCTGTTCAAAACTAAGGTCTTTACCTTCCAGAATAATTTCGAGATACTCGGTAATTTTTTTCATTTTTCCGACTCCAATACGTTATTGACTTTGTTTAAAAGACGAGGCGATCGCCAGCATATTCTCGATAATTCGCCCCCCCGTGGGTGTCAGAATGCTTTCCGGGTGGAACTGGACACCATAAATCGGCAGTGTTTTATGATTGGCTCCCATGACAATGCCTTCAAATTCAGCGGTGGCCTCCATACAATCCGGCATTTTAGCTGCCGCAAGGCTGTGGTAGCGCCCGACCTGCAGGGGATTTTCGAGGCCCTCGAAAAGTCCTCGTCCATTGTGGGTGATCCGTGACGGTTTGCCGTGCATGACTTCGCGGGCATGGCTGATGACGCCCCCGAAATACTGGACGATTGCCTGATGACCGAGGCAGACTCCTAAAATGGGTAATTGCCCTTTAAGGGCATCAATTGCAGCCAGTGTGACCCCGGCCGTGTCGGGATTGCCCGGGCCGGGCGACAGGACCAGTAATTGGGCTCCAAACTCCTCTGCGGCCTTCTTGAGTTCCTCCAGCGGAGTATCGGCCCGATAGACCTTGGTAGGGCAGTTCCGCTTGGCGAATTCATCAACCAGATTATAGGTAAATGAATCAAAGTTATCGATAAACAGGACTCGAACTGTTGGTTTTTCCATTGGGATTTCCTTATTGTCTCTGCGGTTTTCCGATGTCTTCGACGGCACTGCGAATGGCCTTCAGACACGAACCGGATTTGTGAACGGTTTCTTCATATTCGGTTTTGGGGACGCTGTCGTGTACGATTCCCGCACCGGCCCGGATATAGGCCTTGTGGTCGCGTATCTGCATACTGCGAATGGTGATGCAACTGTCAAACTGGCCGTCCACAGTCAGATACATCACGGCGCCGCCGTAATAACCCCGCTTGGTATTTTCGAGGTTGCGAATGATTTTCATGGCCTCGATTTTCGGCGCCCCGGTCAGGGTTCCCATATTCATGGTGGCCAGGTAGGCGCTGAGGGCATCGAGGTCCTTACGGAGAATACCGCGTACGTTGCTGACCAGGTGCATCACGGATTCGTATTTTTCCACCGTCAGCATCTCATTGACGGCCCGGCTGCCGGGATTGGAGACGCGGGCGATGTCGTTACGGGCCAGGTCAACCAGCATCATGTGTTCGGCCAGTTCCTTGCGATCCAGCTTCAGCTCGGCTTCATATCGCATATCCATATCCGAATCGATTTTATTATTCACTCGACCTCGCGGTTTGGTACCGGCGATGGGGCGGATTTCCACGACCCGATCAGTCGAGCCGCCAACCCGCAGATTTAATTCCGGACTGGCTCCCATCAGCACGGTATTATCGGTATTCAGATAAAACATATAAGGGGATGGATTGAGCTTTCGCAGCTTGCGATAGACATCCAGCGCCTCGGCAGGGCAGGGTTCAATATGCGTCCGGCTCAGGACGACCTGAAAGATATCGCCGTCCAGGATATGCTGTTTGGCTTTCAGTACCATGTTTTCATAGTCCTGCTGTGACGTGTCGGAGCCGGGGCCGGGCAGAGGGGTGGTGCAGGGTTTGGGCTGCGGCATTTCTTCGTGGATTTTATCGGTATAGAAATCAAAGGTGTCGATGGCTTCCTGATAAATCTGGTCCCGGTCGCCATTGGTGACTACCGCGTTGACCACAACAAAGCCCTGTCCTTTTTTATGGTCCATCAGGAAGATGTTGTCGGCAAAATACAGTTCGTAATCCGGATTTTGCAGAATATCACTGCTGCTTGCCGGCAGTTTTTCAAATTGATCGATAAAATCATAGCTCAATGCCCCCAGCAGGCCGCAGGTGATGCGGAAAGGTTTGCTGGCCAGTTCGAAGGCAAACGCCACGGCTCGAATGACATCCATCTGGTTGGTGCTTTTCAGGCGGCTTTGTTCATCGAGGGTTTCTTGAGATTGTCTGAATGTGCCTACAATTCGCTCCTGTTCAAATGAAATCTGGTCACAAAAAGAGAATCGCCTTGGGTTTGAAGCGAGATACCTCAGAATTCGCTTGCCTGCAGGGGTTAATGCCTCGATCCGAAAGTGCGTGCCTTTGCCGGTTAAATAAAGGGCGGGCTGTGCTGTCGCAAAGGTTAATTCGCCCGCCCCGCTTCCGGATAAATAATCTCTTGATTCAAAAAGGCAGCTATGTTTACGCCGGCCATAATCAGTCAGTCGGGCAAAATACTCTACCGGACATCGGATATCGATTTCTCGCACGATGGGGATGATTTGCCCCGGCCGGGCCTGCTGTATGCGTTTTTGTAATTCATTCATTTTTAATACCTTATGATTATATATGACCGTGTATCAATAAAAAAAACCTGAATGCTTTTTCGAGCCTTCAGGTCGTTATTTCGTGTTTTAGATATAGAAACATCGGGTCCTGTCGGCCTATCCAACAGGACGCCACCAGCCAAAAGATACTATCATATTTATATTGTTTCTATTCATAGAAACAACTATACAAAAATTTACATTTCAAGTCAATCCCCAAAATAATATTTTGTGAAAAAAAATATTTCAGTCTCAAGCTGAATATGCATAATGGCTGTAGATTATATAGGCAATTGCTTTCGATTACGGAAAAATAGTCGTATTCTGGCGGCTGTCAGAGGCACCGATTCATGACTATGCAATCGGGGGTGCACTATGATTCCTCTGCTTACAGAATAATAGAAAGGAAAATTCGATCTCATGTATTCCAGAAGAGACTTTATGAAATGGATGGGGACTGCCGTTGCGGCGGTTGGCGGTGGTGTAAGCATTTCGCGGGCTGACGAGCCGAAGGCAGTCCAACCGAATATCATCGTCGTGTTTATTGATGACATGGGATGGGGGGATCTGTCCTGTTTTGGCGGGCCTGACGTCAAGACTGAAAACATTGACCGTCTTGCGAGCGAGGGGATTCGTTTCGAGCAGTTTTATGTGAATTCCCCGATCTGTTCGCCTTCCCGAGTGGCTATCTCCACCGGACAATACCCGCAGCGGTGGCGCGTTGGCTCCTACCTGAGCAACCGCGCGGAAAATGACAAACGCGGCATAGCCCATTGGCTGGACCCCGCCGCACCGATGATGGCGCGTTTCCTGAAGGAAGCCGGTTATGCAACGGGCCATTTCGGCAAGTGGCACATGGGCGGCCAGCGCGACATCGGCGAGGCTCCGCTCATCAGCAAATACGGTTTTGATGAGTCGCTGACCAACTTCGAGGGTCTTGGTCCCCGCGTCCTGCCGCTATGCGATTCTTATGACGGCAAGGGGCCCCGGAAATATGCCCTCGGCTCCGATACCCTGGGGCACGGCCCCATTACCTGGCAGGACCGCTCCAAAGTAACCGAATCGTTTGTTGCGGCCGCGATTCACTTTATCGGTAAAGCCCGCACCGAAAAGAAACCCTTCTACATCAATCTCTGGCCCGACGATGTTCATTCTCCCTTCTTTCCACCCGAGGACAAACGGGGTGATGGCAAAAAGCGGACGCTCTACAACAACGTCCTGGACACCATGGACCGACAGCTTGGCGTCCTGTTTGACACGATCCGCCAGGACAACGACCTGCGGAACAATACAATTATTGTCTTCTGCTCGGATAACGGACCAGAGCAGGGGGCCGGTATCGCCGGACCGCTGCGGGGCTTCAAGACAATGCTGTATGAAGGAGGGATTCGCTCGCCGCTGATTGTGTGGGGACCGGGACTGATTGAGTCAAAAAAGGCAGGGACGGTCAACCGGACATCTTTTATGGCGGCTATCGACTTGGTGCCGTCCCTGCTGGCCATTGTCGGGGTTAAGGCACCGAAGAATGTCCAGTTTGACGGTCAGTCATTGGAGGATGTGCTGACGGGCAGGTCGGAGCGATCACGTAAGGGGCCGGTGTTTTTCCGCCGGCCTCCGGATCGGGATGCAAACTCTGGAATAGATGACCTCCCTGATCTGGCCGTACGTGAGGGAGAATGGAAGCTGCTCTGTGAGTATGACGGCTCGAACGCTGAACTGTACAATCTTGCAGCCGATCCGGCCGAAGAGCGGAACATGGCATCTGAGCATCCTGAACGGGTAGATCGGCTGACCAAAGCGGTGATCCAATGGCATCGGTCCATGCCGCCGGATCTTGGTGCAACCTACGGAAAAAAGAACAAAGAAAAACCATAATCCGCTGTCATGGCAGATACACTACTATTTACGAATCTGAATGCAGCCAATAAGAACAAACAGAATTATAAAACGTATCATTAACAGAGGTGCAACCATGAAGATCGCATTATATAGCAATAAACCCTATACGGAACGATATTTCGAGATGGCCAATAAAACTTTCGGCCATGAAATAATCTATTTGGAACATCGGTTGGGGTCTGATACGGTTGAACTTGCCCATGGTTGTCAGGCTGTCTGTGTATTCGTTAATGATGTGCTGGATGCTCCGGTATTGACCCGACTGTCCGAGATGGGAGTTCGGCTGATTGCCTTGCGGTGTGCCGGATTCAATAACGTGGATCTGGATATGGCCGAGAAGCTGGGGCTTTCGGTGGTTCGTGTTCCTGCCTATTCACCTTATGCTGTGGCCGAGCACACCGTTGCACTGATGCTGGCGTTGAATCGTCGTACCCATAAGGCCCATGCACGTGTTCGCGAGGGCAATTTTTCGCTGGAAGGCCTGCTGGGTTTTGATATGTATCAAACGCCTGTGGGCATTGTCGGAACGGGTAAAATCGGTGCTCTTGTGGCCCGGATACTGCATGGCTTCGGGTGCGATTTATACGCCTATGATGTGCATCCGAATCCGGACTGCCTGAAGCTTGGAGTTAAGTATGTTACACTCGATGAATTGTATAGTACATGCCGGATTATTACCCTGCACTGCCCGTTGACTCCGCAGACATATCATATGATTAATGCCGACACAATCACCAACATGCAGGATTGCGTGATGCTGATTAATACCAGCAGGGGAGCTTTAATCGATACCAAGGCTGTTATCGAGGGACTCAAAACCGAACGGATTGGTTATCTTGGCCTGGATGTCTATGAGGAAGAAGGCGATTTATTTTTTGAGGATTTGTCCAACCAGATTATTCAGGATGATGTTTTTGCTCGGTTATTGATGTTTCCCAATGTCATCATTACCGGGCATCAGGCCTTTTTTACCCATAATGCCCTGACTGCGATTGCGGAAACGACGCTATCCAATATCAGCGAGTTTGAACAGGGATGCTGTCAGAATGCAGTTCTTTGCCAGAAAATGGTCTCCCACAAAAAATGCGGATGCGGGCCAGCTTAAACTCAAAATTCCGGAGAATTAAAAAGCGGATTAAGCCAGTTTTCGCAGAATAGCGACAGATCATTGATATTGACCATTCCGTCTCTATCCAGGTCTGCCTGAATCAAAGCCGCTTCGATTTGCCACTGAGCAGCAATGAGGTTGAAATCATTTCCGTCAACTTTATCATTACCATCAAAATCGGCAATATTACCTGCGTCAGACAAAGACATACTTGCCTGCGGGGTATTTCCGTATGCACCAATGTTAATTCGTTTGCCGTGCGGCCACAGTTCCTCTGCCCAAACATCCAGCGGATTTCCGGCATCAATACATGGGCTGGTTACATCATCGCAAATCCATGCGGAACTGGCTGGATTCCATCTGCTCGCCTGTGACATAAGATGATAATCCCCCTCAACCCAGATATCATCACTTTCGTCATCGGGTGTACCCTGGTCGTCCCAATACCCCGGAATGGCAAAAACCGGATTAGAGTTGATAAGTCCCGGTCCATATACAATGCCTTTTGTTCCGTAGGCTTTTGCCGAATCCAGCAAAGTGTAACTGACGGTAATGCATCCGCTTCCCGGACCGGGAGAAACATAGTTATACAGGTCCGGCCCAGAACCGGCACGATTGTCCCACAGAATATTATTTTCGATAAGATGGCTTTTGCCATAAATATAAAGCCCGCCCCCATTGGCCGCACGATTTCCTGCAATCGTACAGTTTTTGACCATGGAAGTTGTGTTGTACGGCTGATCCAAATAAATCCCTCCGCCCCAGCCGACTGCTTCATTTCCAGTGACAATACAATGGGTCAGAGTCAGATATGTTTTCCAGTCAATATAGATTCCTCCGCCATGTGTAGCGGCAAAATTATTTGTTAAAATACAATGATGGATTACAACCGTTCCGGCAAGCTGGGTGTTGCAGTAAATGCCGCCTCCATAATTTGCACGATTATTGATGATTCTGCAGCGTGAGATTTTGGGAGCAGAGAGCATTGCGCAATAGACGCCGCCCCCCATTTCACTTGTAAAGCCATTGATGATTGTGATTCCATCCAAAATAGAGTCTGAGCCTTCGGATGAATCAAAAATAAAACCGCGATGCGGCGAGCTTTGGCCTCCCTGACAGTCAATAATTGTGGCTGCAACAATGGCCGGGTCTTGGGGATTTGTACATTGAACAGTAACGGCTTTGCCCAGGAAGCGAATATCCCGGTTGCCATCCCCCGTATAAGTGCCTGTACTTAAAACAATAATATCACCAGTGTTTGCAGCCGAAATGGCTGCTTGAATGGTTGGATAATCTCCGGTACCATCGGGATGGACTACGATAGCCTGTGCGATAGAACAAGAAGCTCCCAGTAAAAAAATCCCTAAAACTCTGATTGCTACAGTCATAAAACCTCCTTAGTTTAAAATGACTCCTACCCACCAATCCGGCCGCAACTCCGTGAAGCATTTTTAACAAAGACCTCACTTTTATAAGCCATGACATAACAAATTTATTATACATAATTGTAGATAATATTCAAGTGAAATATCTATATTATTATGCGATAATCCATGTTGAATCAGGGATATTTTTTCTTGTTCCGACTGTTTACATTGTCTATGATGAATCCATTGTTTTACAGATTGTATCTTATACCTCGGGAGCATTGAAAGGAGTCTATATGGCTACGGCATTAACGGCGATAGAGCAGAAACGACTGGATGCATACTGGCGTGCGGCAAATTATTTATCTGTTGGTCAAATCTATCTTTATGACAATCCCTTACTGAAAAAGCCGCTGTCTATTAAACATATCAAGCCCCGCTTGCTAGGACACTGGGGTACGACGCCGGGATTGAATTTTATCTACGTTCACCTGAATCGCATTATAGATAAATACAACTTGGATATGATTTACATCGCCGGTCCCGGTCACGGCGGTCCGGCCATGGTGGCCAATACCTATCTGGAGGGCACTTATACAGAATTCTACCCGGCCGTGACACAGGATGAACAGGGGATGAAAAAGCTTTTTAAGCAGTTTTCATTCCCCGGGGGCATTCCCAGCCATGTCGCCCCGGAAACCCCGGGTTCTATCCACGAAGGTGGCGAGCTTGGATACGCCATTTCCCATGCCTATGGGGCGGTGTTTGACAACCCGGATTTGATTGCCGCCTGTGTGGTGGGGGATGGGGAAGCCGAAACCGGGCCGCTGGCTGC
>CAZKAI010000003.1:43867-71499 GCA_964550565.1 uncultured Pirellulales bacterium
TGATTGCCGCCTGTGTGGTGGGGGATGGGGAAGCCGAAACCGGGCCGCTGGCTGCTTCCTGGCATTCCAATAAATTCCTCAATCCTGCCCGCGACGGGGCTGTTCTGCCGATTCTGCATCTGAATGGCTATAAGATTAACAATCCCACGCTGCTGGCCAGGATCAGTAAGCAGGAATTACAGGAACTGTTTAGAGGGTACGGCTATAAGCCCTATTTTGTTGAGGGTTCCGATCCAAAAAAACTCCATCCGCTGATGGCGGAAACACTCGATAAAATAATCACAGAAATCCATAGAATTCAAACTGAAGCCCGCAGCAAGAAAGCCATTAACCGTCCACCTTGGCCGATGATTGTCTTTCGTACCCCCAAAGGCTGGACCGGCCCGCATATCGTGGACGGTAAGCAGGTTGAGGATACCTGGCGGTCGCATCAGGTGCCATTTTCAGAACTGGCGGAGAAAAAATCTCACATTCGCCTGTTAGAAAAATGGATGAAAAGCTATAAGCCCAGAGAATTATTTGATGCCCAGGGGCAGTTTAAGCCTGAACTGGCTGCATTGGCTCCAAAAGGGGCAAGGCGGATGGGGGCTAATCCTCACGCCAACGGCGGGGTTCTGCTCAAAGACCTTAAGATGCCGGATTTCAAGGCTTATGCAGTCAAAGTCACCAAACCCGGCAAGGTCACCGCAGAGGCCACGCGGGTGATGGGTATCTTTGTTCGGGACATCATGAAACATAATCCCAGCAATTTCCGGTTGTTTGGGCCGGATGAGACTGCCTCCAACCGCCTCGGGGCGGCTTTTGATGTTACGGATAAAACCTGGGTAGCCGACCAGCTTCCAACCGATGAACATTTAGGCCCCGATGGGCGGGTGATGGAAATACTCAGCGAACACACCTGTCAGGGCTGGCTGGAGGGATATCTTCTGACCGGAAGGCACGGCCTGTTTTCCTGTTATGAAGCATTTATCCATCTGGTGGATTCGATGTTTAATCAGCATGCCAAGTGGCTCAAGGTCACGCGCAGTCATATTCCGTGGCGGCGTTCCATTGCATCGCTGAATTACCTGCTGACTTCGCATGTTTGGCGGCAGGACCACAATGGCTTCAGCCATCAGGACCCGGGATTCATTGACCACGTGGTCAATAAAAAGGCCGATATCGTCCGGGTCTATCTGCCGCCCGATGCCAATACGCTGCTGTCAGTAACGGACCATTGCCTCCGCAGCCGCAATTACGTCAATGTCATTGTCGCAGGCAAACAGCCGGCTTTACAGTATCTGGATATGGATGCGGCTATCAAGCATTGTACCGCAGGCATCGGCATCTGGGAATGGGCCAGTAACGACCGAGGCGGCGAGCCGGATGTGGTATTGGCCTGTGCCGGGGATATTCCAACCCTTGAAATCCTGTCGGCAGCGGCAATTTTACGAAAACAGCTTCCGGAATTGCGTGTTCGAGTCATCAATGTGGTTGACCTGATGACACTCCAACAGAAAGAAGAACACCCGCATGGTCTTTCCGATAAACAATTTGACGCCCTGTTTACGGTCAATAAACCGATCATCTTTGCCTATCATGGCTATCCATGGCTGATTCATCGTCTGGCCTATCGCCGCACAAATCACGACAATCTGCATGTTCGGGGATATAAAGAAGAGGGCACCACCACAACCCCGTTTGATATGGTCGTCTTGAATGATCTTGACCGGTATCATCTGGTGATGGATGTGATTGACCGCGTACCCGGTTTGGCGGTCAAAGCCGCCTATCTACGCCAGCAAATGCGGGATAAACGCATCGAGCATAAACATTATATCCATGAACATGGCGAAGATATGCCGGAAATACGTAACTGGACATGGCCCTTTTGATCCAGGTGACAATGCTTTAAATGGTATGAATGACGACCAGTTTGCCCTTGGCGCGGAGTTTATCGGCCAGGATAGGGACAATCTTTTCCCGGGTTAAAATGCCTTTCTGGCAGAAAGTGATGCCGCCGGAGCCGGGATTTTTCCGGCTGCCCATCAGAAACTCAATACGGTCAGCATCCATTAAGAGGTCGTAAAGTTCGGTGACGGAGTTGGTCTCTTCGAATTTCGGCTCTGCGATATCCAATATATTGCAGAGTTGGTTCAAAGTCACCGCACCTTCTGTTGCCAGGTCAATATCTTCCATATAATATCGCGGGGGGGCGACCAGACTGGAGGGCATGTCTTCCATTTCCAGATTCTTCTTACCTTCGCGTGCCACAATTGCGGCCGTTGTGGCACCGCAAACCACCTTGGCTCCCGCCGATTGCAGAAAACGTCGGACCACGGCTGAATCTCTGGCCGGTTCTGAAGCGGGGCCGGTCATAATCGTAACCGCCCGTCCGGGCCGACAACGGGCAAGAATGACTGTGGCATCGTCGTGCGACTGGCCGCCGGATAAATCGCTGGCCTTGTCGAGAATCCGCTCGCAGAAATCCGCCGGATGAGTATGTTCAGCAATCAGGCGACTCAGATAATCAGCGACGCGTTCACTGCCCCAGCCGCCCACATATTCTCCGCCAAGTCCCGCCTGACTGATACCATCGCTGAAGAGCACTATCCCTTCTCCGGCAATCAGATAACAGCTATATTCATAAGCCAATGCCCCTTCCATGAGGAAGGGCTTTTGCGGCAGAACGGTGGCAATTCCCTGACCGACCAGAACAGGAGAGGGAGCCTCGTACGCCAGGACGGTTGTCTGACCGTCATTCAGGATGCGGGCCGCACTGACCGCACAATACGGCATTTGCGGGTCCTTCCATTGCTCCAGGGTCTTGACAACAATCTGAAACGCCTGGCGAAAGGAAAATCCATTATCAAGCAATCCCTTGAAAGTGGATGTGCAGAGTGTGGCGGCGATATTGGCCGATGATCCTGAGCCGACACCATCGCACAGCAGAATCGTGGTTGCTTCTTCAGTCCGCCATTGCAGGATCGCATCACCGCAAACATCATCAAAACGTTTGGGTGTCTGCCGGGACAAAATATCGATGTGCAGGTATCCGGATTTCATTGTTCGGGTGCCAGCGGCTTTCGCGGAGGATTCTTTTCCTGGGCCATCTGCATCAGATTATCCACCAGCCGCTGTCCCTGTGCGGAACTTTCGCCCAGGAACTGGGCAATCCGGCGGGCCATGTCAATCTGGTGGCTCAGCAGGTTCTGGGCCTGCTGGAGCGTCTGGCTGCGAAGTTCATCAAGCTGTTTGCGTTCGGCCAGGCTCTGGGTCATGTCCACAAAAATTCCGACGTATTGTTTTTCCTGCGGCAGGGCGTACACAATCTGGTGGCAGACCATGCCGTATTTTTTATGTTCAATCAGGGCTTGCAGTCGTTCTTTCTGACCGCTGGCGACTTTTTCAAAGGTATCCGGATCAATCAGTGTCGAGATATGTTTGCCGCATAAGGCTGTCGAACACATGAACATTCGCCGGAACGAAGGGTTCATACTCAGGATGTTGAGATGTTCATCCAGAATCACAATGCCGTTGGGGCTGGTGTCGATAATCTTGTCAGTCTTCTGCTCGGCCAGTCTTCGCATAAAGGGAATGCACATCTCCGGCTCGGCCATCTGTCGAAAGACGGCTATGGCCTGCTGACGGCAGGTCGAATACCCGCACGCTCCGCAATTCAATTGATCGGTCGGATCCTTTTTGCCGCTCATTTCCAGAATCATCCGAATGACTTCTTCGTTAATCGGCTCTTCAACCGCAGGATTCAGCAGATACGGTTTTTCTGTAATTCCCGCAGGAATCGCTTCGACCGCTTCAACCACAGGCAAATTGGCCGCATAGTCCAGCACGGCTTTTCGCCGCTGAAATACAGGAAGCGTCTGTTCCGGTACGGCCGGGCCGTTAATACAGCCCTGTCGGCAAAACAGCGGTTCGACCAGAACATGCTGTCCATTTCCATCCCCGCAGGAGGCGATCCATTCCCGGATTTCCTCAACGCCGCTCATGGCAAGGGTGTTCTCGGCCAGCATGTCGGTATTTTCCGAGGCAGTTTTTAAGGCCCCCCCGGCCAGGGCAAACAGACGTGCCCATCCGGCGGGCTGCTGATCAAACGGGCTTTCTTCCAGATTGGCCAGCTTGAGATGTTCAAGCTCAAACCACTCCGCCAGTTCCTGGAAGGTCAGCACTGCATCAATCGGTTTATCCGGATAGCGATCCGCCTCGGCTTTTTTGGCCACACATGGACCGATGAACACCACCTTGGTCCCCGGCCCAAGCTTGATTTTGAGCATGCGGGCATGGGCAATCATCGGCGAAACCACCTGAGCCAGGCTGGCGGCCAGTTGCGGCTGCAGTCGTTCGATAAATCCCACTACAGCCGGGCAGGCGGTGCTGATACACGCTCCCTGCCGGCACTGGTCAAAATATTCTCGAGTCGCCTGGGCTACGGGATACGCCCCGACGGAGGTTTCGGCGACAAATGCAAATCCAAGCTTCCGCAGGGCACTGGGCAGTCGCGTCTGCTGCCAGGGCTGGAAAAAAGCCGCAAAGGACGGGGCGACTGTAACGGCAACCGGACCATCTCCATGCAGCAAATCCCGAACCATGTCAACGTCGTTGCGATAAACCTTGGCCTTTTGAGGACATTCCCGAATGCAGGTCCCGCAGCAGATGCACTTTTGCGGATCGACATACGCCTGCCCGTCGCGGATCCCGATGGCGTGAACCGGACAGATGCGAATGCACCGGTAGCAGTCCCGACATCGGGCTTTATTGGTAAAAACGACTTGATTTGGCGTCTGCATCGATCTAATTCCTCAATACAAAATGAAATCAGGCATGGACTTTTAACTGACTATCGATCTCCCGGGCTGCTGTCTTCAGGTCGCATTTTTCTATGATCGTATCGCCGACTTTGACCGTCGGTCCTTTGGTGCATGCTTCAAAGCAGAATGTCGCCTTGATATGCAGCTTATCATCGATGCCTTTGGTGTGGGCATTATCCAGCAATTGAGTCAGCAGGGTCTGTGACCCGCGGAGATAACAGCCGGTTCCAACGCACACGGATACATTC
This sequence comes from uncultured Pirellulales bacterium, assembly GCA_964550565.1. Taxonomy (GTDB): domain Bacteria; phylum Planctomycetota; class Phycisphaerae; order Sedimentisphaerales; family Anaerohalosphaeraceae; genus Anaeroglomus. The sequence continues at coordinate 48,921 of CAZKAI010000003.1, forward strand.
AGCTTGCCGTCACCGCTGCCTTCCGACAGGTTGATGGCACTGCCGCACAGCCGTTTGCGGCTGTTGTATTCAGTGTGCAGCATTTCGTGCGCCTTATGGCTGCCGGGCTTTTCCAGAGTCGTCTGGTAGCACTGCTGAATATACGGATTGTCCTGTGATTTATGAAGCTGGAGAGTTTTGTCGGCTTCATAAAGGCCTTTGGCACGCTGCTGTATGACCTCGCCGCCTTCGCAGACCGGCTGTCCGGCCCCGGCAACGCAGCCGCCCGGACAGGCCATGACTTCAATCAAATCGTAATCGCAATTACCAGCCTTGACCTGGTCGGCAATCTTGCGGGCATTGGACAGGCTGTGTACAATTGCCAGTTTCAGATAGATATCGCCAATTCGCAGGGTCTTGCTGAGGATGCCGGTATTGCCGCGGACATCGGTAAAATCAGGATTTTCCAGCCGTGTCCCGGTTAATTTCTCATGAGCATATCGCAGGACCGCCTCGCTGACGCCGCCGGTAGTGCCGAAAATGACACCCGCGCCGGTCTTGAAGCCCATCGGCATATCAAGCGATTCGGGAGTCAGCTTATGGAACTGGATGCCGGCCTGCTTAATCATCTTGCCCAATTCCTGGGTAGTAAGAACCGCATCCACATCCGCTCCGGCAGGACCGCGGAATTCAGGACGTTTGGCCTCGAATTTTTTGGCTGTACAAGGCATAATCGATACAACATAGAGTTGTTCCGGCTTTACCTTCAGTTGGTCCGGCAGGGTGGTCTTGGCCAATGAACCGAACATCTGCTGCGGGCTGCGGCAGCTCGACAGATTCGGCAGCAGTTCAGGATAATACTGCTCGGCATACTTGACCCAGCCCGGACAGCAGGAGGTAAACAAAGGCAGTTTCTTGCCGAGGGTCTTGCGTTCAATAAATTCCGTCGCTTCCTCCAGCACGGTCAGGTCCGCGGCAAAGCTTGTATCGAATACCTTGTCAAATCCGACTTTCTTCAGGGCTGCCACAATTCGCCCGGTGGTGGCCACGCCGGGTTCCAGTCCGAACATCTCGCCGAGAGCAACACGTACCGCCGGGGCAATTTGGGCAACGACAGTCACATTCGGATTGTTAACCGCTTTCCAGACCTCTTCAATTTCGCTCTTGGGAACAATCGCACCGGTGGGGCAGACGCTGGCACAAAGGCCGCAGTTGACGCAATCTACTTCGCCCAAATCTTTATTGAACGCCGGAGCAACCACGGTGCCGGCACCGCGGCCGGCAAAGTCAATCGCGCCGATGCCCTGAATCTCGCTGCACGCCCGGACACAGTCGCCGCAGAGAATGCATTTATTCGGGTCACGCACCAGCGAAGGACTGGAGGTATCGGCCTGCATATCTTTGGGGATCGACGGAAAACGCACATCCGTCACGCCCATCTGGCGGGCCAGCTCCTGCAGCTTGCAGGCGTCCGATTTATCGCAGGTCGTACAGCTCTGGTGGTGGTTGGCCAGCAGCAGTTCCAGAAACACCCGCCGCATCTTGCGAAGCTGGTCGGTGTGTGTGCGAACTACCATGCCGGGAGTCGGCACCGTACTGCACGATGTAACCACGCCCATGCCTTCGATTTCCACGATGCAAAGCCGGCAGGCGCCATAAACGCTTAATTTAGAATGATAGCAGAATGTCGGCAGCTCAATGCCCGCCGAGCGAATCAGCTCAAGCAGATTCTTTTGACCGTTGATGACAACCGGCTGACCATTCAGTAGGATATGTTCATTCGTTCCAGTGGTATTCATGGTTAAACTCCAGCAACCGCGTTAAACTTGCAGGCTTGGGCACAGGCGCCGCAGCGTATGCATTTATCCGCGTCAATTTTATGAGGTTGTTTCCGTTCGCCTGTAATCGCCCCAACAGGACACTTCTTGGCACATAAGCCGCAGCCTTTGCACAATTCAGCCACAATTTCCGGGATCGCCAGCGCCTTGCACGCACCGGCAGGGCAGCGTTTCTGGAAAATATGAGCTTCGTATTCATGCCGGAAATAATTCAGTGTGCTCAGTACCGGGTTGGGGGCAGTCTTGCCCAGCCCGCACAGTGAGCCTTTCTGGACAGCTTCGGCCAGCGTCTGGAGCGTATCCAGCGTTTTCGCAGTAGCCTTGCCTTCCATAATCTGTTCCAGCAGAAGCAGCATCTGCTTGGTGCCTTCACGGCAGGGGATACACTTGCCGCACGACTCATTCTGCGTAAACCGCATGAAAAAGTGAGCAATCTGCACCATGCAGGTCTTGTTGTTCATCACAACCAGACCGCCGGAGCCCACCATGGCACCAATCTTTTTGACGGTGTCAAAATCCAGCGGATAATCCAGATGCTCTTTAGTCAGGCACCCGCCGGACGGTCCGCCAATCTGGACGGCCTTGAAAGCATCCGGATCGATTTCGCCGGTCGCATCGGTTACGCCGCCGCCGATATCAAATACAATTTTCCGCAGCGTCGAGCCAAACGGAACTTCAATCAGCCCCGTATTGGCCACATGGCCGGTCAGGGCAAAGGTCTTGGTTCCCGGTGAGCCTTGCGTGCCGCTCTCACGATACCAGCCTGGCCCGTTGGTGATGATCAACGGGACACAGGCCAGAGTTTCTACGTTGTTAATGACCGTGGGCTTGCCCCATAATCCCGATTGTGCGGGGAATGGGGGTTTGGGCCGAGGCATTCCGCGTTGGCCTTCAATCGAAGCCATCAGGGCGGTCTCTTCGCCGCAAACAAATGCGCCGGCGCCTTCCATAACCTCACAGTCAAATGCCATGCCGCTGCCGAAGACATCTGTTCCCAGAATGCCCAGGCCGCGTGCATCTTCCACGGCCTTGCGTACCCGTTCCACTGCCAGCGGATATTCCGCCCGGACATAAACATACGCAAAATCCGCTTCAATCGCCCGACCTGCAATCATAATACCTTCGAGCACACGGTGCGGATTGCCTTCCATCAAACTGCGATCCATAAAGGCACCCGGATCGCCTTCGTCACCGTTGCAGATGACATATTTCTTGTCGGATTTCTGCTGCAGGGTCAGTGCCCACTTTTTACCCGTGGGGAAACCGCCGCCGCCCCGTCCTCGCAAACCCGACGCTGTAATTTCTTCACATGCCTGCTGGGCTGTCATCTTGGCATAAGCCCGGCGAGCCGCCTGATAACCGCCGCGTGCGATATATTCCCGGATATCTTCCGGATCAATATAACCGCAATCTCCCAGCTCAATACGTTTCTGCTGGGCATAGAAAGGAATTTCTTTCTGTGTGTGACAGACCTGGCCGTGTGCCGGATCCACATACAGCAGGCGTTCGACTTTGCTCTTGTCAATCAGCGTGGTTTTGATGATTTCCGCCGCATCCTCAGCCTTGACTTTAACATACAGGATACCTTCGGGTTCAACCGTGACCAGCGGGCCCATCTGGCAGAATCCCTGGCAGCCGCTCTTGCTCAGGTGAATCTGACCCTCATTGCAATCCTCAAGTACCACAACTGCGGTCAGCCCGTTGGCTTGGACTTCTTTTTTCAGGGCCTCAAAAACCTTCAATGATCCATTGGCTACACAGCCGGTACCCGCACAGATGATGATACGATGCTGGATGGGCTTTACCGCCTTGTCATAACCCTGTTTAATCTGTTCCAGACTTTGCATATCAGTAAGCATTAGTTCCGTTCCTTTTTGATGATTTCATCGATAATGACCATCGCCGCTTCGGGCGTGACCTGGCCATGTACTTCTTCATTAACCGTCATCACCGGGGCCAGTCCGCAGGCACCCAGGCATGACACCGGCTGAACCGTAAACAGCATATCCGGCGTGGTGTTGTTCTCTGGCGTTACATTCAGCTTCTTGAACAGGGCGTCTTTAATCTTGCCTGAGCCTTTGACATGGCAGGCCGTGCCCTCGCAGATATGAATGACATACTTGCCTTTGGGTTTGAGGGCGAAATTGGCATAAAAGCTGGCAACCCCGTACACCTTGGCAGGGGACACGCCCAGCGAGGTTGCGATAAACGCCATCACTTCTTCGGGTAAGTACCGGTATTCTTTCTGAACTTCCTGCAGAATCGGAATCAGCCGCGATGGATTATGCTGATGTTTGTCGAGAATTCGGCATACCTTTTCAAACCGCCGAACCTGCTCTTGCTGAGCATTACAACACGATGAACACATGATTATCCCTTTCTATACTGATCTTACTTGAAATTTTCCGTTTCGTCGCGGCTAAGTACAGTGGCATTAACCACTTGCTTCTTTTGCTCGCGGAATAATCATACCCGTTGGGTATATCTATAGACGCTGACCGTTGTCAGCTATCATTGGTATTAAGATTCAGAACGTTACAGAAATTTACCTGTATGTTATTTGCTTACTGCCTTTAATTTGCTTGATAAGACCGCCAGACTTGCCGCCAGATCAACCTGTTCCACAATGATGTTGCTGTCAACATTCAATTTGATTGGAGTAAAATTCCATATCGCATGAATACCGGCCTCTATCAATGTATCAGCGACCTGCTGGGCGACTTTACTCGGTACTGCCAGGATGCCGATTTGGATGTGCATCCTTTCCGTCAGGGAAGAAAGCACTTCGATATCAAACACGGGCTTGCCGTGGATTTTCATTCCGATAATCTCGGGATTGGAATCAAACGCAGCGACGATATTCAGGCCGTAACGGGCAAAACCGTCGTATCCCAGCAGGGCTTGTCCCAGATTGCCGGTCCCGACAAGAATGGCATCCCGCATATTGTCCCAGCCCAGCAGTTGCTCAATGGCCCCAATAAGCTCGCGGACATTAAATCCGACCGCAGGCTGACCGGTTACTCCAATCCCGGCCAAATCCTTTCGAACTTGGATTTGTTCAAGACCAAGACGGTCCGCAATCAGGGTGCTGCTGACGTGCTCGCTGGCTGGCTCAATCTCTTTGAGAATAGCCATATACAGCGGTAATCGTCGCACTGTTGGAACAGATACGCTGGTTAATTCTTTCAATTTCAGTTCTCCATATAAGAGTTTATATTATCGATACCCTTATATCGATAAATATATATCATTTCTTAAAAGAAGTCAACATAAATAATGTGAAATTTATCACTATATAATATTTAATAAGACTGTTAATAAATAATAACTATAAATAATGCGACACATATCACAATAATATTGAATTGGCGTGATAAAACAATATTTTTGAATGAAAAACAAAATATAGACTATGTAGGTCTTTTAACTCTTCCACCCTGGCCGGTTCCAACCGTCCTGCCAATAGAAGCAATTCGTCCCCGTAAACAGCCATTGCATTGTTCGGCCGTCTCGTTAATACAGGCCTTCCCAGGATAAATCTCATATTTTTCACGGTATTGTACTGGAGTCAGGTTGGGCATCACGATATTGGCTCCCCGCATTAGCCCGAATTCCCGCCCGCTTTCCTTGTTAATCGTCGCAAGGGCGGTAGTACTGGGTATATTCGCATCCGGCCGGGCAAGTCGCGTCAGGGCGACTGCCTTATAGGTCATCAGTTCCGTATTCGGTACCTGTTCAACCGGATCAATATCAAAATGGATTTCACCGCGTCCCAAAGGTGTATTCGGGCTGGAAATAAATGGACCTACCCCAATCATGTCCAAATCCATAGTACTGAAAATATGGATATCATGTGCCAGCGTGGTATAAGTCTGGCCTGGAATACCAATCATCACTCCGCTGCCTGCTTCGTAACCCAGTTCCTGCAATTGCCGTAGGATTTCAAATCGATCCGATTTTTTCCCCGGAAGCGAGGGGTGAATTAATTCATATAAATGCGAATCCGAGGTCTCAAACCGCAGCAGATAGCGATCTGCCCCGGCCTGTTTCCAGAGTTTCAATTCCTCATAGGGTCTTTCCCCCAGGCTGAGTGTTACAGCCAGCGGCGTCTGACTTTTGATTTCTCGAACCACCTCAGCCAGACAGTTGGCTTCAATCCCGTAATCTTCTCCCGCCTGCATGACCACAGTCCCATAGCCCAGCCGTACCGCCTTTAAAGCACACTCGATAATCTCCTCGCGCGTCATCCGATAGCGTTCGATGGTTCGATTGCCTGCAGCCAGCCCGCAATAAGCACACCGACGCACACAGTAATTGGAAATTTCGATCAGTCCGCGCAGATGGACTTCATCGCCGACCGTGGCTTTGCGAACTTCATCTGCACGTGCCCAGAGTGACTCCAGGGCTTTGGGGTCGCTTTCTTTGAGCCATCGTTCTATTTCCTGCAGGGTAATCGGATTCATTACGATGCTTGTTCTTTCTGTTTAAATTGTCGATACACTTCTCGTGCCGCCGGGAATGGCTCCAGAGCACGCTCAAAAATGCCAAGGCTGTAGGCAATCACCAGCCCATAATTGGTAATCGGAACACCCGCCTTGCGGCATTCAAGCAGCCGCGACAGCATCTGGCGCCGATTCCACATGCAGGCGCCGCAGTGAATAATCAGCTTATACTTGCTGATGTCCTCCGGCCAGTCGCGTCCGGATAGAATCGTAAAATCAAGCTTACCCCCGACATAATGCGTCAGCCAGCGGGGAATTTTCACCCGTCCGATATCTTCACCAATCGGGTGATGGCTACACGCTTCGGCAATCAAAACCGGATCACCTGCTTTCAGGTTATCGACAGCCATTGCTCCGAGTGTCTGCGTTACAAGATCGCCTTTAAATCGGGCAAACAAAATCGAAAAGCTGGTCATGAGTACATTCTTGGGCGTATCCGCGGCAACCTTCAAAAACGCCTGCGAATCAGTCACCACCAGTTTCGGCGGTTCTTTCAGGTTGTCGATTGCCGCCCGCAGTTCCCGCTCTTTGACTACTATACAGCAGGCATCCCCATCCAGTAAATCCCGGATCGTCTGGACCTGCGGCAGAATCAGCCGGCCTTTGGGGGCCTCTTTATCAATCGGAACCACCAGAATCGCGGTCTGTCCCGGCCCGACCAGATCTGCGGCAATCTCAGGATTTTCAACAAACTCCGCAGGGGTGTTATCCAGCAGCGCCTGTCGAAATTCAGTCAGTCCCCGTTTTTCTTTGGCACTGACCAAAAGCGTCGGCACTTTTTTATTCTGTAAAGAATCGATAATCTGTTGTTTCGGGCGAACCTGATCAATCTTATTGAACAGGGCAATATAAGGTATTTTCAGTTCAGCAAGCTGGTTGGCAATGGCCTCTTCGAAGCCTCCCCACAAACCATCGCTGACGATAACTGCCAAATCAGTCCGCTCAAACACCTTGCGTGTCCGGGTGATACGCAGTTGTCCCAGCGCCCCCTCATCATCGACCCCAGCCGTATCAATAAACACCACCGGCCCCAGCGGCAGCAGTTCCATCGGTTTCTCCACAGGGTCGGTCGTGGTTCCTGCGTGTTCAGAAACAATCGAGACGTCCTGTCCGACAATCGCATTCAGCAGGCTGGATTTACCGACATTGCGTCTGCCGAATAATCCGATATGAAGACGTAAGCTTTTTGGTGTTGCCTGATCCATGTTTTTTTATGGTTTTGATTTCTTTTTGACATGACCCAACTGACAGACGGCCTCCGGGCTGATCATGGCCTCGAATCCCTGCTCTGTCAGCAGGTGCTGTTCTGTAACGAGCTGACGAATCGACTTGCCGGTTGACTGTGATTCTTTGGCAATCCGGGCACAAACATCATACCCGAGTTTGGGCAGCAGGGCGGTAACAACCGCCGTTGCGTTTTCCACGTATTGTTTGCACTGCTTACGATCAGCCTCGATGCCCTCAACGCAATATTTCCGTAATATATCACTTGCAACCGTCAGCAATTCTATGCTTTCCAGCAAATTAGCAGCAATGACAGGCAAAAAGGCATTCAATTCAAGGCTGCCCGCCGAACATGCCTGGACAATCACCACATCGTTGCCCATGACCTGCATCGCCGCCTGGCTGACCGATTCGGGAATAACAGGATTAACCTTGCCGGGCATAATAGACGAGCCGGCCTGTCGCGGCGGCAGAGTGATTTCTCGCAGCCCTCCCTCAGGTCCACTGGACAAAAGCCGTAAATCTCCGCTGATTTTCAACAGCGAGCTGGCACAGGCCTTCAGGATACCCGACACCTCCACAAACACATCTGTGTTCTGTGTGGCATCAATCAGGTTTTCCGCCCTGGCCAGCCCCAGCCCCGTCAAATCCCGCAAGGACTCTGTCACCCGGAAAATATAGTCACGCGGTGCAGACAGCCCCGAACCGATTGCTGTTCCGCCCAGATTCACAACCCGCAGCCGTTCAACGCATTTGTAAATACGCCAGCGGTCGCGATTGATGGCTTCTGCATACGCCGACATCTCCCGCCCAAGGGTGGTCAATACGGCATCCTGATATTCTGTCCGTCCGATTTTTACGACGTCGGCAAATTCTTTTTCTTTTGCTTGAAATGCCTCCTGCAATGTGACCAGAGTTTTTTCAAGCTGCTGTATCGATTGGATTGCCGCCACCCGCAGCGCTGTCGGGAACGTATCATTGGTCGATTGATACCGGTTGATATCTTCCAGCGGATGAACGCGGTCATAGCTGCCCAGCGGCAGATTCAGGATTTGCAGCGCCCGGTTGGCCAGGACTTCGTTGACATTCATATTCAGACTGGTCCCGGCTCCGCCCTGAAACAAATCCACCCGGATATGTTCATCCAGTAACCCCGCAGCCATCTCGGCACTGGCCCGCAACATCGCATCGCCTTTAGCAGGCTCATTGGCCCATTCACCAAGTTCGATACATGTTTGAATGCAGGCCTGTTTGACAAGACCATAGGCACGGATAAACCCAGACGGTACCGGCCGTGATGAATAGGGAAAATTCACCATTGCGCGTGCTGTATGAATCCCATAAAGCGCTTCTATCGGGATATCCATCCGCCCAAGCGAATCCTGTTCTGATCGATACATCTCGGCCATATCAGCAATAGACATCCCGTTTGCCGGACCGGACCGCATCGAGCATTTTCGTGCTGCGTGTTTTCGGTTCGTCATCCATGCTGTTTAAGGTTTTTTCAATTAATTTAAAGCCCGCCTGCTTTGTCGCTTCCGATGCATAGTCCTGCAAGTACTCCAAAAACGTCGAAAGGGCATTCGGGTCGCAGTGTTCTTTTATCAATCCCGGCTTGGCCATATCCATAAAATCCTGTCCTGTCCGGCCCAAACGATAGCATCCCGTACAGAAAGAGGGAACATATCCTAATTCCGTAATATCCCGAATGACCTCATCCAGTCCCCGGTGGTCACCCAGCGAGAACTGAGCCTCATCCAGCACATCCTTGCCTTCAACATAACCGCCGGGATTGGTGCGGGAGCCAGCCGATATCTGGGATACGCCCAGTGCAAAGGTTTCACGCCGCATATTCGGATTTTCGCGGGTGGACATGATGATCCCGGTATAGGGTACCGCCAGCCGTAAAATGGCCACAATCTTGCGAAACTCGATATCTTCGACCGGTTTTGGCGGGTGGCTGGCCATATCCGATCCCGTTGCCGGCTCAAGCCGCGGAACGCTGATTGTGTGCGGCCCGACTCCAAACTTGGCTTCCAGATGATGAATATGCTGCATCAAGGCCAGCAGTTCATAACGCCAGTCGCACAGGCCAAACAAGACACCAATCCCCACATCGTCGATGCCGGCCTCCATCGCCCGATCCATCGCAGACACCCGCCAGTCATAATCGGCTTTTTTCCCGCCCAGATGTACACCCTTGTAGGTCTGTCGATGATAGGTCTCCTGAAACAATTGATACGTTCCGATTTTTGCAGCTTTGAGCTGTTTGAATTCTTCCAGTGTCAGCGGGGCTACATTCACATTGACCCGGCGTACCTCGCCCGGGCCGACTTTGACCGTATAAATCGTCTCAATCGACTTTAAAACGTATGAAAAACCTTCCTTCGGATAACTTTCCCCGGCCACCAGAAGGACACGTTTATGACCTTGTTTAACCAGTTCTTCGACTTCTTTATAAATCTCAGGTTGTGTCAGCGCTCTCCGTTTAACCTCTTTATTTCGAGCTCTGAACGCACAATATAAACACTCATTGCTGCACAGGTTGGAAATATACAAAGGTGCAAACAGCACCAGCCGCCGTCCATAAATGGTTTCTTTGACTTTTTTGGCCGCATCAAACAGTTTGGCCAGCAATTCCGGATCACTGATGGTTGAAAGCACCGCAATATCCGGCAAATCCAACCCTTTCATTTCCAATGCTTTAGATATAATATCCTCGACTGCCGTCCGGTCTTTGCGAACCGCATGGCTCAGCGTCTGTTCAATTACTGAATCCTGAATAAAATCCGATTGTCCGTTCATTTCTTATCATCTCCAAAATAACACAAAATCAAAAAACACATAAAGAGCAGGTCGCAAATCAGAAATTAGCTATTTGCTTGCTGCTCTTTCATTATCCATCGAAAACAGATGAAAATCCAACCATCTTTTCGTATTTTACGTCATATTATAAAAGGATGTTCTAATAAATGCAACAAATATCACTAATAATATCCTGGAAAGGAACAACAAAATAATATATAGCCATATAATGTGAAATATGGAGCAATATAAACATGTAACATATATACGACATTTATAACACAATATTAGTTGTTATAAAAACAAAACCGAAAATTGATGAAAACAACATTAAAGCGAGTATAATCCTGAATCATAAAGAGAAAGGAATCCAATGCGATGACATTGCTTCAGGAAATTCAAAATAAACGTGCCTTTATCTGCGATATGGATGGCGTGATTTATCATGGCAGAAAAGTCTTGCCCGGCGCTAGGCCTTTTGTCAATTGGCTCAAGAAAAACGAGAAGCCTTTTTTATTTCTGACCAACAGTGCCGAGCGGACCCCACAGCAGCTTTCTGACCGTCTGGCCGCCATGGGTATCGCGGTCGGACCTGACCATTTTATGACCAGCGCCATCGCCACCGCCAGTTTTCTGCAAAATCAGTCCCCGGGTGCCAAAGTTTATGCGATTGGTGAAAATGGTCTGTTGGAGGCTTTGGAGGATGGGGGTATGCAATTCGACAGCGAAAATCCCGATTACGTCGTTTTCGGAGAAACAACCGATTATACCTACGACAAAATCGAAACCGCCATACGCTGTGTTCTCCGCGGAGCCCGACTCATCGGTACTAATCCCGATATTACCGGCCCCGGCGAAAAGGGGATCGTTCCCGCCTGCCGGGCGTTGATTTCCCCGATTGAGCTTTCCACGGGTCGTCAGGCCTATTTCATCGGCAAGCCTAATCCGTTGATTATGCGTCATTCACTTAAGAAGCTCAACGTCCGACGTGAAGAAACCGTTATCGTGGGCGACCGCATGGATACAGATATTATTGCCGGCATTGAATCGGAAATCGAAACCGTCCTCGTTCTCAGCGGGATTACCAAAAAAGAAGATATAGAAAGCTATGCTTATCGCCCCAGCCTTGTGCTGGACCACGTGGGACAAATCGCCGAATCGCGATAAGTCTATGGTCTGGGGTGAAATTTTTTGTGTATCTTTCGCAGCCGGTCATTGTCCACATGAGTATAAATCTGTGTCGTGCGGATATCGGCATGCCCCAGCATCTCCTGCAGAGAACGCAAATCGACCCCACCCGATAGCAAATGTGTGGCAAAGCAATGCCTCAGCGTGTGTACTGTCATTGTCTTGGGCATTCCTGCACGCAGGGCATGCCGTTTCACGATTCGCCACAAATCGATTCGGTCCATCGCTCGCCCTGTGCGAGTCAAAAACAGGTTCTCGGGGCTTTTGGATTTTGCCAAAGTTGGGCGAAGTTCGTCCAGATATCGCTGAATGACCTGTCCAGCCACTGTTCCCAGGGGAACAATCCGTTCTTTACTTCCTTTACCAAAGCATCGGACATACCCGACCTTGATATTGACATCTCGAATCTTCAGATTCACCACTTCTGAAGCTCTTGCCCCCGTAGCATATAACACTTCCAGAAGGGCCTTATCCCGCAAGTAGTACGGCTCCTGTGGATCCGGCGTATCCAGCAGCTTGAATATCTGCTCGTATCCGGCCACACTTGGCAGGCGTTTCCACAGTTTGGGGCCTTCAAGACTGCTGACAAAATCTTCCTTCAGCTTGCCTGTTGAAAGGCAAAACCGCAGCAGCATCTTAATTGCCACCAGAGCCCGGCTGACCGAGGCCTCGACCTTACCTTCCCGACTGATAGTCTGCAAGTGTCCATAAATATGGACTGCTTCCAGGGCCGGTATTTCTTTCAAGCCCGTCTTCTGGCAATACTGGCAGAATTCCATCAGATCTCGCCCGTAAGCCAGCACCGTATTGGGCGACAATCCTGCTTCAAGGGCTAAATAGTCCAGAAATTGACATACCTCGGACCCGATTGCGTAGGCGCCCAGTTTCTTTTTTAGTGTGATGATCTGGTTGTTCAGCATATTAAGGGATTCTAATTCGGAACCGAAGAAATGTAAATTGTTATCCAGAACTGTGCAAAAAAGGGGGTTTTGGCACTTGAGAGTTGCAACAAAAGCCGATAGAATAACCCTGAATTTAATGAATAGGACAAAACTATGAAAAATGGATTTTATCAGGCGATTATAGTCGGTATGTTGGTTTTAGCGGTTGGCTGTGCAGGTCAGAAAAAGCAGCTCACCCAGCCGGCCTGTTTTGATGCCGTCAGTTCGGATAAGCTGATGCAGGTCTCCGAAAAGGCCCTGCTCGATATGCAGTTTCGAATCCAGAAATTCGATATCGATAATGGCATCATTCGTACCTATCCGCTTCGGGCCAAGCAGTTTTTTGAGTTCTGGCGCAAGGATAATGCAGGTGCCTTTAATTCGGCAGAGGCCAATTTGCAAAGCCTTCAGCGATCTGTGGAACTGGTCTTTCGTACGGAACAAAATCGCGTCTGCGTCGAATGTATTACCCTCGTGCAGCGTTTGTCGCTGCCCGAAGAAACCATTCGAGGGTATAATACCGCACCGGCTCTTTATACCGCCAGTGACCGCAGTAAGCAGCGGCTGGAAGTTGAGCCGGAGCGACTCGAACAAATGCAATGGATAGACCTCGGGCGGGATGAAGCTCTTGAGTCTCATATTATCAAACAAATTCAGAAATCTCTCGAAAAGGAACTCCATTCATGAAAGTCCTCGTTTGCGGCGGAGCCGGATATATTGGCAGCAACATGACCGAACTGTTGACCCGTCACGGACACAGCCCGGTCGTTTTTGATAATCTCAGCAAGGGCCATAGAGCCGCGGTGCAGAAAGCGGAATTCGTCCAGGGCGATTTCGGCGATTTTGAATTTACCGTCGAAGTCCTCAAGAAACACAAGATCGAAGCGGTCATGCACTTTGCCGCCTTCATCGAAGTCGGTGAATCGGTTGATCAGCCCCTGCGATATTATGATAACAACGTCAGCAAAACCCGCACGCTTCTGGCTGCGATGGAAGCGGCGGAAGTGCAGAAATTCGTCTTCAGCAGCACAGCCGCTGTGTATGGCATGCCCGACCAGATTCCGATTACGGAGGACACCACCAAATGTCCCATCAATCCGTATGGTGAAACCAAGTGGGCGGTGGAGCGGATGTGCCATTTTCAGAGTCAGACCGGTCGGCTGCGATACGCTGTGTTGCGGTATTTTAACGCCTGCGGTGCCGGCTTTAATGCTACTCGCGGCGAAGACCACAAACCCGAATCGCATCTGATTCCGCTGATTATTCAGGCCGCCATGGGCAAACGTGATAATATCAAAATCTTCGGCAGCGATTACCCGACCCTGGACGGCACCTGTGTCCGCGATTATATCCATGTGGAAGACCTCGCCAAGGCCCATCTTCTGGCTCTGGCCCGGCTTGATTCAGAAGCCCAGCAGGTTTATAACCTCGGCAACGGCAAAGGCTATACTGTTCGTCAGGTGATTGACTGTGTCCGCAAGGTCTCCGGCAAAGAGTTCAAGGTAGTCGAGGCCGGACGCCGTCCCGGTGACCCCCCAGTGCTGACTGCCGATGCGAACAAGGCACGCAGCGTCCTGGGCTGGAAGACCGATTACCCGGAACTGGAGAAGATTGTTGAGTCGGCATGGAAATTCCATACGGCAAATCCCAACGGATATAACGATTAAACTGAATAGCAGTATTCATCATCCACATAAGGAGAAGTTGCCATGAAGAAAATCAAAAAGAACGTTGCTGGATTTCTAAGCAATTACGGAATGGATTATCTGGATGTGGATATGGATGCCAATGTCAAGCTGTTCCTGGAGGAGATGCAGCGGGGGCTGGCCGGCAAGAAAAGCAGCCTTGAAATGATCCCCACCTACATCAGTGCCCAAGGCGATGTCCCCACCAATAAGAAGGTCATCGTTGCCGACGCCGGTGGGACCAATTTCCGCGTTGCGACCGTTTATTTCGATCACCAGAAGATGCCCGTGATCGAAAACCTCAAACTGTTCAAGATGCCAGCGGTGGATCGTGAGATGGGTAAAACGGAATTTTTCAGGACGATGGCCGGGTATTTCCGTGATGTCATTCAGGTTTCCAGCAATATCGGTTTCTGTTTTTCCTACGCTGTCCAGATGTATCCCAATAAAGATGGCCGGCTGATTCGCTTTTCCAAGGAAGTTCGAGCCGAAGAAGTCAAAGGCCAGCTCGTCGGCGAAAATCTCAATCTGGCACTGGATTCTCTGGGCATGGGGGGCAACAAGCACATCGTTCTGCTCAATGATACCGTTGTCACACTGCTGGCGGGAATGGGCTATAAAAATAAGGTGTACAGCGGCTATATCGGCTTTATCCTGGGTACCGGCACCAACACCTGCTATATCGAGAAAAACAGCAATGTCGCCAAAAATAAAGACCTGGACCCGGCCAAGACTCAGATTATCAATACCGAATCCGGCGGCTTTGCCCGCGGTCATCGCGGCAAGCTCGATGTTGCCTTTGACAAATCCACCGCCAATCCCGGCGTCAATCCGTTCGAAAAGATGATATCCGGCGCCTATCTTGGGCCGCTGTTTCGAGATATTATCCGCAAAGCCTGCAAGGATGGCCTGTTCAGCAAACCAACCGCCGCCCAGTTGACCGCCATCAACGACCTTTCGACCAAAGATATGAATGAGTTCATGTTGTATCCCTATGGCGGCAGCACACTGGCCGAAATCTGCCGGCAGGGCAGCGAGACGGATACGCTGACGATGTATCTGTTGGCCGATCGCACGACCGAGCGAGCGGCGAAATTCACGGCGATCAATCTTTCGTCCATGGCCATCAAGAGCGGGCAGGGCACCGACCCGTCCAGGCCCATCTGCATCGTCGCGGAGGGGACGACATTCTACCACATGAAGACCCTCAAGTCCCGTGTGGAGTTTTACCTGAAACAGTATCTGGAAAACAAGAAGGGCATCTTTACCGACATTATCTGTGTCGATAACGCAACCCTGGTTGGTGCGGCGATCGCAGGATTGACCAACTGAGCGAAGACTCAGTGATTGATATGGCATAGACATTTTTGGGAAGGAGAACCGTATGACATTGCCGTTGACGGAAAACTTTCGGGCGAAAGTCATTTCCCGGGGAATTGCTTTCGCTTTGCTGAGCCTGGGGACGATTTCGTTATGGATGGCTGGAACATCATTGTTTGGCAGTGTATCCGGCAAATCCTTGTTTCTGTTGATTTTTGCGGTACCCTTTTTTATTTTCAGTTATTTCAGCCTTCGCGATGCCTATCTGATGTGGACCGGCCCGTCCGTTTCCGCCATGAATCATTTGGCCTGGATTGTTGCGATTCTCGTGGATATTATATCCAGCGTGCTCCTGAATGATCTATTCGGTTCCCTTGATAAACAGCATGTGCACCGCCCTGAGTTGTTAAGTCAATTTCTATCATTATGTGCGGCAGGAGTCGGCTTTTATCTGATTAAATACAAACTGAGCCTTTTGCTGAATATTCAAATGAATGAAGACTGGTCAAAAAGGGCTTCGGCCTGGCGTACCTATTTCACATGGCTGGCATTTTTCCTATGGGGCAGTATTGGCGCCGCATGGTTTGAATATGAGAAAAAGACAACGCAGCAAGGCGATGATAAAAATGTCCTGCTGGTCTTGCTGGGAGTAATTGTCCCTCTTGCAGTTGCTATTGTTTTTTACTACACCTGCACAAGTATCTTCTGTCGTCGGCCGAAAGAGCAAGAATAATCGGCATTAGTGCATTTTCTGCTCTGTTGACAGTCCCTCGTTCATCGAGCCGCTGCGGAAGCCCTGCAAATCAAGGGCGACATAGCCGAATCCAATGGTCTTCAATTCATCTACAATCTGCCTGCGAACCGATTCGCTCGTGATTTTCGCAAAATCGGCCGGTTTGACCTCAATACGGGCAATTACTCCATGATGGCGAACCCGAAACTCCACAAATCCAAGCCTTCGCAACACCTCCTCGGCCTTTTCCACCTGGGCCAGTTTTTCCGGCGTTATCTCCATCCCGTAAGCCACCCGGCTGGCCAGACACGGTGAGGCCGGCAAGTCCGCCGTGGGCAGACCTAACGCCCGGCTGTATTCCCGAATTTCTGTCTTGGTTATCTCCGCATCCATCAGCGGGCTGAGTACCCCAAACACTTCCGCGGCATGATGGCCGGGGCGGTAATCGTCTTTGTCATCAAAATTGGCTCCGCACAGGACATAATCAAATCGTTCCTGCCGGGCTTTTTCAGTGAATAATTTGTACAAACGGCTTTTGCAATGAAAACACCGGTCTATCTTATTGGCCCGGTAAGCATCATTATTCATCTCATCGACCGGAATTTCCTCCACCCGGCATCCAACCAGCCGGGCAATCTCCCTCGCCTGGGCCAACTGATGCCCCGAAAGCGAACCGCTAATCCCAATGCAGGCCAGCACATTGGAAGCCCCCAGCGTGTCAACGGCGACTTTCAGCAGGAAACTGCTGTCCACCCCGCCCGAAAAGGCAACCAACACGCGGTTCAGGCCGGACAGTTTTTCTCGAAGGAGGCTTAATTTGTCTCGGGAACTTGGCTGCATAAACTTTCAGAAAGTGGGTGATTTTAGAATTACTACGAACTCAGAACTAAAAATTACGAACTTTTATCAAAGCCGAAGATGGGATTTGAACCCACAACCCCGGCTTTACGAAAGCCGTGCTCTACCGTTGAGCTACCTCGGCGAAAAGGATTAATATATCTAAAAACAGGGGTTTTGTAAAGACATTTTCCGGCCAGTCCGAGTGATTATTTCCCCAAAATTAGGCTTTACAGGGGGAAAATATCGAATAAACTATCTATTGTAAGTATGAGGTTGGGTTATTTGATAAGTATAATACAGCAAATCTAGACAACATTTATCATGAAAGGACACATTATGAGCTTATGGCAGGAATTCAAAACATTCGCAATGCGCGGCAACGTGATGGACATGGCCGTCGGTATCATTATCGGTGCCGCATTTGGCAAAATTGTCAATTCGCTGGTCAGTGATGTTCTGATGCCGCCGATTGGGATTCTGCTTGGCAAGATGGATTTTTCCCAGATGAGCATTGTCCTGCGTGAAGCAACCAAAGACGCTGCCGGTAAAGATATTGCCGCCGTGACGCTCGGTTATGGGATGTTTATCAATACGATAATCAACTTCCTGATCGTCGCTGTCGCAATCTTTGCCATTATCAAAGTCATGAATATGGCCAAGAAAAAAGAAGAAGCCAAGCCGACGCCGCCTCCTGCTCCTACCAAAGAAGAATTGCTGCTGTCTGAAATACGGGATATCTTAAAATCCAAGTAGTTGGTGCAATTAATCAATCCGGCAGGGCGGGCCGCAGCGGTCAGCCCTGCTGGATTTTATGAATGCGTTCACGGCAATGCCGATGCCATTGGTCGGAACCGTAAGCGCTGAAATATTCGAAGGATTCGTCACTGGCCAGATCGCCTAACAGAATCTTGCGGTGGTCGGGATTGGGGATTTCCACGATAACATGCCGTCGCACTTTTTCCAGTTCTTCCACAAACCGCCCATGCGTTTCAGTGAACAACTCTTCCAGTTTTTTCCTTACATGCCCTGCATAGGCCGGACAATTGCCGTCCGTCCCGATGGCAATCTGTAAATTTCCCCGCTTCACCAGAGCCGGAACATAAAAATCGCATAACTCCGGCTGGTCCACTACATTGCACAGAATCTCGAGTTCCTGACAGTCCGCATAGACCTGTTTATTCACAGCCATATCATTGGTCGCGGCGATACATAAAACCGCTCCCACCAGATAATCCTTCCTGTAGGCGCTTATCACCAGCTTCACATCGGGAAGGTTAAATGCCGACTCCATATTGGCCGGCACATGTTCGGCAATTACCGTCACACGCGCTCCGGCCTCAACCAGGGATTGAGTTTTACGCAGGGCAACCGTTCCCCCGCCTATGACTACCGTCCGGCGATTTGACAGTTCAAGATAGATTGGATATTTTGCCATATCAGTATTATATCCTGTTTTGAGATGTCCAGAGCAAAAAAATGTCAGTTTCGCCGAAAAATCCGGCTTCTGTCGCAGATTCTTGAGTTTTCAGTCGAAAAACGGGAAAAATTTGCTAAAATAGACGCAAAGTTTTATCTGTAATCCGAATAATGAGCTATGAACATAAAATCCATACAATTGCATACACCGTTGGATGATGCGGCCGTCAAAGCCTTGCAGGCCGGAGACGAAGTCCGGATCAGCGGCTATGTCTATGCTGCCCGTGACCAGGCCCATAAGCGACTGTGTGCCCTGATCGAGCAGGGCAAACCGCTGCCATGTGACATCCGGGGAGCGATTATCTATTTTGTCGGTCCGACACCTGCCCGGCCCGGTCAGGTCATCGGAGCCGCTGGCCCGACAACCTCCAGCCGGATGGATGCTTTCAGCCCGATGCTCTATGCCCAGGGCCTCAAGGCCACCCTCGGCAAAGGATACCGCAGTTCCGAAGTACGTCAGGCCCTGCGGCAGTACACTGCGGTTCACCTGTCCACGCTCGGCGGGGCGGGGGCGCTGCTCAGCAAGCACATTGTCGCAAGCGAACTGGTAGCTTATGAAGACCTGGGTGCCGAGGCCATCCGCAGACTCGAATTTCGGGATTTTCCGGCTGTCGTTGCGTATGATGCGTCTGGCAATACTGTTTACAAGCTTTAATCCGCCTTAATGTAAAAAAGTAATAATCCGATAACAATACGAGGTAGTTTGAATGAAAGTTGCATTAATTGGTCTGCCCCAATCCGGCAAGAGCACGATATTATCCGCCATCACCGGTAAAGCCCCGGCAATGATGGGTTCCACTGAAATCCATGAGCAGATTGTGCCGGTACCCGATGAACGGCTCGATTGGTTGAATAGCCTGTATCAACCCAACAAGCTCGTCCCCGGTACTGTGGACTGTCTCGATTTGCCGGGGGTCTCTTTTGCCGATGAGCACGGCAGGGCAGCCGCACGCAAGCTGTTCGGCAACATCCGTACCGTAGATATGTTTGTTCTTGTGGTACGGGCATTTGCCAACGATTCAGTGCCTGCGTATCGGGAGCGTATCGATCCGGCCAAAGACCTCGAAGAACTCCGTACCGAATTCCTGCTGGCGGACCTTGAACTGGTTACCACGCGCATCGAACGTCTGGAAAAACAGGTCAACAAACCCACCAAGACCCAGACCCAGGATAAAGCCGAACTGGAACTGCAATTGAAGCTGCAAAAGGCTCTCGAATCCGAACAGCCCATCAGCAGCGTCATCCAAAGCGAACATGAACTGGAGATCATCAAGCCGCTGGGCTTTCTGACGCTGCGGCCTATGATGGTCGTTGTCAATGTCGGCGAAAACCAGCTCGACAAGCCCATCGATTTGTCCAAAGCCGCCCCCGGCGTCGAAATTGTTCAGCTTTGTGCAAAAATCGAAAGCGAACTGGCCGGCCTGGACCCGGAGAGCCGTAACGAATTCATGGCCGACCTTGGCCTCAAAGAGCCGGCTTCCATTAAATTCGTCCAGAGCTGCTATAAAACCCTCGGTCTTATCAGCTTCCTGACCGTTGGCAAGGATGAAGTCCGAGCCTGGCCCATTACCGCCGGCACGACTGCCCTTGACGCCGCCGGCAAGATACACAGCGATATCAAACGCGGCTTCATCCGTGCCGAAACCATGGCCTACAACGATCTTAAACAGCTCGGGGACGAAAAAAATGTCAAGGCCGCCGGCAAGATGCGGCTCGAAGGCAAGGCCTATGTCGTTCAGGACGGCGACATCATCAATTTCCGCTTTAATGTATAAAACATAAATAGCCAGAATAGTGGATGTGGTAAGACTGCATTGAGTGTCATATTATAATGCCTGCCCATAAACCTCTTGACAGAGTCGGATTTTGGCTATATAAGGTGTTACCTTTAGGGCGTTTAGCTCAGTTGGTTAGAGCGCACGGATCACACCCGTGAGGTCACAGGTTCGAGTCCTGTATCGCCCATTTATTATAAGGTCTTGTAGATAAACAGTTTACATGGACTTTTTGGACTTTGGAGGCCACAACAGCCAATAGCAGCTTTTTTCTAACCGTATATGCGGACAGAAAAACAAAAAGCTAAAAAAGGCGATATTTGAAAGGAGCGCTGCATGCAGGTCAAGTTTCAAGTCTTTCGCGATTTGTTTTCCACCTGGCAATCCCTGTTTACGCAGGCGTCCGAGTTCGCATCTTCCATCGGAAAAGACAGACTGATCAGTATTTCCCACTCAGAAGATAAAGGGGATGGTGTTGTCACAGTCTGGTACTGGTCCGAGTAAAGGTTGGTTGGGTATAAAAATCGAACCACTGAACCTGAAAAGAGTCGATTTCTCAGGCAGGTTGGATGAAATAAATTTGATTCGATGTATTTTTAAGGAGCACTCTATGAACAGTAAAATCCGTTTAATGTTTGTCCTTTTAGTGTTTTCCGCCTCTGTTTTGGCCCGTCCCCCCAAGGTCATCAAGATGTTTCCGGAAAACGGCGCCGTGGATGTTCCGCCGGGGCCAATTAAAATCCGGATCGTGTTCGACCAGGATATGAATACCCGCAGCTATTCGCTGTGCGGCGGCGGCGATGGCTTTCCCGAGCCCATCGGCAAACCACAATGGTCAGGCAAACGGGCGTTTGTCTTTTCGGCAAAACTCAAACCCAACCACAACTACACATTCGGCATCAATTCGCCGTCATATCAAAACTTCAAAAACACCTCCGGCGAATCGGCGGAAGTGCTGGTGGTTCAGTTTCAGACGGCTGGCGAAAACGGCCAGTCCACCGATAGCGAACAGGGCGTTTCAAAGGAAGACAATCAGCAGGCCGTTGAGGAATTGCGCAAGGCCATTGATGACCACTATTCCTACAAGATGCTTAAAAAGCTCGATTGGGATCAATTATTTACACAATACCAGGATAAACTGATAAATGCCGATAGCCCCATGTCGTTTGCACGCACGGCGGGGCTTTTGCTGGCTCATGCCAAAGATAAGCATATCTGGCTGACGGTCGGAGACCAGACGGTCCCGGCGTATCGCAACCCGGTTGCTCCTAATGCCAATTTTCAAAAACTGCCCACCCTGGTACCGAATTTCAAAAAACGGAACGACTGTATCTGGACGGGACAATTTCCGGATGGCATTGGGTATATTTACATTGACGGCTGGAGTGCCCAGCACAAAGAATATTACGAATCGCTCTACGCCGCTTTGCAGGAATTCGCCGATGCGCCCGGCCTGATTGTTGATATTCGCGGCAACGGGGGCGGCAGCGAACCGATTGCTCAGGAGTTTGCAGGCTGTTTCATCGATAGCTCCAAAGTGTATGCCAAGCACGTCATCCGTGATGCCGATGCCCCCGGCGGATTTACGGATGCCCATGAACGCCGGCTGGTCCCCAGCAAAAATCGCCCCGTGTACCGCGGCAAGGTTGCTGTATTGACAGGCCCGGTCGTGATGAGCAGTTGTGAGGCGTTTGTGTTGATGATGAAGCAGGTCCCCGGCTGCATCCTGGTCGGCGAACCGACTCAGGGCAGTTCAGGCAATCCCCAGCCGTATGAGTTAGGCAATGGGGTGACGGTCTATTTGCCTTGCTGGAAAGCGATGCTGCCGGACGGGACCTGTTTTGAGGGTATGGGCATCAAGCCCGACGTCCTTGTCAAAGTCCGTGCCAATCAGATTACCACTGCCGATCCGGTCATCAATGCGGCGAGAAATGCACTGACGAAAAAATAAGGCTGATCTCATTAGGCGGCATTGAAGGTCCACAAAATAGCTGATATCCTCGTTTGGTCAGGGATTTTGGGACAGCATACGGGGCAGGTGTACTGTTGATAATATGGGGTGTTGGTTTGTAAAAAGAGCACGACGGGGTCTGGCTGTTTAAAAAGAGATAATGGTGAAAAACAAACTTGTTCTTATTTCAATTCCGATTACCCTGTATTTCGAGAACCCTCCGCAAAAAACAGCTCTGCTTTGCGGACAAAAGAAATATAGTTAACTTCATTTATGACAGGAGGCCGCCGTTATGAAACTGAGATTAATGATTTTATCCGTA
>CAZKAI010000004.1:0-21351 GCA_964550565.1 uncultured Pirellulales bacterium
ATTTTTCTTTCCTTCCTGTACGGTTTTTGTTAGGATTTTTGTATGGTTTTGCCGATAGACTATTGGGTCGATGGATGGACGATGTAGAAGAAAGGTAAAACCATGGAATGGAACCGTTTTAATCAACAGCCGCCTTTGTTCAAGCTGGGACCTGGCGGAGAATTCAGTTACGAGATTGTCGAGAATAAGGTAAAACCGGTGTCGGAAACCGTATCGAATCCATTATTAAAAGTGCTCGAAATCATCGCTGATCTGGTTGGCGGGTCAATCCAGCCGGAACTGCTGATGGAAGAGGCTCTTGCACATTCAAGCACTCCAGCACAACCTGTATCCGAGGTGGAGAACTGTACGCATGAAAACCAATCCCAATCCAGTCATCATCACGCCCAGACAGTTGGCAGTCCTTCAGGAAATCGAAAGCTTTCAGGTCAGGCACTGTTATTCGCCGACGATGGACGAACTGGCAGACACGCTGGACGTAAGTCGGCCAACGGTATTCGAGCATATCGTCGCACTGCGCGAAAAAAATCTGGTGGAGCAATCCAGCGGCAAGGCTCGCTCTTTAATCCTTACACAAAAGGCAAAAAAACTGCTTGAGCAGATTGACTCGCAGACCGAACAGCAGCAGGCTGAGGTCTTGCCGATGCTGGGGTATGTCAGCGCCGGCTACGGCATCGAGGCCATTGAAAACCAGCAGGCATTCGGGATTTCGGAGGTTTTTGGCAATCACGGCAGCCTGTATGTTCTGCAGGTCCGGGGCAACAGCATGGTCAATGCAGGAATCCTGGATGGCGATTACATTATCTGCAAACACGCTCGGACCGCAGAAAACGGCCAATTAGTCGTCGCCCTGCTGGATGAACAAAACGCCACGGTCAAACGGTTCTTCAAAGATAAACGTAATATCCGCCTGATGCCTGAAAATGATGCTTTCACTCCGATTTTATCGAAGGACTGTCAGGTTCAAGCAATTGTGGTGGGATTGGTACGACGATTTTAATCCTGATTTCGCAGAATTGTAACAAGATTTCATCTCTATATAGCATAGCGGCCATATATTTCCCATTCCAGACAGACATAGGCTTCTATTTTAGTTTGCTTTATCATCTCTTATCGGTTATCATTATTTGTTTATAGCAATAAGGATAAAACGAATGCGAAAACAGACACGTACAGCAACTGTCGGCTCAGTCCGGATTGGCGGGGCCAATCCGATTGTCCTTCAGTCGATGACCAAAACGGAAACGACTGATGTGGCCGGATGCTTGAAACAGATTCAAAAGCTGGTCAAAGCCGGCGCCGGCCTGGTGCGGATTGCCGTCCCTACGCGGGCGGATACGGAGGCTTTCGGCAAGATTGTTCAGAAATCCCCCATTCCACTGGTGGCAGATATTCATTTTTCGCCCGATCGCGCCATTGAGGCGATTGAGGCCGGGGCTGCCAAGATTCGGTTAAATCCGGGCAATGTCAAAAACAAAGACGATATCATGCGGATTATTGATTGCGCCAAACAGCACCACATTGCAATTCGTGTCGGCGTCAACGAAGCCAGTATCCGAGATTTGAAGCACGATGTCGGCCGGGACCAGCGTGTCACACTGATGCTTGAAGAAATGACAGGCTATGTCCGGATGTTTGAGCAGAACGGATTCGAAAATCTTGTGCTCAGTGCCAAAAGCGCCGATACCGTTCGTACCATCGAAATCAACCGGGCTATCAGCGAGACATTCGACTATCCTGTGCACATCGGCCTGACTCACGCAGGATTGCTGGAAGACGCCCTGGTGCCGTCGTCAGTAGCGATTGGCACGTTGCTGGCTGAAGGAATCGGCGATACGGTCCGCGTCAGTATTGCAGGCGACCCGGTTCAGGAAATCGAAGCAGGCAAAATGATTCTCGCATCGGTCGGACTCTATAAACAATCGCATCCGGAATTGATTGTCTGCCCCACCTGCGGGCGGTGCCAGATTGATGTAGTTGGGCTGGCCAAAAAAGTACGTAAACTTCTCCAGAAATCGAACAAACCGATTCGTGTTGCCGTGATGGGGTGCGTTGTGAATGGGCCGGGCGAGGCCGCCGATGCGGATTTGGCGATCTGTGCGGGAACAGGCAAGGGCTTTTTGTATAAAAACGGTCAGAAAATTGCCGCCGTCGATGAGGCCAATCTGCTTGATGCGATCTCGGAGCAACTGCTGACATTTTAAACCCTCTGATATGGCAAACACAACAGGCATTATTTTCGATATCAAGCGGTATTCCATAAACGATGGACCAGGCATTCGCACGACCATTTTTTTCAAGGGCTGCCCGCTGCATTGCCTGTGGTGTCATAATCCGGAGGGAATTTCCTTCAAACCCCAGCTTATGCATCGGCCCAGCCGGTGTATTCAATGCGGCCGGTGTGTTCAGGTCTGCCCACATCAGGCCATCGAAATTCAAGACAAAAAAGTGATTATATCATGGGAAAAGTGTACCGGCTGCGGCAGGTGCGTCACCGAATGCCCTTCCGGAGCCATGGAGCTTGTCGGTAAATCCGTAACCGCCGATGAGGTGATGAAGGAAATTATCAAGGACATCGTCTTTTTTGACCAGTCCGGCGGCGGCGTTACTTTCTGTGGAGGCGAACCTCTGGCCCAGCCGGAGTTTCTGTATGAATTGTTGTCTCGCTGCCGGGCGATGGACATCCACACGACGGTGGATACGTCTTGTTATGCCCCGCGCAGCGTTCTTGAGCAGATATTGGACAAAGTGAGTCTGTTTTTGTGCGACATAAAACATCCGGATTCTGCCAAACATTACGAATTTACCGGCGTAGAAAATGCAACTATTCTGGACAATATCCGTTTTCTCGCTGAGAAAAGGAAGCCGGTTATTGTCCGAATTCCTGTGATTCCCGGCTTTAACGACCAGCCCGAGACGATAAAAACCATCGGAAAGCTGGTCGCTGATATGAAAAATATACACCAAATCGACCTTTTGCCGTATAATACGGGTGGTCAGTCGAAATCGCAGCGAATGGGAAAACAGTATAGAATGTCAGGTATTCAGGAGCCATCAGGTCTTAATATAAAAGAGCTGGCGGACATCCTGATTACGATGGGATATAAAGTACATGCAGGCGGGTTATAGACCCGGCAAACAGGATGTGCCGTGCAGAACGGTTTTTGCGGGATTGAGACATTATGAATGAACGTGTAAAACGGCTTCGTGAGCAAAGCGTCAATACCAGACCTTATATTTCTTCCGAACGCGCGGAACTGATGACCGCGTTTTACAAAAGCGATACTCCCATGCAGGTGTCCACGCCTGTGGCGCGTGGGCTTGCCTTCAAATATCTGATGGAGCATAAGGCTGTTTCCATTCAGGACGGCGAACTGATTGTCGGGGAACGCGGCCCCGCTCCCAAAGCAACGCCAACCTACCCGGAATTATGCTGCCATACCCTGGACGACTTTGAGATTATGAGCAAGCGGGATCGGACGCGGTTTGATGTGGATGACCATGTCCGCAAGGTTTATGCCGAGACGATTATCCCGTTCTGGAAAGGCAAGACCATGCGGGACAAGGTCTTTGCCGCCATGAACGACAAATGGATGGCTGCATTTGAGGCGGGCATCTTTACGGAATTTATGGAGCAGCGGGCACCCGGCCACGCTATTCATGACAATAAGATTTACACGAAGGGCCTGCTGGATTTTCAGGATGACATTCGCCAGGAACTTCGTAACCTTAATTTTATGACTGATCCTGAAGCGTATGACAAGCAGCAGCAGCTTCTGGGATTCAGCCACGCAATCGATGGGGTGATTGCATTAGCAAGACGGTATTCGGAAAAAGCCGCGGAACTGGCCTCTCATGAAAAAGACCCCGCCCGCAAACAGGAACTTTTGCAGATTTCAGCGATCTGCAAGCATGTACCGGCGTATGCGCCTCGCACATTTCATGAGGCGCTTCAGATGTACTGGTTTATTCATGTCGGCGTGATTTCCGAACTGAATGTCTGGGATTCGTATAATCCGGGCCGGCTGGATCAGCATCTGTATCCGTTTTACAAAAAAGAGTTAGAAGCCGGCACTTTAACCGAAGAAACGGCCAGGGAGTTGCTGGAGTGCTTCTGGGTCAAATTCAACAATCAGCCCGCTCCGCCCAAAGTCGGCATCACCGAGGCACAGAGCGGAACCTACACCGATTTTGCCCTAATCAATATCGGCGGCGTCAATCCGGCCGATGGCTCCGATGCGGTCAATGATGTATCCTTCCTGATGCTGGATGTGGTCGAAGAAATGAAACTGGTACAGCCCAGTGCCTGCATTCAGATCAGCGCCAAGAACCCGGACCGTTTTCTCCGCAGGGCCTGCAAGGTTATTAAATGCGGCTTCGGGCAGCCGTCGGTGTTTAATACCGATGTCATTATTCGGGAGATGCTGCATGACGGCAAGACCATGTTCGATGCCCGTACCGGCGGACCGAGCGGCTGCGTGGAAACCAGTGCTTTCGGTAAGGAAAGCTGTACATTGACCGGCTATATCAACTGGCCGAAGATTCTGGAATTAGCGCTGAATGGCGGCGTGGATCCTCTGACTGGAAAACAGATTGGTGTCAAGACACCGGATGCGACAACGTTTAATTCAATTGACGATGTCATCGATGCTTATAAGGCCCAATTGAAATATTTCGTGGATTTGAAGGTGGAAGGCAATAACGTCATCGAGCGTCTTTATGCCAATTATCTGCCCGCGATGATGCTGTCAATTCTGACCGATGACTGCATCAAAAAAGCCCGTAATTATCACAATGGCGGCCCGCGATATAATACGACCTACATCCAGGGCGTTGGTATCGGCACCTTGACGGATGCCCTGGCGGCAATTCAATACAACATCTTTGACAAGAAGACCCTGTCGATGGCGCAATTGCTGTCGAGCATGAAGGCTAATTTCAGGGATAATCCCGCTCTTCAGCAGCAATTAAAACAAAGCCCGCGGTACGGTAATGATGACGATTACGCCGACCGTCTGGCGACAGAGGCTTTCAATATCTATTTTGACACCGTCAACGGCCGGCCCAACACCAAGGGCGGCAAGTACCGGGTGAATCTGCTGCCGACGACGGTGCATGTCTATTTCGGCCAGATGACCGGGGCTTTGCCCAATGGCCGCAGCGCCGGAGAACCGCTGTCGGATGGGATTTCCCCCACCCATGGAGCGGATGTGCACGGCCCGACGGCGGTCATCAAATCCGCCGCTAAAATCGACCACGCCCGTACCGGTGGTACGCTGCTGAATATGAAATTTACCCCCCAACTGCTCGAAGGCGAAGGGATCGAAAAGCTGCTGCACCTGATTCGCAGCTATTTCCGGCTGGACGGACACCATATTCAGTTTAACGTCGTCACGGCCCAGACCCTGCGGGATGCCCAGAAAAACCCCGACCAATATCGCAATTTGATTGTGCGTGTGGCCGGCTACAGCGATTATTTCAACGATTTAGGCCCCGACCTGCAAAATGAGATTATCGCTCGAACCGAACAGCAAAGCCTGTAATTGGCCGGCCCAACCATCGATAAGCTACAAAGAGCATTGTCGATATAGAAAAAACAGAAAAAGAAGCTGATTTTTGCTTGCAAAAATGTCGGCTCCTGTTACACTATCGGCCATAATTTCATACGTTTCCTGTCGGCATGAACGGCACGAAGAACGCCATTTCTACATATAAGAGCCTGTAGCTCAATTGGATAGAGCATTGGTCTACGGAACCAAAGGTTAGGGGTTCAAGTCCCTTCAGGCTCGTTTTTCTTATTTTCATGACAAAACAGGACAAACAGGACTTGATTTAGGGATTATCTATATGGCCAGTTTTTTGGAGCAGATTTTCAGCAGAGCGGCAAGCAGTATCAAAACCATCGCCCTGCCGGAAGGCTGTGATGCACGTACCATCGAAGCAGCATCCGTCATCCTCAAAAAGAAATTTGCGAATATCATTGTTCTGGGCAGTCAGGCCAAAGTGCTGCCGCTATTGGATCAATATAAAGTGGATGCCAGGGCGGTCAACCTGATCGACCCGGCCACTGACCCCCGACGTCAGGAGTTTGCCCAGTACCTGTATGAATTGCGTAAGTCCAAAGGCCTGACTATGGAACAGGCAGAGAAACTGGCTTTGGATGAAGTCTATTTCGCCACAGTCATGGTCAAAAAAGGACTGGCCGACGGACTGGTCTCCGGGGCCTGTCATTCCACCGCCGACACGCTTCGCCCGGCGTTACAGATTATCAAACCCGCTGAGGGGATGAAAACCGTTTCCAGTATGTTCTTTATGTGCTGGCCGGACAAAATTCTGCTGTATGCCGACTGCGGACTGATTGAAGACCCGACCGAAGACCAGATTGTCGATATTGCCGTATCCACCGCCAAAACCGGCCTGCAATTCGGCCTCCAGCCTCGAGTTGCCATCCTGAGTTATTCGTCCAAGGGTTCGGCTTCCGGCCCCAATGCCAAAAAAATGGCCAATGCGTCCGCCAAGGCCAAAGACGTCTTTCAAAAGGAATTCTGCGACAAAGTCATTGTCGATGGCGAATTGCAGTTTGATGCGGCATACGTCCCTTCCGTGGCCGCACAAAAAGCACCCAACAGCCCGCTCAAGGGCAATGCCAACACGTTTGTCTTTCCTGATCTGGGTGCCGGCAACCTGTGCTATAAATCCACACAGCGTCTGGCCGGAGCCGAGGCATACGGGCCTATCGTGCAGGGGCTTGCCAGACCGGTCAATGACCTGTCTCGCGGCTGCACTTCGGATGATATCGTTGCCACAGTGGCGATCACGGCTATTCAGGCTATGGGATAATCCTGCAGGACAGGGCTCATGACAGTCGGCCCGGACAATGCGTTTGTCATCCAGCAGCATACAACCCCCCAAGGTGTTCATTGGGATTTGATGCTGCAAATGGGGGATGTGCTCTGGACATGGCGAATGACCGTTTCTCCTGAACAGATTGATGTAATAAACCTGCCCATTGAACGTATATTCGATCATCCGCTGCGATTTTTGTGGTATGAGGGGCCCGTACAGAACAAGACAGGACAGGTGAAAATCGCGGACAAAGGAGACTTACGGTTAATTTCAGAGGATGCCGATACACTGTGCGTTTATTTGCAGGGAAAAATACTGCAGGGCAAATTCACCCTCACACGCCAGTCAGAAAATCTCTGGATGCTGGTCCGGCAGGGTTCAGTTTAACGCCGCAGTTCCGGTAAATCCGGCTCGACATGGACCATCACATTCACCGGCCGGGTAAGCTGCTCCATCAATGCTGCTTCGAGAGATTCTGCGATTTCATGGGCTTGGGTGATATTCAATAACGGGTCCACCAGGATATGCACATCCAGAAACACTTCCCGTCCCACACTGCGTGTCCGAAGCTGATGCCACTGGCGAATGCCCTTATGAGCGTTAATCACAGTTTGGATCTGCTGAAGCGTTGTAGCATCCACCGCCCCTTCGGCGAATTCGCTGATGCAATCGCCGACAATTTTAATCCCCACCATCACAATCATCAATCCCACGGCAATCGCACCAAGCTGGTCGCCATGAGGATAGCCGAATTTCATTGCAATCGCACCAATCACCACAGCCACTGAGCTGAAGGCATCACTGCGATGATGCCATGCATTGGCATAGGTCGCCGAGCTGTGCGTACGTTTGGCGACAATTCGTGTAATTTGATAGAGATACTCCTTCAGTGCAACAGACAGCAAAGCAATCCAAATCACCATGGAACTGATTTGGATTTTTTCACTGCCTGTATTGTGCATTTCGGCAATGCCTTTGGCTCCTTCATAGATGAGCCACGCTCCAACAAAAATCAGAGCGGCTGCAACAAAGGCTCCTGCAAAGGTTTCCAGACGGCCATGGCCAAACGGATGCTTATCATCCGGCTTTTTGGATCCAAAATACACACCCACCAGAAGTGCAATATCCGTGGCAAAATCCGATAGGGAATGCACACCGTCGGCAATCAGAGAAAGCGACCCAACCAGGAATCCAGTAATCAGCTTGAACAGCATCAGTGTGATGTTGATGCACATTCCTGTAATCGTAACCCGCCGGATTTGTGCGTTGGCTGCTTCCACAGCCAGTACTTTTGTCATTTCAGGACATCCCTGCACAAGGATTCGATGGTCTCCAGATACCGTTTCGCGGCTACTGGATCTTTGGTCTCCAAAATCACACGCATAATCGGCTCTGTGTTGCTGGTGCGGATATGCAGCCAGCCGTCGGCAAAATCAAACCGGCAGCCGTCACTGATATTGACCTGTGCATCCGGATAGATACGCCTGGCTTTTTCAATGATTCGGGCGGCCTGCTCGCCGTTAGCAGTATATTTGGTCTTGTACATGGCGTAGCCCCCCACCGCATCGGCCAACTGCGAGAGACTCTGGCCGGTCTGAGCCATCAAATGCAGAATCATCGCCATTCCCACCAGGCTGTCACGAATCGGCCCGACACGCAGGTCAATTACACCACCGTTGCCCTCACCGCCAATCATGCAATTGTTTTTGACCATCGCCTCGGCAACGTTGGCTTCACCAACCGGGGTACGAATGACCCTTCCGCCGGCTTTGGCGGCAATATCATCGATCATCCGCGAGGTGGACAGATTCGCTGCAGCGGCACCGCCAGGATTCCTGTCGAACATATACCGGGCTACCAGAGCCAGCGTAAATTCTTCACCGATATAGCGGCCTTGTTCATCCACGAGGGCCAGCCGGTCGGCATCAGGGTCCTGGGCAAAGCCGATATCCGCTTTTGCCTGACGGACCTGTTCGCTGAGACTGACCAGATTCTGCTCAGTTGGTTCGGCACCGTGGGCAAACAGGCCTGTCGGCTCGGTATTGACCGGCGTGACCACACATCCCAGTTTATCCAGAAGCTGCAATCCAACCGGACCGCCGGCTCCGTTGACACTGTCCAGGACAACCTTGAACTTTTTTGCTGCGATCTGGGATGGATTGATAATCGACAGCACCTTTTCAAGATGTACCGCAGCCGCACCGTCATCGCAGCGTACTTTGCCGCAGTCCACGGAATTGACCCGGTCGAATTGCTTATCAAAATAAAGACCGCGGATGGTCTCGGCCATCGGTTTGGGCGGAGCAATACCGTTGCCCAGCAGGAATTTGATACCATTGTACGGCAGCGGATTATGACTGGCGGTAATGACCACCCCGCCGCTGCATTGCAGATGCCGGAGCATGACCCCCACTCCCGGCGTCGTGCAAATGCCCAGATCGATGACATCCACCCCCACCGATGCCAGTCCGGACGCGACTGCACAAAAGATCATCGAGCCGGAAGGTCTCGAATCCCGGCCAATCGCCACAACAGGCCGGGTGCCGGATTGACTGCGTTTCAGAAAGGTTCCGAAGGCTGCGCCATATTCGGCCGCCGTTTCCGGAAACATATTCTCTCCGATAATGCCTCGCATTCCGCTGATGCTGATAATCAATTCCTGTGCCATCGTTAGACTGTCCTCGATTTCTCCAGGGTCACTTTCAGTTTTTCCACCAGTTTTTCAACCTGCGGATCCTTCAGAGTTAAAATATCTTTTAACGCCTGGCCAATATGCGGCAGATAAATCTCAATATACCCGCGTTTGATCATTTCGTCTTTGATGCGGCGCTGCTTGCGGACGTGCATGCCCAGCTTCCGACCGCATTCCTGCACCGCCAGCTTGATTTCCTTGATAATTTCGGGGTAATGGGCCACGGCCTCCTTGCTTTCCGAGGTAAACGGCACCCAGACCGATGCGATATGCACCATCAGCATCACCGGCCCGGACGGCAGCGCCCCGCGGCTCTGACCCAGCCCATAACTGCGCCAGTTGACGTCCAGCACGGCCTTATAGGTCGCGCAGGCGGACTGCTGATACAGCAGCGGAACGCGGTTGGCAAATCGAACCAGCCTCATCAATTGATCTTTTTCTTCTTTTTCGGCAGGCATTCCCGTCTCTTCCTCTTCATCCGTATTGCCTGCATCGGAGGCATCTTTGCAGCCATACGCCAGGGCCGCTTCGACGAGGAAGGGATTGCCGCGATACACGGCAGGCTTGCGGGTGCAGCTTGTATAAAATTCGGCATCCACCACCCGCTTGAGACCGTCCACTAATTTCTCTTCGCCAATCGGGCCGATGCAATCAGTCGGCGGAGCCATCAGCTTGGTCGAATTAATCACGCCGTGAAGACGTTCGGCATCCTTGATGGTCAGATCCCAGGGTTTCATATTGACCGACAGCTTGGACTTTTTCAAGAGGTCTTCCGCTATGGCCTGACTGATGCGCGAAAAATCCGATCGCAGAAATTCCCGCATAGTTCTGGCTTCGGTCTGGCGGGCCATCTTGAACAAGACCCCCACTTCCACGCCATACGGATGCGGCTTGATTTCCACCGGGATAAACGGCATCTCATTACTCTGCCGGGGATAGTCATACGTCTTGCCGTCCGGTGCGTTATAGGTAAATGCCGCATGAGGATTGGCAATGGCCGTCTGGGCCAGGTATTCATCAATACTCTGCTTGCCCTTCTGATAGCGCCCTTCCATGGTAATGGTCACGCTGGTGCCATTGGGCAAATCAAATTCGCATTCTTCGTCCAGAATCACTTCCGGGCGATTTTTGGTCGTATCGATCTGAACATGATAATGATTGGCCGGCTTTTTGCCGCTGGTTCGGGTCATAATCTGCACCGGTTCGCCGGTCGTCAATAGGCCGTACATACCCGCGGCGCTGATGCCGATACCCTGCTGACCGCGGCTCATTTTCAGCGAATGAAACTTGCTGCCGTATAACAGCCGGGCAAAGATATTCGGGACCTGTTTGGCCACAATACCCGGACCGTTATCCTTGACTGTCATTCGGAATTTATTTTCACTGCCGTCAACCGGTGCAATGGTCACGGTAATATGCGGCAGAATATGGGCTTCTTCACAGGCGTCCAGCGAATTATCGACGGCCTCTTTGACGGCGGTCAGAAGGGCTTTTCGGGGATTATCAAATCCCAGCAGGTGCCGGTTTTTGGCAAAAAATTCACTGACACTGATATCACGCTGTTTGGCCGCCATCGACTCGGCGGTTGCGGCCTCACTTTTTCGCCGGCGCGACGGTTTTGACGCAGCTTCGGATTCCGCCGCCAGTTCCGGTTCTTCCATTTCCATCACAGCCGTCGAATCTGCCGTATCCGCAACGCTCGACTGCACTCCCCCATCTGCTGCTCCGTCAAAATCAAATCCCAACTGGCTGTCCTGTTTGCCTTTTTTAGCTCGTTTCGTTCCATCCATATTCTAAAAATCCAATTCATATCTCTATTCGACGAGGATGCCGTAATCCTTTTTAAAACGTCATGACTGTCGAAAGGTCTATACGATTAACGACATTCAGGCCGGACCAACTGGTTCAAACATAACCCGCCGGCCCGGCCTGCATGATATACTCGTACTATCTGTTAAAACCACTCATCAAATTTAATACAATTTGCACACGTACACTTCGTTGACAAAGTCCATTGCCTTCAATTCCGTGATGGCCTTTTCATCAAGCTGTTTGTTCAGGCTGACAGCAAGAATCGCCTTGCCTTCTTCGGCTTTGTGACCCACACCCATCGTGTTGATGTTGATGCCGTATTTGCCCAGCAATGTACCGACGGCGCCGATAACGCCCGGCTTGTCGGCGTTGAAGATGGTCATCATGGTGCCTTCGGGGGTCACTTCCACGGCAAAGCCGTCGATTTCAATAATACGCAGCAGCTTGCCGCTGTACACCGTACCCCGAATGGTGCGTTTGACTTTGTCGGTTTCCACGGTTGCCGCAAAACTGGATTCGAGGTCTTTGATGTCCGGATTTTTGGTAATGTCCACGCTGATGCCGCGATCCTTGGCCAGCATCCCAACATTGACAATATTGACCACCGTATCAAAGTGCGGCTGGAGCAGTCCAATCGTAAACGAAGTCGCAATCGGCTCAACCTGCTTTTCGGCGATGGCTCCGCGGAATTCCACCTTGGCGCCCTTGATATGGCCCGGTGCCAGTGCGCTCATCAGGGTACCGATGCGCTGTGCCAGATCGGCATAGTAGCAGACAATCGGTGCCGCCGAACCCAGCGACGGAGCATTGACCGCATTGCGAATCGGACCACCCCGCAGGGCATCCACCAGAAT
Source organism: uncultured Pirellulales bacterium (assembly GCA_964550565.1). Classification (GTDB taxonomy): domain Bacteria; phylum Planctomycetota; class Phycisphaerae; order Sedimentisphaerales; family Anaerohalosphaeraceae; genus Anaeroglomus. The sequence goes on from CAZKAI010000004.1 coordinate 12,205, forward strand.
CTGGGCCGCTTCGACTGCAACCTCAATCTGGGCCTCTTCGGTGCTGGCTCCCAGATGCGGGGTCACCAGGCAGGTCGGCACTTCCTTGAACCGCATATTTTCCGGCGGTTCCTTGGAGAACACATCCAGCGCCGCCCCGGCAATCGTCTTGGACAGCAGCGCATTATACAGGTCATCTTCGTTGATAATCCCGCCGCGGGCACAGTTGACCAGCCGGCAGGTCGGCTTCATCATCTTCAATTCTTTGGCCGAAATCATATTCAGCGTGTTTTCATTTTTGGGGACGTGCACCGTGATAAAATCAGCTTCGCGATAGATTTTTTCCAGATTATCGACGATTTCCACACCCAGCAATTCGGCTTCTTTCGGTGCTGCAAACGGATCAAATCCAAGAATCCGCATGTTGAATCCTTTGGCCATCTGCACAACTGCCATGCCGATGCGTCCCAGACCAATCACACCCAGGATCTTGTTGTTCAATTGATTCCCCTCAAAGCTCTTGCGATCCCACTGGCCGCCCTTGAGACTGACGCAGGCCGGAACCACATGCCGGCTCATAGCCAGCATCAGGGCCATGGTATGTTCGGCGGCGCTCATGGTATTGCCGCCGGGGGTATTCATCACAATAATGCCTTTCTTGGTGGCCGCCGGGATATCGACGTTATCCACGCCGACACCGGCACGGGCAATCCCTTTGAGCTTGCCGGGATTGGATAGCACTTTGGCTGTCACTTTGGTTCCGCTTCGAATGATTAACCCGTCGTATTCGCCAATGGTCTGCACCAGCTCATCTTCGCTGAGCCCCAGGCGAACAACCGGTTCCACATCATCCATTGCCTTCAGAAGGTCGATACCCTCCTGTGCCAGTTTGTCGCTGATCAGGATTCTTAACATGTTCGGCATCTCCTAATAAACATCTTGCTGGATCATTTCATTCAGACGTGAACGCTCTTCGTCCACCCTGTATTCCGTCGTACGACACGCATAGAAATTACGGACAATACAATGCGAAGCAGCCGCACACAAGCGGGACACCATCGCATCTTTGCCCTGGGTCATCATTTCGATGGCAACATCCGTCTCCAGGCCATCGGCACTGGCCGGCCACAGAAGCTGTCCGGTTTTGACATCAAGCAGCACGGCCCGGCTTACCAGCCTGCCGCTGTATATTTTATTGGAATGATGATTGATGGCCTCGAAAGATTCCGCCCTGATGTATAAAACCAGTCCGGCGCCGGCCTTTTCGGCAAGCGTTTCAGGCCGGACATACAAGTTCTTCTGCCCCTCCAGTGAAGACCCTATAATAACATTTCTTTTTCTGATACCGGCCTTTTGATTAAGTCCTGCCCCAACCGTCTGGGCAAATAAATCCGCGGTATTGACATCAATCCCGCTGGAAGGAGTTGGTTCCACCCAGACATAGACCTTTTGTGCCTGTTGAGATTTGAGTTCGAATTCAGGTTTGATGGTTTTTTCAAACGCACTCGGGCTGCTTAAAAATCCAAAGATATTGCATCCGCTCCCGGTAAACAAAATGACCAGAGATACAACCATGAGGCTGATCCCGGATTGACGCATTCGATCTAAATTAGCTTTTTCCATGCAGTATAAGAATATCCATCACGATTGTCTGTTACTCAATCAGGTCTGTTTTGTTTTAAAACAGGATTCGTCCCGTTCCGTTATTGTTCAGAACTGACCGACAAAAGTTCGGACCAGCGTGGCCATCCAGCCCAGCAAAATGACGGCTCCTGAACAGATCAGCACATACTTCCAGAAACGAGGATTCAATAATACCTGCCGTAGTCGGAAGTGTATCCCAAAAACAGCCGTATGTAAAGCCAAAATCCATACGATCACACTGACTGTGCAAAAAACCATCGCCGCGGGCTGCTGCACAAAAGACCGCCCGATATCCCCTGTGACAAACGCCTGGGCCGAGTGCGTCCACCCGCACCCCGGACAGGGCAAACCATATCGCTGCTTGAATCCGCAAACCCCCAGCACATACTGGGGCTGAATCATTCCTTTTTCTGCCAGCCACAGAAATGCCCAGGCCCCCGAAATTCCGGCAAAAATCGCCAATCCAATCAGTCTTTGTGCAAAAATCGGTTTTTTTGAACTATTTGTTTGTTGGAAATCAGTCATACTGCGGCTAAAATAGACCCGCAACATAGATTTGTCAAGGCGAAAGGAGTCTCATGGAATTAACTCCCCTGATACTGAAAAAAATCGTGGAAACTGCCTCGCAAGCCGCCCGTCTGGCCGGCAAAAAGGCTGTTGAGGAACTGTCGCATGTCACCAGTTCCCTCAAAAACCAGACCGAGGTGGTCACTCAGGCGGATCCATTATGCCAGGAAATCATCATCCAGTATGTCCGCAATGTATTCCCGAATCATGGGATTCTTGCCGAAGAAGGCCCGAATGCTTCCATGCTTGTTGAAGCTCCTCGGGATAACTCGGATATCTGGTGGATTATCGATCCTATTGACGGTACCAACAACTACGCCCACGGCCTGTTGTGTTTTTGCGTGAGCATCGGCATCATTCATAACGGAAGTCCTGTTGCAGGAGTAATTTATGACCCATGCACAGACTCGCTTTATACGGCCGCTTCTGGCCTTCAAACCACCTGCAATGGAAAACCGGTATCCGTAAGCCATGACAAAATAAGTAAAATATCCAGTTTTGCCTTTGACAGCCACTTCGACCAGTCCGTGGAACCGGCAGTTCATCAAATGCTTCGCCTGACACGAGCCCGCAGCGTCGGCTCGACCGCCCTGCACCTGGCGTATTTGGCCAAAGGAGCAATCATCGGGACCTTTACAGTATCTGCAAGGCTTTGGGATATTGCCGCCGGGGTGATTCTGATTCAGCAAGCCGGCGGTATTGTTACGACTTTGGATGGGAAAGCGGCATTTCCTATCGATATGAGCAATTATAAGTCAGAGCGATTCCGTCTGCTGGCCGCCAATCCCGAAATCTATCCCGATTTGGCAAGAATCTTTGAAACAACCCATTCGTAAATACCGTCATGTATTAAGATAAATAATAACCTTTTTTCCTCGAAGGAGGTAACGCATGAGAAAACAATGTTGTCAATGGAAATCACTGGGCTTGTTAGCCCTGCTGTTTCTGTCTGGAATCGCAGGATTTGCGGCTGAAAATGCCGCAACAGCACCTGCAAAAGACCCCCTGTTGGAGCTGCTGCCGTCCGATTGTCCCATCTGTGTCAGAATCAATGGCTTTCAAACTGCGCTGGGGCAGTTAGACCAGTATCTTGCCGGGGCCAGCCCAATGCCGATATCGCTTTCGATTTTGGCAACCGGATATGTGGCCGGTATTTTCGGCGATCCGATGATGACCGGGTTGGATATGCAAGGCAGTATCGCCATGGTCGCGATGCAGACGAATCCATCTAATAAGGATTTATTCATCTCCTTTCTGGTGCCGACAACCACAACCGACGAATTCCTTAAAGCCAATAAAAATCTATCCACTCCGGATGCGGCTGGTATTTATACCCTGCAAGTCGAGAATTCCCCAGTTGGGAACCTGATTTTATATCCTATGGCGGATAAGAAATATCTTCTTGTTACTCGCGAAGAGAACAAAGAGGACATTCTGTCAGCAAGTAAACTCATCAAAGAGAAAAAGACCGCTCTCGCTTCACGATTTAATGCCTCGCAAGCCAAATCGTCGCAAAGTCAGCCAGCGTGGGCTTATGTTAATATAGACAAGGTTTATACACTGTATAAAGACTATATTGACCGGGGTATTCAGGAAGTTCAGGTGTCTGTTGCTGAACAGGCAGGCGGAGAAACAGGAAATGCACTCCAGCCGAAATTAGAGGCTATGTTTGAAATGCTTCAATATTTTGTGGGGCAGGCAGACTGGATGACGCTGTCTCTGACCCCGTCTGCAAAGACCCTGCAGGCAGAAACGGTCCTCTCAGCCAAGGCCGGATCAGAACTGGCTGGAATGCTCAAGCCGGCAGCAAGTGCAGGCACACCCTGGCAATCCGCAGGTTTTCTGAATGGGCCGGGCGCTGTCAAATACCTGATGCGGCTTAATAAGCCATTGTGGGAACAGATGAGTGTCCGCATCATCGATATGTTTACCAAAAACGCTCCGGAACAGGAAAAAGCCCAGCTCGAAAAGATGAAGTCGCTGATGAGTAAATGGTTTGCTGCTTACGGTAACGAAGCGGCAGGAACATTCTCCTACCGAGCGGGAACGCCTCCCTTTGAATTCAGCCAGATCATCCAGATTACCGATGCCAAGGCCATCAATGAGCTGCAGAAAGAAACTATTGAACCGATTAATTCTCTGTACGCATCCATGGGCCTGGGGATGGATTTTTCATACGCAGCATCCGTTGAAAAATATAAAGGTACGGATATTGGATTATATCAGATAAAATTTAAAGCGGATGACCCAACATCCAGTATTGTTGAATCCATGTACGGCAAACAAGGCCTGCAATATCCGCTGGCAACAACGTCGGATCGATTCCTGATGACCCTTGGGCCGGATGCCATGACCCAGCTTAAGACTTTGATTGACAATCCCAAAGCAGGTCCGGCCACGGGTGAAATCAAGGGTGCTCTGGACGCCATCGCCGACAGCGGCAAGGCTGAATTTATCATGTCAGCCAATGTCCTGAGCCTGATGAAGGGAATGACGGATATGGCTCGTCAGTTTTCTGCGGGCAGCGAAGTAGAAATGCCCGATTTCTGGCAGGGTGTCTCGACCAAGACCACCAGCAATCTGTCTGCGGCAGCATTTATCGAACCCGGCCAGATTCGTGGCGTCATGGTATTACCCAAAGAGCATCTGTCCGAAGTGGTCCAGGCCTTTATGCAGATTCAGCAAAAGCAGATGGCTTTTTATATGCAGCAATCGCAGCAAGGCGGCCAGAGTCTTCCTTTCGGCGGTCAGGGCGAAACTGAAGAGGAATATGAGGATCCGATGCTCAAAACCATCGGCACCGCAGTTCCGGAAATGAAAATGAAGGATTTAGCCGGCAAGGATATTGCGTTATCCGGCCTGAAAGGCAAACCGGTTATCCTCGATTTCTGGGCGACCTGGTGCCCCCCCTGCAAAGAAATGATTCCGCTGATTATTGACCTGCGAAAACAGCATCAGGCCGATAAGCTGGTAATCATCGGGATTTCCAATGAATCCGAAGACAAACTGAAGCCGTTTGTCGAGAAGGCCGGTATCAATTATCCGATTGTTTCGTATTCCAATGACCTGCCCGCGCCCTTCGATGCGATCACCAGCATTCCGACGATGATATTTATCGACCCGGATGGGGTCATTCGCGATGTGCTGATTGGCACCCATGAACCGAAGGACATCAATGCATCGCTCGGGAAAATAATGAAACAGTAACCCTTGCCCTGCTTCGTTCAATACAAAAGCCGAAGACCCCATGGTCTTCGGCTTTTTTTATGAATCGCCCCCTCCTTCGCGTTTATTTATACAGATATTGCTTGATATTTACCGTTACGTCGCGGCTATATACAGCGGCTTCAACCACGTGCTTCTGCTGCTCGCGGAATAAAACATGCCCGATGGGTATGCATTCAGCGCGGATCCGGAGCCGGATGCAGAGCAACCAGCCGCGGGACATCACCTTTCTGCCAGACATTGCTGCGGTCGAAAATGGCAATCATGCGCCGCTGCGGACCGTCGGTTCCGAGCCGGACCAGAATATAGGCCGTAAAGGTATCACTGCGAACGGTAAAGATATTGGCCAGGCGATTGAATATCCAGTATCGTTCCTCGAAATCATTTTCAATGCCCATGTCGCCCACATTCGTGGACCCGGAACCAAAGTACTTCTGCATGGCATTGGCCAGCGACGGTTTGATGCCGCCATCGACCAAATCGCTTAATTTGGTATAAGGCCGGCCATGCACAATCTGTTCCGCCAGAGTAACCGGATTAATCCACCATGCCGGGTCACTGGAAGTCATCACCAGATTCGGCGGAATCGCTGCGGCTATGACATGCAGAGGCGCCGTATTAACATTGATCCGTCCCGGCAGAATGCCCACTTCGCTGTTCATGGTGCAGAAATATCTGAGCATTCGTGTGTCCTTTACCGGATCAAAGCGGATCGCAGACTCGCTGGCAGCGACGGCAACCAATTCTGTAATTGAGTTGGGATCAGGCGCCAGCGTGGTATTGGAGACAAACGGGATTCGCTGGAAATCCGCCAGCCGGCCAATCGGATGACTATAATTGGCAACAGGCAATGGATATCCCTGGCGACTGACACTCACGCCGGTGTTTGAACTTCCCAGGGTTGGATTATTGTCGTTGATATAACCGAGTTTGTTGGTGAATTTCCAGGCCGTATCCTGGCGTTTGGTGGAGCGGATTCCAGGATTAGTTACTAACAAAAACACTCTTTGTTCATCCGTTATTTCGTCAACGGTAATATATTGTACGGCATTGGCGGGATCGGGACGCTGCAGACGAACAACACCATCAGCATTATTCAATGCTGTACTCAAACCAATACCCGGGTAGCTTTTTTGTGTCCCGCCAATGGATGGAAACGTGCCGGAAAAAATAACTAATCGACCCGGCTGGGTGTCGGAAGAAGCAGCAGGAACGACATAAGTGGTATCCAGTACATTCTCCTGTGATCCGATTTTGATGCGCCAGCCCTTGAGATTGATGGCTAATGGATACGGATTCACCAATTCCAGAGCAAAGGCGGTCAGCGTGCCGGGGGGGTCTGCAAGGTATCGCGTGCAGACTTCAGCGATAAACGGCTGCATCTCATAGCCATAGATGGCATCCGTCGCAGTCAGGCCGAAATCAAAGGCTGCCATATTGATAATCGCATTCGAGGCATCCACCTCGTCAATCAGCCGGTCAATAATGGTCTTGGTAAAATAAGTTGGATTGCTATTGATCTGCGAACCGTAAAAAGCATCGCTTAAAGGACCGGTCGCTGTATCGGTCATGTCATCCAGATAATCTATCATATTCGCGGTAATCTGTGCCGCCTTGCGGGCAGCCAGGAGTTTAACCTCAGCTGGATTGACATTCCCTGCCTGCAAATCATAAAAATAATAGTCGCGAAATGCATACAGCAGGTGCAGAATATTTCTTTTTGCGGCAATGGTATTGGACGTAATATCAAGCTTTCCCAGATTCACCGGACGTCGATTGAGCGGCCGGAAATAGCTTTCCACCGTACTTCGGTTGGCTGCAGATACCGTACTGAGTGCTCCATCCAGCAGAAGATAATGCCCGCTGCGGACATTCCGATCAAAGCTGTATGTCGTACAGATATGCCGGCGGTCGTATTTGTAGCTGTTGTTGTAATACTCTGAGCCGGACGCCTTCATCTGGCCATCCGCCTCCCAGACATTAAAATTACGATAGTCAATCCGCCATTTCCACTGGGCTAAATTGGGAACCCCGTTATCCACCGAGCTGTCCCTGGGAATCCTCAGGGCGGCATACTCAGCTCCCCCGGCATCCAGCGTATAATTGGCAACATCCTTGTGCTCCAATCTCGCTTCGGTCCCGCTGGTCAGGATGAAACGATTTCGCAGTTCCAGTTCATCCCCGATATCAAACAGGCGATAAGAGGCTCCCAGATTCTCCATATTTTCCAGTAAAGTCTGAACCTGGGGAAGCGACAACTGCGATGTCAGCGCGCCGCCTGAAAACAGACCAAAATTTTTAGCCGTAAAAATATTATACCAGCCGCTGTTTTCCGTCTGATTTAGCGAACTGTTCAGATCACTGCCGCGCAATAAAGGCAGATAATTAATTTCCGTCAGATAACGTCCGCCATCAGCCCAATGCGATGAGCCATACGAAATTCCCTTCCTGATATACCAGGGCTTTTGAAACGGACTGGCCGGATTGCTGGCATAGGGCTCCTGATAAAAGCAATAGGCCGTATTCAGGTTCAGCATGGCACAATTGTCGATAATTCGCACCGCGGCATAGATGGGTTCCCCGCGGGCGGTGGTCACGTCGGGTAATATAATCCACATGCTGTCGGCCACGCCATCCCCATCGGCATCCGCCTGTCGGCCTGCAGAGACCGAAGACGCAGCCTGATACTCGAGAATCGTATTGCTGCCGTCCCGGACGACCTGATTCCACAGTTTTCCTCCGGGCACCGAAAGGCTTCCGGTCAGGTCGGTTACATATTCCCAGCGATACCAGTCATCGTTTTGATTGGCTGCATCCCTGGGATCCTCCAGCACCGGTTCCAGGCTGGCCAGCCAGGCATCGGCGATGGGATGATCATACGATTCGGTGCCGCTGCCTTCACTGAGCAGTTGTCCTGCAGCAGAAGGGCCAAGCAAATCGTCGGTCAGCGTTTTGTTAATCCGGGCCACGACTGACTGCACGGCATGGTCCAGATTGCGGCTGTCGGCCACATTGGAGGAAGTGATATCCCGGACACGCGTCACCATCACAAACATCACCCCCACCACCGCCAGCAGTGTTGTGACCACCACCACCAGAATCAGTGCCGATCCATCCCGGAATCGATTGTCTTGTTTTGATACCCGCATATCCGCCTCGTCGTTTCCGCTGTCTGCTAATTATTCAGATATACAATATGAGTAAACGTCTTGCCGTCCGGAAAAACGCCTTTGGAATCATAAATCGTAAAGGTGAATTTCAGCGCTCTGGTACGCGAAAAATGCTCCGCAAAATGAAACCAGCCGCTGGTGCTGGACTGGAAGGTGGTCGTATAGGCATAGGTAGTGTCAACCTTGTAATAATAATATTGTCCCCACTGTGAAGCAGCCCCGAAATCCGCCGTGTCCGGATACCATTTATAAGTCGAAGCGGTATTGTCCCACTGAGCCAGTTGTACCGCGAAACTGCCAACCCCCTGCGACAAAACCATGTGGAGCGACTGGCCGTCGGTGGAGGATAAATCCACGCCGGGTCTGCTGCCAAAACTGGTCACGATATAATGCGACGCCTTTGCAGGATCATCCAGAATCATCCGCCAGTCCGCAAGGCTCAGATTATCATACTCAACAACATCATTGCCAGACCAGAGATTCTTCCATGGTACAAAAGAAGCAACAAAGGCTGAAGTGTCCGGGAAAATATTGGTCACAGGCATCGGCAGTTGCGTCATCA
>CAZKAI010000004.1:21451-23412 GCA_964550565.1 uncultured Pirellulales bacterium
GCGGTATTGCCCTCCAGTACCTTCATTTGGGTAGAGCCATTCTCCAGGTTATAGGCCCACTGCCGGGAAGATTGAAATACGCCATTGGCAAAAAACTGGACCTGGTCGTATCGTTTGCGTGTCACCGGGTCATACTCAAACCAGACCGCCACCGGCATATCGCTCCGCAGCCCGCGAAAATCCATATCAAGCTGTTCAGTCACGGCCCGCATTCGTGCCATGACCTCGGTTGTCGCCGCTGCTGTCCGATGGGCCCTGACTGCCGCTGAAAACACCACCCCGGAGATAGCCACCAGGATCACCAGCAGAGCCATCGCCACCAGAAGTTCAATAATTGTAAAGGCCTTTTTCATAATTTCGTCTAAAATTCCAGAAGCCGCTGATAGACTCCAATGCACGGATTTCGAGTGCTGCCCGCCGCCGGGGGAATCACTCGGATAGATGATCCCGCATCACTATAATCCCGGTCAAGAATCAGATCGCGGATGCCGTTATTATCCACATCTTTGATTTCAACCACGCGATATAATGCTCCGGAATTACTCACCAGAATAATGCTGCCCTCAGTAAACAAATTGCCGGGAGTCGCAGATGTAATCTTGAGCGATCTGGCTCCGATGAGCTCGACCTGCACCGGGAATGGTTCCGGCCATTTTCCCACGGCAAGCCCCTGGGGATGATTCGGGTCGTAATAGGATGCATTCTGCGACAGCAGCCGACTGACGAAAACAGTGGTCTGAAGCGTGGTATCGCTGATTCGCCGGACCATCGCCGACCAGTGATATTTCTTTTCCTGGGCTCGAACTTCCGACGGATACCACCGTTCATCATCCGGGATCAGCGATGGATACGTAAAATTCAGATTGGCGCTTAGCGTCGGGGAAAAAGAGGCCGGCTTGATCACCGAAGACAGCGGGCCGGCGGGGCCATCGGGATCTTTGCCGAAAAGCTGTATTTTGGCAAACGCCTCGTTGGCCGCCGTCGCCGCTACCGTTCGCTCCGTGGCCGTGCTGGTCAGCTTGACGCCGACCGGAAAGACCATCGCAATCATCACCAGACCAATCGCCAGAACCCCCGTAGCCAGAAGCACTTCCGTCAGAGAAAATCCATTATGTCGTAATCGCTGGTTCATAATTTATTTCTTAATCAGCTCGCCTGTATATGCGTTGATTGAGTCAATCATCAGTTTGGAAAACAGACCACTCCATCGATTATTTACTGCTGTTTTAAGCAGTTCTTTCCTGTCATAAATAATAAAACTGCCGACGCTGGTTTCTTCCTGAAAGCCGTCCTGTGCCATGAGATAGGATTCATCCTGCCGAAACATGGCCCTGCCGGTGGCAACTTCGGCGGCCGTGTTGAAAATCTTATCCTGGCTGCCGCGGCTGCGAACACGAACATCATGAAAGACAAATTTCCCCGAAGCATTAAAAATAATTGAAAATGTCGACGCATCATTCATCCGAATGTCCGAATTAAGAAGTGAATCTGCTGTCGCGAGATTATTCTTGCCTTCAACATACAAATCCACATCGGTGATCGCATCGTCGGCATAATTATACTGCACCCGGCAACTGATCACCCCCACCGCCTCCGGCAGCGGCATCGGTTTTTTGTTTTCCACCGCCCGGAACCCATCGGCAAGCCCGGTGGCCGCCGGATCATGGACGATAAATATCAAGTAGGAATTGCCCTGGGCATCCCGCTGGAACCGGACGCCGGCATATTTCTGCTCACGAATTGCAATCGCCCTGGCGTTGGCCAGTGCCGCATCAATCATGCTTCCGGCTCCCACAGACTGCTCCAGAGACCGGCTCAGTTCTTTGGCTGCCGGAATCGAAACCGCCAGGAGAACGGCGATGATCGCTATCGTCACCAGGATCTCCGTTAACGTGATTCCATGATTGCTGTGGTTATATTTCATTCTCGCTTCACTTTCTTTTTTGCATCCGCAAAAAAGA
>CAZKAI010000004.1:23512-60769 GCA_964550565.1 uncultured Pirellulales bacterium
TCGCCGTTAAAATCAGCGATGCCGTCACTGCGCCATGCGCTCTTGGGGTGATAGCCGAATCCATCCCAGCCGACCATTGCTTCGGACAGTTTCTGGGCGCCGCAATACCCGGTTTGATCACTGCCTGTATACTCCGACGGCGGATAGTCCCCCGTATCCACCCGGAAGGACTCCAGCCCGACTCCGATGGCATGGAACTGGGCTTTCTGCTTGACCACATGGGCCGTCTCGCCGATCTTATGGATGGCCGGAATTAAAAGAGTGATCATGATTGCGACAATCGCCAGGGCGGTCAGCATTTCCAACAGTGTAAATCCGCGTATTGGTATCTCTCGTTTCATTTTTCTCTCCGTCTGAATCACGGTTTTATGGCGCCGCCGGCAGGCAGCTCCATTAATAATTAAAATTGGTAATATCGTCTTTGGTGCCGTAAACGCCGTCATATCCTGCCGAAATCAGGATAAACATGTTGGCGTTAAAGGATTTATAATAATCCCGGTCCGGCTGAGCGGTTTGGGTGATGATCTCGTAGAATCGCTGTGCTCGCTGGGCATCCGTCATATTGTTCGGGGTATCGGGGTTCACGAAATCCATATCGGGCAAAGCGGGATCGGACAAGACCGGCAGATTGACCAGTTGCTGATTATCATAATAGTTATAAACCCATTTTTCGGCCTGCTGGAGGGTGGGATTGGTCACCAGGGCCCTCTGAGCGTCAATCCGGAAGGGCTTGGCCTCATTGGCCCGGTAGTACAGAACCGGCAGCCCGACTTTGATGGATTCATTGTTCATGACAATCTGATTCTTGTTAAAGACATCGGTAATCACCGGGGACCGCGTATAGGCCTGATCAGTCGCGGCATTGGGGATTGACGGATAGATGCTGGTGCCGCCGCTGCCGCCCCACAACTCCTGAATCGTGTAAACCCCGCTGTATTTGAACTCCACAAAAGGCCCCTTGCGGCGGCGAAGGCTGGTTTGAACCGAGGCATTGTACAGATCGGCCGGAACCAGCGGATTATACGCTTTGTCGTTGGGAGGATACCAGCCCGTCTGAGGCTCAACTCCATACCCATCCCGTCCGACCAGGGCTTCGGCCATCCGCTGGCCGCCGCATATCACCTGGCCGCCGTTGGCAGGTATCTGATTCGAGAACGGATATCCGTCAAACGCCTTGGCGAATAATTCCAGCCCGATATCCATTGCTTTCAGTTCCGCCTTCTGCCGCAGGTTTTTGGCGGTAATCGTGGCTTTACGCATTCCGATGGCCATTAACCCCACCAGCATGGAGATGATTGCAACTACGGTCAGCAGCTCAATCAGCGTAAACGCTTTTTTATTCAATTGTGTTGGAATCCGTTTCATCTGGTCTTCCCTGTTTTATTCGTTTTGTCTTCTCGCCTGGGCGGCATGACCGCCTGTGATTATTGATTGCTCAGGTCGTCGGAGGTTCCGAACACCTTATCCGGCCCGGCCGATATCATTTTCGGATACGGGTAATGATCCAGATACTCATATTGTAAACTCATGCCCCAGGCATCGATAAACCAGGGCACATTATAGGTTACCCCCCCAATCATCATTTTAACCTGCTGGCCGGTTATCATTCGGTCAGACAGCGTATCCAGAATCACCTTGCTGTCGCCGCAGCGATTCAGAAAGTAATACAAGGCGGCACTGGAAGCATCCTTATCCGTCAAGGTTCCACTGGTAATGACCGCCGCCAGATCTGTTTTGAAATGGTCCAAGCTATATGGATCGGCTTTTGCAGCATCACCATCAACATTGCGATTTTTGAACGGAAATGCCCTGTACTGTTCCTGATACTGCTCCAGCGCAGCATCAATAATCTGGATCGTGCTTTTGGTCAACTGTATCCCGGAACGGGTGCGCAGATACTGCCCCGTTCCGGCCAATGCTCCCACCAGGATCATAATAATTGCCAGCGTGACAAGAACTTCAATCAATGTAAAGGCATTTTTACGCATCGCTGCATCAATCCGACATATCTGCTTGCTGCCATTCGTCTTCACTTGTTACCTGCCGCTCCGCATCTGATTCTTGTCCGGATGCGTTCGGACCCTCGGCGAGAAATAACGTCAGTTGTTCCCCCGGTTGACATTATTTCCTATAAGACTCATTGACCTGTCTATTTCTGCTTCCGTCAGCACAAGCTCCCCTTCTGCCGCCGACAGGTCAAATATCGCTTGTATTCCATTACTACTGCTGGCTGCCTTTTTCGAAGTTGAAGATATCGTCAGAGGTGCCGTAGAGTTCGTCCTTGCCCGCCGAAACCAGAATATACGAGTCCGCCCGATAAGGACGAAGGATTCCTCTGGGATTTGTAGCCGTCACGGTCGATTGCTGAACCTGCTTGTTGAGAATCATATTCTCAAAATTCTCGTAGGCAGAACCCGTAACCGTACCGGTGACCGATTCTAACTCATGCATCGCCGTTCCTTCAGTGTTTCCCAGACAAACGAGGGCGCGGTTGTCATCATAATTGTAAATATCGTTTCTATAGATGCCATCAAAGGTGAAATCCTGAAGGGTATAATTAATGCGGGCTTTGAAGTACAGAATCGGCATCCCCGTTTTCTTGCCCGACGTGCGGTTTTTGGAAAAAACATCACAGAGCACATAGTTCGTAGTCAGGAAGTTGCCGCCCACTCCACCCTGACCAGCAGAAAGGTTTGTATTATAGACATCCTGCATACGAAATGCATTGGCATTTTCCATATCAATGTATTTCTTGCGGTTCTTGATGTTTTCCTCTCTGTTCTTCTCTGTTTCCGTACCGGCTTGCATGCCGTTGCTGGTATCATATACCATGGTGTAACCGTTAAAGGTCGGATTCTGGAAATAATTCATGCCATCGGAACGGAAACCCGAACGCGGGTGGAATCCCAGCAAATCCCAGCCAACCAGCGCCTCGGCCAGTTTCTGAGCTCCGCCATAATTCATGTTATCTTGCTGCAAAGGAGCAACGACGGCAGGTGCACTGTCTCCACGGTTATCATAAGAATCAGGATAAGCGCCGAAATCCGTCTTGAATAATTCCAGCGCCACATCAATACTGTGAAACTGGGATTTCTGCTGAACCTGCCTGGAATAATCCTTGACCTGATTCAGCGCCGGAACCAGCAGGCCGATGAGGATGGCGATAATCCCCATGACCGTCAGCATTTCCACAATGGTAAAGCCTTTGTTTTGACCTGTACTTTTCATCGTTTTTCCTTTCTAATCAATTATGGCAAGTATAGCGTTATGGTTTATTCTCATCGCCGGCCAGCCGGCGATATCCTTATTTTGCATTACATCAGCACCTGAATCATCTTGACCATCGGCAGGAACATGGCCAGCACAATGGTGCCGACCATACCGCCCAGCATCAGAATCATCATTGGCTCCAGAAGGCTCATCATCGAACCGACCAGCACGTCCGCTTCTTCATCGAAGTTGTCGGCCACCTTCATGAGCATCTTGTCCAGGTCGCCCGTTTCTTCACCCACGTCCACCATGTTGACCACAATAGAGTCCACCGTCTTGCTCTGACGCAGGGGATTGGCAAACGTATCGCCCTGGCGAATCGCCGCCTGCACCTTGCCGAGCATTTTGGAATAGACTTCGTTGTCGGCGGTTTCACGGGTAATATTGATCGCCTCCAGAATCGGAACACCGGCGCCAATCAGCGTCGCCAGCGTGCGGCACCAGCGGGCCACCGAGGTTTTATACACAATCTTTTTCATGACAGGCAGGCGAAGTTTAAGCCAGTCCAGGCCAAATCGTCCTGCTTTGAACTGACGAATAAATTTAAACACGGAAAAAATAACAAACGGCATGACGGCCACAATCGCCGCATTCAAGCCCTTTCGACCCAGCAGCCATTTACTGATATTCAGCAGGGCCTGGGTCAGCGCCGGCAGTCCCGCCTTGCCGTCGGACATGTCCGCAAGCACTTCCGAGAACGTCGGCACGATGAAAATCATCAGGCCCAGCACGATAAACATCGCCGCCGTCATCACCACCGCCGGGTACACCATGGCACCCTTGATCTTGGATTTGAGCTTTTCGGCTTTTTCCATGAAATCGGCAACACGGGCCAGAATGACGTCCAGCACACCACCGACCTCACCGGCCGCCACCATGTTCACAAACAGCCGGTTGAAACAGCGAGGATACTTGCCAAGCGCCTCCGACAGCGTCGAGCCGCCTTCAATATCATCAGCGACATAGCCGATAATCCGTCTGAACGGCCCTTTTTTCTGCTGTTCTTCGAGAATACGCAGAGACCTCAGAATCGCCAGGCCGGCATCCTGCAGAGTGGAAAGCTGCCGGGCAAACTGGGTCACAACCTTGATTTTGACTTTCTTGTTAGCGCCCTTGCGTTTCGGAGCGGCCGCGGAGGCTTTCACAGCGACTTTCTTGCCGGCTCCGTGGGCCTTGACCTTGGTTGGGAAAAGTCCCTTGTTGCGGATTTTACTGATCGCCTCTTTACTGCTGAGAGCCTCGATCTCCGCTTTCACCTCATTGCCTTTGGCGTCCAGCGCCACATATTCAAAAGTAGGCATCATGCACCTCCATTATTCTTCTGCCGCGATGGTTTCGCGGCCAACTTCATCAATCGTGGTAATACCATCATAAATCAGCGCCAGGCCGTTTTCACGCAGCGTCTTCATGCCCGCTCGGCGGGCGGCTTCACGCAGCACCGACGTCGAGGCGTGATTCATGATCAAATCGCGGATTTCATCATTGAATATCATGATTTCATAGATACCCGTACGACCCCGGTATCCGGTATTATTGCAGTTTTCACAACCCCGACCATAATACAGCTTTTTGCCCTTGACGTCTTCATGCGTCAGTTCCAGTTCCATCAACTGCTCTTCCGACGGGGTATATTCGGTCTTGCAATGATTGCATATCTTACGCACCAGGCGCTGAGCGACGATGCCTTCCATGGTTGCCGTAACCAGGAATGTCTCCAGTCCAAGGTCCAGAAGACGGGCAATCGTGCTGGGGGCGTCATTGGTGTGCAGCGTCGTAAACACAAGGTGACCGGTCAGAGAGGCCTGAATCGAGATTTCCGCGGTTTCAAGGTCGCGAACTTCACCGACCATACAGATATCCGGGTCCTGACGCAGAATGGAACGCAGGCATCGGGCAAAAGTCAGTCCGATTTCCGGACGAATCTGAACCTGAATAAGACCGTCGATATCATATTCCACCGGGTTTTCCGTGGTAATGATTTTGGTATCAATGGTATTCAGTGCCTTCAGGCAGGAATACAGCGTCGTTGTTTTACCGGAACCAGTCGGTCCCGTCACAATCACAATGCCGTTGGGTTTATTGATAAGCTGGTTGACCATCTCCAGTTCGCGCGGACGCAATCCCAGCATATCCAGCCGCAAATCTACCTGTGTTCGGTCCAGAACACGAAGCACGACGCTTTCACCAAACATCGTCGGCAAAACGCTGACACGCAGGTCAATCGGATTGCCGCCGACCACCAGCGGAATACGTCCGTCCTGCGGCAGACGACGTTCTGCGATATCCAGGTTGGCCATAACCTTAATACGGCTGGATAAGGCAACCGCAATGCTCTTGGGCGGTGGAACCATTTCATACAGAACACCGTCAATACGATACCGCATTTTGAACTCATCTTCGAACGGCTCAAAATGGATATCCGACGCCTTGTCACGAATCGCCTGTAAAAGGACGTAATTGAGCAGCTTCTTGACCGGATTGGACTCCGCCAATTCCTTAATATCTTCGAGGTCGATACTCTCGCCTCGTCCCTGGAATTGCTTGAGTGTCTGATCGCCTTCGATTTCACCGATTAAATCGCCAAGACCTTCTTTGTCTTCTTTATAATATTTATCCAGTGCGGCCGTCAGTGCGTCCGGATCCGTCACTTTGGATTCGACCGAAAAACCAAGCAGCGTACTTAAATCATCGGTCGCACGGAAATTGTCCGGGTTATCAATAGCCACGGTAATACGATTACTGGATTTATCATGCTTGAGTGGAAATATGCGATAACTTCGAGCCATTTGTGCAGGAATCTGATCGATCACGGCTTGTGGTATTTCCTGGTTTTCCAGGTCCACATACTCCATTCCCCGTTGCCCGGCCAGTGCAATTCGCAGGTCTTTCGGCTTAACAAAACCCTTTTCAATAAAAACTTCGCCGAGCTTGACCTGTCCTTTGCGTTCTTCCTGAACCTTAAGGCATTCGTGGACCTTCTCTCGAGTCAGCAATCCCATCTTGATCAGGATGCGACCGATTGTTCTGCCTTTTAACTCATTAACTGGAGGTATTTTAGCCATTTCATTAACTCCCGAGCCTTAGTCGTTTAAGGCCTCGTCCTTAGGTATTATAAGCCCTTAAAATTCTTTCGGCAAACAAATATATTCGATGACACTTGGCATATTTAATATTAAACATTAATTTCTGTTTAAATAAGGCATATTTTAAAAATAACAGCGTTTTTAATTTGAACTTCATTCGACTTTTATGGTCATTATTTTCATAATTTTAGATTAGACACATGGCATATTTTATACACCAAAAGACAGTTTATTTCTTTCCACATAAAAAAAGGCCGATTGTATCGGCCCTGTAAGAACCAAAAGGAAAAAGTATTATCCCTGTAAAACCGGACCATACTCTTCTTCAATTGATTTTTTGGCGTGTTGACCTAAAGATTGTCCTAATTTTTTCTCTGCTTTTTCGAGAGCCGCCGCCGGGTATCTTGCTTTGTCCAGCATTTCTTCAATACCAATAAGTTCCTTATCGTACAATTCCCACAAATGATCATCCAGTAACTGCATGCCGATCTTTTTACCAATTTGGATGCTCGATTCGATACGATAGGTCTTATTTTCACGAATGAGGTTGGCAATAGCAGGCGTGACCACCATAAACTCATACGCCGCAACACGGCCTTTTCCTACCTTTTTCGGGCACAATGTCTGGCTGAGCACTGCAATTAAATTCGTACTTAACTGGACGCGAATCTGTTCCTGCTGACTGACGGGAAAGGCATCCACGATACGGTTAATCGTACCCTGGCAGCCTGTGGTGTGCAGTGTTCCAAACACCAAGTGGCCGGTTTCAGCGGCTGTAATCGCAGCTTCGATGGTTTCAAGGTCACGCATTTCGCCGACCAGCACCACGTCCGGGTCCTGACGCAAAGACCGTCGCAACGCCTCGGCAAAACTGGGCGTATCCAGACCCACTTCACGCTGATTGATCACCGATTTCTTGTGATTGTGGTAGTATTCAATCGGCTCTTCGATGGTCACAATATGATGATCCATATTCTCGTTAATATAGTTAATCATACTGGCCAGTGTGGTCGTTTTTCCAGAGCCTGTAGGTCCAGTCACCAGGAACAAGCCTCTCGGACGGCGGCACAGCGCGGCACATATCTTCGGCAAGCCGATTTGTTCAAAACTCAACAGAGCCGAAGGAATCAAACGCAGCACCATCGAGATATAGCCCTTCTGACGGAAGACTGCCGTTCTAAACCGACCTGCATCGCCAAAGGCAAAACCAAAGTCAGTACTTCCCACTTCCTGGAGTTCCTGCTGGTTTTTTTCAGGGGTAATACTTTTCATCAATGCCACTGTATCATCCGGCTCCAGAACCTTGGTTTCCAGTGAACGCAGCCGTCCACTTAAACGAAGGACCGGGGGGCGGCCTACGACAATATGAATGTCGGAACCACCCATTTTGATACAGGCTTCCAATAATCGGTCAATATGAAGCGACGCCATAGTAAATCCTATAATATCAATAAAACCATATTATCCCGCCTGATCCACAACAAGACCTTCGGCCTGTGTAACACGGGATATTTCTTCGGGTGTTGTGATGCCTTTGAATACTTTCAATCGTCCATCTTCGAGCAGTGACCGCATACCGCTGGCCAGAGCCACTTTTCGCAGAGCACTGGTTGGAGCCCGCGTGAAAGCCAGCTCTCGAATCTGGTTATTCATTTCAAGCATTTCAAAAATAGCAATACGGCCTTTATAGCCAGTTCCGGAACATCGCTGACAACCGGCCCCCTTGTAAACGGGGTGTTTTCGCAAATCTTCCGGTGTAATACTCATCAATCGCAGAAAATGCGGGTCGGGATGCTGGTCCACGGTCTTGCATTCTTTGCAGATCACACGTACCAGACGCTGAGCCATGATAGCCTGAATGGAACTGGCCACAAGGAACGGCTTGACGCCCATGTCGATCAGACGGGTAATGGCGCCGGGGGCATCATTGGTGTGCAGGGTACTGAACACCAGGTGACCGGTCAGTGCAGCCTGGATGGCGATATCGGCTACAATACCGTCACGAATTTCACCGATGAGGATAATATTGGGAGCCTGACGCAGCATGGACCGCAGGATCTTCTCGAATGTCAGGCCAATATCCGTTCGGATCTGGCACTGATTGATTCCCTTGATGTTATATTCGACAGGGTCTTCCGCGGTAATAATTTTCTTGTCCGGCCGGTTCAGTTCCTGCAATGCAGAATACAGTGTTGTCGTTTTGCCGCTTCCGGTTGGGCCTGTCACAAGGAAAATACCGTTGGGTCGGCGAATAATTTTCGTGAACCGCTCGTAGTTATCTTCCTCGAAACCAATGGCCTGAATACCAATATTCACTGAATCGGGACGCAAGATACGCAATACGGTACTTTCACCATGATACGCCGGCAGCGCCGAGACACGGAAGTCAATATCCTGGGCGTCAATATTGCGTTTGATACGGCCGTCCTGCGGCAGACGGCGTTCGCCGATATCCATGCCGGACATAATTTTGACACGAGCCAGCACGGGTGCCTGCATGTTTTTGGGAATATTGTCACGTTCCACGCAAACGCCGTCAATACGATATCGCACACGAACCCGGTCCACCATGGGTTCTATATGAATATCGCTGGCCCGCATACGAACGGCCTCATCGATAATCAAATTGACCAGGCGAATGACCGGGCCGTCGTCTTCCTCGCCGCTCATCTCAGCCCGGCGGATTTCAGCCTGGAGCGTCTTGCCCGCAGCAGCCAATTCGGCGGCGGTTGCATCGATACTATTGCGAACCACATCCAGGCGGTTGTTGATATAATTATCAATCTTGGTAGGTGATGCCAGACAGCAGTTGAGTTCCGCATTCAGACGGAAACGAAGCAAATCCAGCAAATCCAAATCGAGAGGGTCTTTGATGATGACTTTGAGGGTGCCGTTGTCTTTGCTCAGAGGCAGGATGCGATGTTTTTTGATCAATTCTTCCGGGATAAGCTGTTTTGCATTTTCGGGCACTTCGACCTTGTCCAAATCAACATAATCCATCCCGAACTGCTTGGCCAGGGCTTCAAAGACCTGGTCCTCGTTGGCCAATCCCATCTGGATAAGCATCTCACCCAGACGTTTATTGGATTCCTTGGCCTTTTTTATGGCCTTTATGAGATTCTCTTTATCTACAAGCCCCTTGGAATAGAGAATCTCGCCTAAATGTCTCCTCTTTTTTATCATTCGGTCCTTTCTATCCGCAATTTGCCCGAATTTATTAAAAAATATATTATAACATAACTTCGGTTTACGTCAAACCCCCAGTTTTAATCGCAGCATATTTAATGCCGTCAGGGCCGCCCGCTGGCGTATCATTTCCCGGGAAAGGGGTGCAAAGCGAAATTCTCGGACTTCTACATCTTGCCCTGCTGCTACTGCAATAAAAACTAATCCGACGGGTTTTTGGTCCGTTCCGCCCCCCGGGCCGGCAATCCCTGAAATACCGATTGCAGCATTCGCTGATGCCTTCGATTGAGCCCCTAAAGCCATGGCTTTTGCGGCAGGTTCACTGACCGCTCCGTAGGTTTCCAAAAGCTCTTTGGGTACCCCTAAATCCCGCATTTTTGATTCATTACTATAGGTAATCCAGCCTCCAAGATAGTAATCACTGCTGCCGGCTGCATCCGTCAATAATTTCCCTATCAGACCGCCGGTACAGGATTCGGCTGTCGCAAGGGTCATTTTCCGCTTTCTGAGCAGTTTTCCTACCACTTCGGGCAGTGTTTCATCCTCAGTACTATAAACCAGAGGGCCTAAAATCGAAACAATTTCCTGTTTTTGCTGTTCAATCATGCTCTTGGCATGCTGAAAATCGTCTGCGGTTGCAACCACATGGAGGGTAATGTCACCGCCGGAAACTGTGCAATTTAACAGAGGATTCTGTCCGCGTTTCATCCGATTCCCTAATTGCTGGGCAATTGTTGACTCGCCTGCTCCATAACAATGAATACGCTCTGTCAGCACAACCGGTCCAGATTTTTGGGAAGCAAGAACAGGATATATATACTCCTGATACATACTTTTCATTTCAACAGGTACGCCAGGAACTGAAAACAAGTCCCTGCCATTGAAACTGGCATGCATTCCAGGGGCCGTGCCGATGGGGTTTGCGATGACTTTGGTCCCTTTGGGGATATAGGCCTGCACAGCATTAATCGATGCCATAGCCACTTTACGGCCTTCAAAGAAGGCTTTCAATCCATCGTATAAATCCTGCTTGAATTCCAATTCAACACCGAGAAATTTCGCCAGGGCCTGTCGCGTCAGATCATCGTCGGTCGGACCAAGCCCCCCTGTTACCAGGATGATATTGCCGACTTCGGAAGCCTGCCTGAAGCAGGAAACGATATGGTCTATATCATCTCCAACAACCCACACTTCTTCGGTGGGAATCCCCAGCTCAAGCAGTTGGGTGCTTAGCCAATGGGCGTTTGTATCCAGCGTCCTGCCATTTAATAACTCATTACCAATGCTGACGATACATGCTTTTTTCATAGCTTGATAATCGCCTTTACCACACCCTCTTTATATCCGGCAACCATATCAAAGGCATCCTGGGTATGCTCGAAATCAAATTCGTGCGTGACCATAAAGTTCAGCTTGACCTGCCCGGCGGCCTGCATGTCAATTGCTTTCTGTGTACAATGATTCTGCCGTCGGACGTTAACCATGGTAATCTCTTTGCGACGGATTTGATCCGGGCAAAAGCTGATCCGTTCTTCTCGTGGAATCCCCACCATCATGAGCTTTCCACCTGGTTTGAGCAATTCGATGCCCTGATCCAGTGTGTCCTGCTGGCCGGCACATTCATAGACAATATCCATGCCGCCGGATTCGAGTTTGCATACAGATTGCACGATATTTTCCTGATGCGGATTTCCGACCCAGTCCGCTCCATTTTTCTGAGCTAATTTCACGCGTTCGGGGATGATTTCTGTCATAAATACTTTTTGTGCCCCCAGAGCCCTGGCTGCGGCCATACAGCTCAAGCCAATCGGACCCGCCCCAAGAATCGCAACTTTCGCACCTGAAGAGACTTGCGACTGCTTTACCGCATATAATCCGATGGCAAAAGGTTCGGCAATCACGCCCTGATTGGCGGTCAGCTTGCCTTCAATATCAAAACAGCACTCCGCCGGCATGACCAGATATTCACTCAGGCACCCTGGAATTTGTCCCGGGCATCCCAAGAAGACCATTTTCCGACAGGTATGTTCACGACCGGCAAGACATTGATCGCATCGATGGCAGGCGATGCCTGGCTCCACGGCAACTAATTGCCCCGGTTTAAGATTGCTGACAGATGGGCCAACCTCAACGACTCGGCCCGCGCATTCATGCCCAACTACAAAGGGATATTGGACAATCTGGCTTCCGATCCGGCCGGTTTCAAAATAGTGTATGTCGCTGCCGCAGACCCCGACGGCCTCAATTTTCAGCAGAACATCATCCGGACGGATCATCTGAGGTCGGGGGATTTCCCTCATTTCCATCTGGCGAATACCGGTCAGGACTTGCGCTTTCATAGTTTCTTACCCAAATGATTGTGATAAAAAAATCCTTGTTTAAGCTATCCGCAGCCAAAACAAGGATTTACAGCGGGCGATCGGAATCGAACCGACATGGCCAGCTTGGAAGGCTGGAGCTTTACCACTAAGCTACGCCCGCAGTTTGAGTTTTTAAACAACCCTAACACAGGGCCATATCATGACTCAAAACAGCAGAATTGTCAACCCAAAGCTGAATAAATTGCTGAAAAAAGTCTGTTTTTGCATAGATAACGCTGTATATATAATGGATAAGAACACTAACAATTAGAAATGGAGGTCATTATGTTTAATAGACACTGCAATTCAAAACGAGTTCTCATTGGTTTATTTGTATTATTCGCCCAAACCTTATATTCAGATATATACCCTCTTATAACAAACATTAATAACAGGGATATTCAATCACTTAACGGCAAGTGGAATTATATTATTGATCCATACGAAACCGGTTTTTATGACTATCGCTACCAGGAAAGCAACTCGGGGTATTTCAAAAATCAAAAACCTCGTGATAAGTCCGATCTCGTCGAGTACGATTTTGATAAAAGTCCATTAATTCATGTCCCCGGCGACTGGAACAGTCAGCGGGCAGAACTGCTGTTTTATGAAGGCACAATCTGGTACAAGAAAAGCTTTAATGATCCCCGCAGAGACGGGGAAAGTCGGTTATTCCTGTATTTCGGTGCTGCGAATTATGAGGCCTTTGTTTACCTGAACGGCAAGAAACTCGGTCGGCATCTCGGCGGATTTACTCCGTTTTGCTTTGAAATCACGGATTCTGTGCGTCCAACACAAAATGATGTCGTCGTGAAAGTCGATAACAAACGTTACCGGGAAGCCATTCCCACAGTCAACACGGACTGGTGGAACTATGGCGGATTGACGCGCGATGTGTGTTTGATTATGACTCCGCAGACTTTCATTCGTGATTATTCAATCCAGCTCAAAAAGGACTCGAATGATACTATTGCGGGATGGGTCCAACTGGATGGCACCGAAAAGGAAACGGATGTAATCCTTGAGATAGAGGAACTTGGCATCCGGAAAACAGTCGTGCCGGATCCTTCGGGCAAGGCGGAGCTTGAATTCACGGCTTCTCCTGTGTTGTGGTCAACGGGGAATCCAAAATTGTATGAAGTAACGTTGTCTGCCGGCAAAAATACCGTACGAGACCAGATTGGATTTCGCGCGATTCAAGTCCGCGGACAGGACATCCTGCTCAACGGCCAGTCCATCTTTCTTCGCGGCATCTGCATTCATGAAGAATCGCCACTGGGCACCGGTCGGGCCTGTACTCCGGAAGATGCCGAGGTGCTGCTGGGCTGGGCAAAAGAATTAGGCTGCAACTTTGTCCGGCTGGCTCACTATCCTCACAATGAATATATGCTGCGCAGGGCCGACCAATTGGGCATTCTGGTCTGGAGTGAATTGCCGGTGTACTGGACGATTCTATGGGACAATCCGGCAACACTTGAGAATGCTTTACATCAGCTTGAGGAAATGATAACCCGCGACAAGAATCGAGCCTCGATCATTCTATGGTCGGTCGCCAATGAAACGCCGGTCAGTGAACCTCGTCTGAAATTCCTGACAACACTGATTGATAAAGCCCGCCAGATGGATACAACGCGTTTAATTACTGCGGCCATGGAAAAAACATCGCGGGGCGACACAGTCTTAATCGAAGACCCGCTGGGCACATATCTTGATGTGCTCGGCTGCAATGAATACATCGGCTGGTATGAGGGGACGCCGGAACTGTGCGACAAAAAGACCTGGCAAACCTCGTATGAGAAACCCCTGATTATGAGTGAATTCGGCGGCGGCGCGCTGCAGGGATATCATGCTGAGGATCAGACGCGATTTTCTGAAGAATACCTCGAAAAACTATACATTCATCAAGTGGCAATGTTGAAAAAGATTCCGTTCCTGCGGGGTACAACGCCCTGGCTTCTGAAGGACTTTCGCTCCCCCAGACGCCCCCTGCCGGATATCCAGGATTACTACAATCGCAAAGGGTTGTTTTCTGAAACCGGGCAGCGCAAGAAGGCATTCTATATCATGCAGGACTTTTATCAGCAAAAAGCAAAAGCAGTTAATCCCTGAGCATGTGTGCAGGTGAGGTTTGTTTAATCCGGCTGGCGCTGCAGGAGGGTGATGATTTCCTCTTTTTTGGGCAGTGCGTCCTGCACGCCAAATCGACTGCGGGTCAGCGCTTCGGCGGCTACCGCAAAGCGTACTGCCGCATCGACAGGGTCTTTGGCTCCGCAACAGGCTGTCAGTGCCCCGCAAAAGGCATCGACCGCCCCGCTGTTATCAACCACTTCCATTTCGATTCCGGAAATATGCCGGCCGCCCTGACGGTCCGCAAGCAAGGCCCCCCGCCAGCCGAGGGTCATAACGACACAATTAGCTCCTTTAGCCACCAGTTCAGTACCCACCGACTTGAGTTCAGCAATTCCACCCGCCCCCAGTTCGCTGGCACAGGTAAAATCGGCAAACCGAACGATAAGGATATCCACATTGAAGAATTCCATCGGCCAGTTTAATCCGACAGTTGCATTCCGGCCATGATTGGGCAAGCAGACGTCCAGTACGACACGACGTTTGTGGATTTGAGCAGTCCGGATAGCGGAAACGATGGCTTCCTGGGGCAACTGGCCGCAGACAAGGCAAACATCGGATGTCGCAATGAGCTGCTCGGCGGCAGCGTATTCGATTTCATCCCGTCCGATGGTTCGATTGGCTCCCGCACAGACGCAAATGCTGTTTTCTCCCATGGGGTCAACGAGGGTTATGGCCGTTCCGGTACTGATGGCATTGGAAGTGTAAACCAGATCGGTATTGATATTATACTGGGACAGGTTTTTTTTGATTAATTGACCGAAACAGTCATCCCCAATGCGGGCAATTACGGACACTTCACATCCGCATAGAGCCGCCTGAATCGACCGAACGACCCCGGCCCCCATGGGATAGTAAGCAAATGACGATCCCTCGACCGTCCGCCCCGGTGTAGGGATGGACTGGCATTTGACCGCCATATCAACAAAGACGGGTCCGACGACAACAATTTTTGGAATCCGTTCCGTCATATCTTATGACCCCTTAATTCTGAGTACCATATATTTGTTTCCGAAAAGTATAGCAGAAAGTCATTTAAATAAAAGACATTGGTCTAAAAAACTCATTTTTATACGAACTAACTGAATCAGGGTTTAAAATTTGATGCCAAACATACCCGTCTTACTGGGATTAAACTCTTTTATTTAAAACTAACCTGACCCGATATTAGGCCAATTGATGGGTAATAACGACGCGATTTAAGCCATTACATCTTGACCCTGAAATAGCGGGATGCTATAACATACCTCAATTATCCTGAAAGGTTTACGGGTGGCTCAAGCACTTTGTATTGCAATCGCGGGCGCCATTGGTGCCCTGTGCCGATGGGGTATCGGCAGGCTGGCAGTACGTCTATTTGGGCCATCGTTTCCCTATGGAACGCTGATTGTCAATATTCTGGGGTGTTTTCTGATTGGCCTGGTTATGCACCTGTCTCTGGCGTCAGTGCGATTCAGCCCGGTGCTGAAATTGACATTAACCGTGGGTTTTCTGGGGGCTTTAACCACTTTCTCTGCATTCAGTTATGAAACGATTGTCCTGATTGAAAAAAGCGGCTGGACGGCGGCCGTAATGAATATTTCTATGAACCTGCTGTTCGGGATGCTTGCCACACTTTGCGGGCTGGTCCTGGGCAGAACTTTATTTGGAGAAATCCTGTCATGAAACGTAAAACCATTTACACCCTATCGGCATTGTTGTTGTGTGTTCAACTGGTCTTTTCATCGGCGGCTTTTGCGGCAGAAAGCAAAGAGAAACCGCTATTTGATTACCAGCGAAGTCAGCTTAAAAACGGACTGACGGTCATCACACTCGAAGACTTTTCCTGTCCGATTGTAGCGGTGCAGGTCTGGTACCAGGTCGGCTCCAAAGATGAACGGGCCGATCGACAGGGATACGCCCACATGTTTGAACACATGATGTTTAAAGGGACGGAAAATGTCGGCCCCAAAGATCACTTCCAGTTCCTCCAGAAAACCGGCGGAACAACCAACGCCTATACGAGCTTTGACCAGACGGTGTATGTGGAAACACTGCCGGCCAGTCAGTTGGCGCTGCCGCTGTGGCTGGAAGCCGAACGCATGGCCTTCCTGAAAATCGACCAGGAATCGTTTGACACGGAACGCAATGTGGTTGAAGAAGAATTACGCAAGGGCGAAAATGAACCCTACGGCACGCTTTACAAGAAGCTGGCCGCGATTGTCTTTAAAGACCACCCCTACTGCTGGACACCGATAGGAAATATCGCCTGCCTGCGAGCCACCAGTGTGGCCGACCTGCGGGCGTTCTGGCAGCAGTATTATGTCCCCAATAACGCTACGCTGATTCTTGTCGGCGCCATCAAACATGACAAAGCCGTTCAGATGGCCGACCAGTATTTCGGCTGGATTCAGAAACGGCCCGAACCGCCGCGTGTCAGTGCCAATGCTTCCAAGCCGGATAAACCTCAGATTGTGGTCATTGACGATGAGAACGCTCCTGCGGCAGTGGCGGGGTATATTTTCCGGACGGTTCCTCTGGGGCACAAAGATCAGATCGCCCTGGACTTTCTGTCCTCGATTCTGGGCGGGACACAAAGCAGCCGGCTTTATCGTGACCTGGTCGCGGAAAGTCAAACGGCAATGTATTGCGCATCGATGACCTGGAATCTTCAGCAGGACGGTATTTTTGCGGCGGGTGCGGTTCAGGCCCTCGGCACGGATGCCAAGACCATTCTTGAGCAAATCAAAAAGCACATCGAGAAGATTCAGAAAGAGGGCATCACGGACAAAGAGCTGCAGACGGCCCGGAATCAGCAACTGCGTTCGGTGATTACGGACAATTTAAACATCGAGAGCAAGGCTCAGGTACTCGGTTCGGCTGCGGTCACCATCGGCGACCTGGATTATGCCAATACCATCCTTGACCGGATACGTGCGGTCAAGGCGATTGACGTCCAGCGGGTTGCCAACGAATACCTGCGTTTTGACCAGGGTTTTGAAATCTCGGTCAAGCAGAATCTCAGCGGGATGCTGAAGGCAAGCAAAGATGATGAAACAGGCGGCGTGACAGCCGAACCTGAAAAGCAGGCTCCTCCGGCCGGCAGACCGGGCGAAAAGCGCCCTGAGACATGGCCTGCCAAAGCGCCGATTGCCAAATCCGAAAATGTGGACTTGTCGATGGCCTATTCGGAACATCAACTGAAAAACGGCATCAAAGTAATCATCGTTCCCAACCATGAGGTCCCCTTTATTTCCGTCAAGCTCGGCTGCACGCTTGGAGCAGTGACCGAGACCAAACCTGGCACGGCCAATCTCGCCCTGCAGATGCTGGAACGCGGCACCGCCAATCGTTCCGAACGACAGCTTGCTGAGGAATTATCGCTGTATGCCATCGGCCTGGGCGGCTCGGCGGGCATGGATAACTGCCAGGTCAATATGAGCTGCCTGACCGAACACCTCGACAAAGGCATGGACCTGCTGGCGGATGTCGTTCGGAATCCGTCGTTTGAGGCGGCTGAATTTGAGAAACTTCGCAAACAGACGCTGACCTCGCTTTCGGTCAATGAAAAGACGCCGGAATACCTGGCTGATAAGGAATTTTCATTCCGCCTGTTCGGTGCTCATCCTTATGCCCGCAAAGTGGAAGGCGACAGCACTGACATTGAGAAATTGACCGCTGACGACCTGAAAAACTGGTGGAAGCAGTTTGTTCGCCCGGATAACTCCGTTTTAATCTTTTCGGGCGATATCGAAGCCCAAAAAGCCCTGGCCCTGGCCGAAGCCACTCTTGGAGGATGGACCTGCGATACCGCCCGGCCGGAAGTCAAACTGGCTGAGATTCCCCAGCAGGAGAAAACGCATATCTGGCTGGTGGACAATCCCGGCAGCGCCCAGGTCCAGCTTCGGGTGGGATGTCACTCCATCAATCGGAAGGATCAGCCGGATTACTTCACCAGCCGCGTGGTCGGCAATTATTTCGGCGGATCATTCCACAGCCGGATTAATGAGACCCTGCGTGTTCAGAAGGGGCTGACCTACGGCGCATTCGGCTCTTATGCGGCACAGAAAGAGGCGGGCTATTTTGTGGTTGATACCTTCACAAAAAATGAAACCGCCGGCCAGGCCATTACGTCGATCATCGAATTGCTGGATCAGCTCAAGAAAGATGGGCCTAATGCCGAAGAACTGGAACTGTCCCGCAGCTATATTACGGGCAGTTTTCTCCGTCGGCGTGAAACACCCCAGCAGGTCGCCAATGACCTTTGGCTGATTGAAGCCGAATCACTGGGCAAGGACTATTATGATAAATTACTGGCAGGTGTCAATGCCGCCGATGAAGCCAAATGCCTGGCGCTGACCAACAAGACCATCAATACCGACCAATTGACCATAGTGGTCGTGGGTGACGCGGCAAAAATCAAGGCGGACCTCGAAAAAATTGCTCCGGTCACGGTGATCGCGAAAGAAAAATCGTAAAAGAAAAACGCTACTGCCCGGCCGTCCATTGAATTGCCTGATACAGCAGCTTGCGGTATGCGGGGTGATTATAGGCGTCCGGGCCGTGGCCCAGCTGAATACCGCAGATTCTGGCCTGGCGGTAATGCCGTGCCCAGGCTATTTCCTTCTGACTGGTCGATTCATCTGTGGTTAGCAGGATATGATTATCCGATTCAACTGAATAGCCTTTATAGGTTTCATCCAGAATCGTAAAGTTATCAACCCCGGCTGTGACGGGATGCGTTTTGTCGGCAATAGTCACTGCCATCTGGACATCATGCTGATAGCTGCTGGCCGGATGGAGAATACCGTCTTCCAGCATTTGTTTTTCGTAATATTTTGCACCGATGATTTTTTTGTATTCCGGCCAATCCTGGAAACTGACCAGGCTGTGATGCAGGGCTACGACGCCAACGCCGCGATTCAGCAGCGCCAGAAAGTTTTCTCTGCGTTTGGGAGATATCGTCTGCGTCATGTTGTAGAACACAATCACATCGTAATTCCAGTTGGAGATATCCTCAAACAGCTCGCTGTCATCCTTTAGCTCGATTTGCTGACACTGCAGGCCTTCCATCTCTTCAAACATCTGAACAAAAGGCTGCTTTTCATAGCCGTGGCCGCCAGTCACCACGACAACCGAAATTGATTGCTTTTGATTATCTGTTGAACATCCGCCCAATAAAACCACAACTGCCATGACACATAAGACCGCAACAGATTTTATCATCCTTGTCTCTCCCATATTAATGAGCTATGACGTTCATCATATTGAAATAAAATAGCAGCGTACATACATCCGCACAGGCCAGCACAACCGGCCCGGCCGCCACCTTGGGGTCAATTCGAAAGGCTTTAATCAGCGAGGGAATCACTACCCCCAGCAGACCTGCAGAAAGAATGGATAGAATCAGGCTGAATCCCATGGCAAAGGAAATCCATCCGCCGCCTTTCCAAACGAACGCAGTCAGCCCGATGATCGAGCCGCAGCCGGCGGCCAGCATCAGCGATACCAGCCCTTCGCGCCGCAGCGGATCCATAACAGCCTTCCAGGAAAACGAGCCTAACTGAAGCCGCTGAACGGTAATGGTCATCGCCTGCATGCTGACGCTTTCACCGAGGGCCAGCACCACCGTCATAAACATGGCCAGGACCATGATTTCCTGAATCAGCAGTTCATACTGTGCCGTTACGACGGCACAGAGAATGCCGCTGGTCACATTGCACAGCAGCCAGGGAAATCGCTCTTTGAACATCAGCCAGGGTGATGCTTTCCGGCCCAGGCTCAGATGCAAACCCATCAACTGGAACATGCTGTCTAATTGCGCCTTATGCCCAAGCGCCAGTGAGCCTTCAGTAAACTGGTTCATATCCACAACCCCGGCAATCTTTCCATCTGAAGTGATCGCCGGCACCGCCAGCAGTTTATGCCTGAGCAGGACATCCCCGGCCTGTTCCATTGTGGCCTCACAGGGCACCGTCACCAGCTTACGAATCATGACCTCGCTAATCCGGGTTTCCAGGGATCCCCCTAATAATCGCCGGATGGGCACCACGCCCACAAGACGATCTTCGCCATCCACCGCATACAAATACATAATCCGCTCATTCAAATCACATTGCTGCAGATGCCCGATGGCCTGCCCGACCGTCATATTTTCATTCAGCCGGACATAATCCTGATGGTAATATTCCCGGACTGCCTGGTCGAGAAAATCGGTTTTAAATAACGTCATCATGCTCTTCCCGGAAAAGATACAAATTCTATACAGCTCATTACCTAAGATTGACAGGTTTTGTTCGTTTTATCATTTCTTATGTTTTTTGGGGGACTGGTCCATGTTGTGCCGGGGATCCGAAGCTTTTTTCGGGGCCAGGCCAAAGGCATCCAGCCATTGCTGGGTTTCTCGGATGCCGATGCCGTGGCGCTTTTCCTTGGGCTCGCTGACAGGCAGCGGTTTTTCGATCACCTGACAGACCTGAAGCCAGAAGGGTATGGCCCCGACTCCCGGACATTTTCGCCGTTTGGCTGCGGATAAAATCCGCCGGTCGCTGCTGACCACAATCAGACGTTTGGGGGCGGTATTATCCTGGATGTAGTGTTCGATGATCGTATCCGCTTCGGTATGCTGGCCGGAAAACACCACCTGCAGGATTCCCAAGCCCATCAACCCGGCCTTGTTGGGCGGGCCAATTCCGTCGAACACAATGACTCCCGTTTCACCGGTTCGGCGAAGATACTCGCACAGTACAGCACACAGCTCCGTGTCCGGAAATTCCATCTGCTCCTGCATTTTCTGCACCGCTCGCAGGAGATTATAACCATCAATCAGCACCGGCATGGAATCAGCTCGCTGCGGTGTAGCGGATTTCCCCCGCCACAATCGTATTCAAGACCTTACCCTTGACTTTCCAGCCGTGGTAAGGACAGTTGCGGCTTTTGGAAATGAATTTATTAGCATCAATCGTCCATTCGGCCTCGGGGTCGATAATGGTGACATCCGCCCGGTCACCAAGTCCCAGCCGGCCTTTGTCCACCCCGATCACCGCCGCAGGACGACAGGTCATCATCGCCAGCATTTTCGACCAGTCAATCACACCCGGCTCGATCAGGGCCTTGATATACAGCGGCAATGCACATTCGAGACTGGCAATGCCAAACGGTGCGGCCAGAAATTCCAGTTCCTTTTCGCTCATCAGGTGCGGGGCATGGTCGGTTGCAAGGGCATCGATAATGCCTTCTTTGACCGCCTGTTTGAGGGCTTCGATATCGGCTTTGGTGCGCAGCGGAGGATTGACTTTATAATTAGTATCGTAATCGCGACACATGTCTTCGGTTAACAGCAGATGATGTGGCGACACCTCACAACTGACCGGAAGCCCCATCTGTTTGGCTTCCCGCATAATCTTGACCGAGCCAATCGTCGAAAGATGCTGGGCGTGATATTTGCAATTGCATTTACGGACCAACTGGACATCCCGCCAGAGCATCATTTCTTCCGCCAGCGGGTCAATTCCCGGCAGCCCCAGGACCGTCGATTGATAGCCGGCATTCATAACGCCCTTGCCGGCCAGCGAATTATACTGGCAATGCTGGCAGATGACCCGGCCGAACATTGAGACATATTTCATCGCCTTGAGCATGATGGAGGCATCCTGTACCCCGCTGCCGTCATCGGTGAATCCAATGGCCCCGGCCTGACTCATCAGGCCGATTTCGGCCAGTTCCTGCCCCTTGCGTTCTTTGGTAATCGCCCCCATCACATAGATAAAGGTCTTGCGAGCCTGACGTCCCATGCGGTGAACAAACTCAACTGCCGTAGCCTCATCAATTGAAGGGCTGGTATTGGGCATACAGACCACCGAGGTAAAACCACCGGCTACTGCCGCCGCCGAGCCGGAAGCAATCGTTTCTTCTTCTTCGTCGCCCGGTTCACGAAAATGAACATGCAAATCAATCAGGCCGGGGCTGATAATCTTGCCCCCAGCCTGGATAATGTGTGCATCACAGGCACTGACCGGCCCGATATGCGATACCCGATCTCCTTCAATAAGCACATCCGTTACGCGATCCACGCTGTTGGCCGGATCAATCAATCGCCCGTTTTTGATTAGAATTCGTGTCGTCATATTCAGGATCAATTTGAATTAGTTTGATTTTCGTTCTTGCCGGATTTGTTTTCACTTTGAAGCGCCGCCGCCTGGTTGACCAGAAACAGCACTGCCATCCGGACTGCAACGCCATTGGAGACCTGCTGCAGAATAACGCTATTGGGACCATCGGCAACTTCGGATTCGATTTCCACGCCGCGATTAATAGGCCCGGGGTGCATGACCAGAATATTCGGCTTGGCCCGCTTGACGCGTTCGACGGTCAGGCCGAAGAAATGCGAATACTCCCGCACGGATGGGAACATATTGCCACCCAGCCGTTCAAACTGAATCCGCAGCATGTTGATTACATCCAGTTCCTCAATCACCTCATCCAGATTATGCGATACCCGCACGCCGAGCTGATCGATTTTGCCCGGCATCAGCGTCGGGGGGCCGACAACAACCACTTTGGCTCCCAGCTTGGTTAAAACATAAATATTGCTGCGGGCGACGCGTGAATGGGCAATATCGCCCACAATCCCCACCGTCAGGCCGTCCAGCGAGCCTTTGACCTGTCGAATGGTATAAGCATCCAGCAGGCCCTGAGTGGGGTGTTCGTGATAGCCGTCGCCGGCATTGACCACGCAGGCATTGATGCTGCGGCTCAGGAGCTTGGGTGCCCCGCCGGCACTGTGGCGAATGACCACAATATCGACTCCCATCGCTTCCAGATTCCGGGCCGTATCAATCAGGGTTTCGCCTTTGTTTACCGAACTGGAGGTTTTGGTAAACTCAATGACATCCGCGCTGAGCCGGTTGGCCGCCAGGGTGAAGCTGTTGCGCGTGCGGGTGCTGTCTTCGAAAAACATATTAACCACCACCTTGCCCCGCAGGGTCGGCGCCTTCTTGACAGACCGGGCGCTGAACTCTTCAAATCCCTTGGCCGTATCCAGAATAAATTCCAGTTCCTGCCGGCTCAGTTCGGCCAGCCCGATCAAATGCTTATGACGCCACTGAAAAGTCGTATCCATACATTCCCGCAACATTGGTTAATTGATTACTACTTCCTCGATGCCGTCGCTTTCCATCAGAAAGACCTTGATGGATTGTTCCGCCGGAGCCTCGGTGCGAATACCGACATAATCCGCCCGAATCGGCAATTCCTGATGGCCTCGGTCAATCAGAACCGCCAGGCGAATGGTTTTGGGCCTGCCCAGGTCGGTCAATGCATCCATCGCCGCGCGAACCGAGCGCCCCGTGTGCAGCACATCATCGACCAGCAGTATAAATTTATCGCTGACATCAAACTCGATTTCGGTAGCCTGTACTTTCGGCTGATTATGCCCCTTGGGTGCATTGAAGTCATCCCGATATAAAGTGATATCGAGCGTACCGCTCAGAACAGTACGTCCGGTCTTTGCCTCAATCGCCTTGCACAGACGCTTGGCCAGCACCTCTCCACGGCTGCGAATGCCAATCACTGCAAAATTGCCATCCTGGGGTATATCCGGCAGGATTTTGGTCAATAATTCATCGAGGGTTTGTGCAATCTGTTCTTTGGTGAGAAGTTTTTTCATTTTCAAGACCCACAGAATCCATTTATATACATCGGCATTGTCGTCTTGCCTGTCCGATTCGAAATTTAATCCGGGCCAGAGTATAACCTCCAATAGCAAATAAAGCAAGGTATTTGCCGACCTGGACGACCATATATACAGGCCTGCTAAATTCTGATAAAACGCTGTTTTCCCTGTCGGAACTATCCGATAATTCTGTGTGGTGAAAAGTGAATTAGCCGGGGATTGCATAATGTTAACGCTTTGTGTATAATGAGGTTTCTGTATTTGAAGGAATACGATTGAGAACATTGCGAGCACAAAACCCATACAGTCTCATAATAGGCCTCTTTCTGGCGGCTGCGATGTGCTTTGCCGATGCCCCCGCTCAAACCCCTCTTGAACCGGCCGCATTGGGTTCGATTGGTCTTCGCAAACTGGCTGCCGCCGACCCAAATTTGAATGGTTCCGGCATCCGAATTGCGGCAATCGGACGGAGTATGACGTATAAAGACGGCCTGCCGCTGGGGGATTTTCGGTGTAATATGCGGCATCAGGCCTTGTTTGGGGCAAATGTGCTTTTTGAAGACAATTCCGATGGTCTTACAGACATATCCGCACATGAAACAGCAATTGCAGGTTTACTGGTTGGCAATGACGGCTTTGGTTATCATCCGCAGTTGGGCAATTTTACCTATCTTGGTGCCTGTCCAGATGCGTCGGTGACTTCATATGAATTTTGGAGATTTGTAAGCCTGTATATCTTCGCAGCCCATCCAATTGAGACGGACATTGTTACGATGAGCTTAGGGGAGATATTCCCCGCATGGTGGACTCGGGGCATCGAGAATCTGGCTGAGGAAAAAGGAATTGTTGTTTTTGCTGCCGCGGGGAATGGCCGGAATGCTTACGACCCGGTTCTTTACCCGGCTGCGGGAGCAAACGTCATCGCTGTAGGTGTAGTGAATGCGGCTGTCGACCCCAATGACCAGAAGAGCTTGTCGGTATTTGCATCACCCCAGCCGGCCTATTCCAGCACAGGTCCGACTGCGGATTTGCGGTGTAAGCCGGATCTGGTTGCTCCCGGTCGGGGACTGATGGTTTCTGCCGATTCTGATAGCGAGTACACCATTGAAGGTGACTGGTCAAGCCTTGCGACGCCCATCACGGCGGGCACTGCCGCCCTGCTGCTGCAAAAAGCCAAATCCATTCCGGCGCTCAGCGTTGCGTTCTTTGCCGGAGACACCAACACGCTGGTCAAGGCCATTCTGCTGACTTCTGCTCAGAAACTGCCTTATTGGCACAAAGGAAATCCGACGCTGGAAGACGACACTCTCTCACCTCTGGATTTTTCTCAGGGTGCCGGGATGGTCGATGCAGTCAAGGCCCATGATATACTGGCGGCCGGTGCACAACAACCCGGCAAGGTACAAGCCGCCGGCTGGTATCATACCCTATTGAACCCAGACCAATCCGAACACGTTTACGACTTGTTTTTAACAGATCCCAATGCCACGGCGATCACCGCCACCCTGTGCTGGAACAGAGTTTATCAGGATCAGTACCCGTTTGAGCCGCTCTATGACAAGGATTCGGATTTACGCCTGGAACTGTGGGGAATTCATCCCCAGGATCCGAACCTGAATCAATTGCTTGATGTCAGCGACAGCGTAAATGATAATGTGGAACATATTTACCGGACGGTCGATGCGATGTTTCAGCAGTATCGTTTGATTGTGCGTTATAGTGCCTCTGCCGAAAATCCGCAAAACTATGCAATCGCCTGGAATGCAGGCCGGGACAACATAAGCCAAAATCCCTTCTGGTACGACCTGAATAACGATGGCAGAATCAATACCACAGACCGCCTGATTTATTTCATCCTCGACCAGAATCGAACCGACATTCTTGAATCCATTGCAGCAGTGCCCGAATTTCATATCAGCCAGGAACGCCTTGAGACGCTTTGGCTCTTCTGGAACCAGCGTCAAAGCTATCTGAAGAACTGGAACAGCCTGTCTGCAGCGCCGCTTGAGTAAATGACAGCAAGACTGATCCGCCGATTATAAATCCTCATCCAGAAGATGTCCAAATCGCACTTTTTTGGTATGGAGATAATTCCTGTTATGTTTGCCGGCTTTGGCCTGCAGGGGAATTTGTTCGACCACTTTAATTCCGTACACCGCCAAACGGTCAATCTTCTTGGGATTATTGGTTAAAATGCGAATATTGCGAAGTCCCAGGTCCAGCAGAATCTGGGCACCGATCCCATAATCGCGCTTATCCGGCGCAAATCCCAGCTTGACGTTGGCATCATAGGTATCCAATCCCTGTTCCTGGAGTTTATAGGCATGGAGCTTATTGGCCAGCCCGATACCTCGTCCTTCCTGACGCAGATAAATCAATGCCCCAATGCCTTCTTTCTCAATCATCTCCATGGCAGTAATTAACTGCGTGCCGCATTCACATCGCTGGGAATGAAACAAATCCCCTGTCATGCATTCCGAATGCACGCGAACCAGAATCGGTTTTTCGGTCACCATCGGATTGCCCTTATCGTCCAGCTTGCCGATATCACCCTTGCATAAGGCCAGATGGGGTTCGGTTGCAGCGGGACTGTCATACGCAATCAGTGTAAAAATACCGTAATCCGTCGGCAGCGTAATCTGCTGAATCCGTTTGACAATACGTTCCCGCTGAAGACGGTATTCCACCAGTCTGGCAATCGATGTCATCTTCAGTTTGTATTTTTCGCAATAGGGTATCAACTGCGGAACGCGGGCCATGGTTCCATCGTCATTCATAATTTCACAAATCGTTGCCACAGGTTCCATCCCCGCCAGTTGCATCAAATCCAGGGAACCTTCGGTCTGTCCCACACGCACCAGCACTCCGCCGTCTTTGGCTCGCAGGGGGAAAATATGTCCCGGCCGGGCCAGTTCGCGGGCTTTCACATCAGGCCTGGCAAGCAATTGAATCGTCCGGGAGCGGTCAAAAGCACTGATGCCGGTGGTAATGCCTTCGCGTGCATCGACAGTCACTGTAAAGGCGGTGCCGAGGGCGGCTGTGTTTTCCTGGGTCTGCGGGTGCAAGCCCAGGCGGTCACATTTTTCCGTCGTCATTGGGACGCAAATCATGCCGCGTCCCTGTTTAGCCATAAAATTAACTATCTCAGGGGTCGTTTTCTCGGCGGCACAAACCAGGTCGCCTTCGTTTTCACGATCTTCATCATCAACTAATACAATCATCCGGCCTTGTCGAAGTTCCTCAAGGATTTCCGGTATTTCACTAAATGCGTTTGTCATGTTCTTATCGTCTCATAGTAGTATTCTTTTGTCGGCTTTGCTGCTCAAACTCTTCAATATACCGCAAACCGTGGCGAATGTAAACAATCGTTGCCAGAGCTGCTATACCGCCAGTGGCCCACCAGCAAATCCAGACCCAGTGTGTCCACAGACTGACAATCTTGACCACCTCCGGCCCAACCAGTGTGGAAACAACCATCACAATCTGCAAAAAAGTGGATAATTTCCCCGCCCAGACCGGCACGATTCTCACATGGCCTGTTATAAAATAGGTCGTAATAAATCCCAGCAACAGCAGAATATCTTTTCCTAAAATCAGGATAACCGGTTCAATCGGCATCTGAAATCCCGGCACAGCGGAACGTTTGACGGTCAGCATGATGCAGGCGGCGGTAATCAGGAGCTTATCGGCCAGCGGATCCAGAAACGTTCCGAGGTGCGTCACCTGTTTTTTGACCCGGGCAAGATAGCCATCCACGGCATCGCTGACCGCCATAATCAGAAAAATACCGAGAGCGATATAGCGAGCAGTCATTCCGAATCGGGCATTATTGGCTTCCAGCATAAACAGCACAAACGGGATAATCAGGATGATGCGTAAGATCGTAATCTGATTGGCCCATGTCATCCGCATACAATTCCTTCTCTATATCACCCTGCCGCCATCCACCTGGATAACCTGTCCGGTGATATAATCATTGGACAGTAAGAATAACACGGTATGAACGATTTCCGCGGCAAACCCAAACCGGCCCAGGGGAATCGCTGCAAGTCTTTTTTGATTGTCCGGCATACGGATGAAGTCCGCCTGCGACTCTACGGCTGCATCGGGCAGGATGATACCCGGAGCCACCGCATTGACAGTAGCCGCGGGGGCAAGTTCTTTGGCCAACGACTTTGTGGCGGAAATGAGGGCCGCCTTGGAGGCACAGTATTCCGCATAGTCGGCCCACGGACGAATGCCGCCAATATCCACCAGATTGATGATTTTGGCACAGGGCATTTGAGCCGATTTACAGCAATTCTTCAAATCCAGATGAGCTGCAAAATTGCGACAGGCAATCAGCGGTGCCGTCAGATTGACCGCCAGCATATCCCGGATGGTGTCGCCGGTGATTTCCGACAGCGGCCTGCGAATAAACATCGCAGCGGAATTAATCAAAACCCGGACGTCTCCAAACGTACAGCCTTGTTCAAACAGCAAATCAATCTGGCCGGCATGCCGTAAGTCCGCCTGCACAGCAGCCGCCCTGAGCCCCAGTGCCGTAATCCGGCTGACAAGGGATTCGGCTTTCTGTTTGTTCGTGTGATAATGGCATATACAATGGCAGCCCGCATCAGCCAGGGCCAGTGCAATCGCTGAGCCGAGATTGCCTGTCGAACCGGTAATCAGGCACGTTAAGCCATTGAGATTCATGTGTCTGCTTTCGGAGAATTCCCGCGTCAGGACTGATTCAAAAATATCCGTTTAATATGTCGCTCAAACAGATTTTGTGTCACATTCCGCGAGACAACCGCCTCATATTTTTCAACCGTATCCAGATAACGCCGGCCCATCTGTGCGGCAATTTTGTACCCAACATGGAGCAATTGCCGGAAATGCGGATTATACTCGGGATTGCCGGGATCGTGGCGCAATGCGGAGGTGTACTGCTGTTCATCCCAGCTCTCGACCTGGACAGGATCGGGCAGACGTGCCGGGTCGATATCAATCACCGTCGCATACGGTGCACACAACTGTTCGCAATGGTCGAATGCCTGCGAATAAATTTCTTTGGCGATATCCAGGCCCTGTCCGCCGGCTTCGGCCAGCCCGATGACTTCTTCCAGCCAGGTCGTGCCGGCGGTTTTGATATGGACGCCGGCGCCGGAGTCCTTCAATGCCTTGTAAATCGGGGCATAAATGGAAAATTTATCGCTGCCCGAATGCACACTGAGCTTTAAGTTCGCAGGCAGTCCAAACTCCTTGACCGCACATCGAATGACCGCAATGTCATCACGGAATTCTTTTTCGAATGCCCGCGCATCTCCGACGTAATCCACCCCTTTATTAAATCTTCCGGTAAACTTGGGGGCGATGGTTTGAACAGGAATTTTCTGCTGTGCCAGCATCTTCAGGATAAAGAAAAGCTCCACCGGCGTCTGCGGCAAATCCGATTCGTCCATCGAGACTTCCGTGACAAATCGGCCTTCCCCCTTGCGCTGGGCAATACGCTGATATATTTTACCGGCCTGCTGAACGGCAGACAGAAACTTATTGCCAATCGCCGTCAGCAGGTCCACCGATATCGAAAAGGATTCGTCGATACCCGCAATACGCAGCCCTCCCAGATACGGCTTGCAGTCGGTAATAAATTGCTGAATGACGTTCGGATCGGCGGGCTTTGAGATCTCTTCGGCCACGTCGAGTGTGAAGAAATTGCTCGCCTCGATGAAGCCATCCACATTTTTCAGATGAATATGGTCCGCATCGACATAATACCCGCCCTGCCAATTCATGAACTTCACGGCATGGTCGGCTTCCCGCCGGGTATCGACGGGATGGGTACCGATAATGCTGTGCTCCCGGAAGGATTTATTCCAGACCGGCACGATCTCGATTCCAGCCTGCCGGGCCTGGATGATAGCCTGAAGCTGAGCTTTGCCCTGTCGGCAAAAACGGTCCCCCACCCCAAACGAATACTTCTCGATGTTCATATCTTCACATCCTCATCTGTCCGCATTGTGATAAAGACTTTCTGCATGAAAGGTATTGTAGAGAATACGTAGTCAGTTTTCACGAAAAAAATGGGGCAGATTTAAGATATTTCTTGTCTGATAAAAAGGAGCACTGTCCCCGCTTTGTATGACTTTAATGCTTGATGTAGCCAATGTGCCTGCTATAATGCCCTGTCAGAATGGATTTTAAGGAGTTTGCATGGCTGTATTAAATGTTAATATCGATCATGTGGCAACGATTCGTCAGGCCCGACGGGCGGATGAGCCGGACCCGGTCTGGGCAGCGGTGGAGTGCGAACTGGCCGGTGCAAACGGGATTACCGTCCATCTCCGGCAGGACCGCCGTCATATCAATGACCGCGATGTGCGTATCCTCAAAGAAACCGTCGCCTGCAAGTTTAATCTCGAGATGTCGATGGCGGAGCCTATCGTCAAGATAGCAGAGCAAGTATGTCCGGATCAGGTAACGCTTGTCCCTGAAAATCGAGCGGAACTGACTACCGAAGGCGGTCTGGAATGTGCGAATAATCTGAAGCGGCTCATGCAGGTCGTCAAACGGATGCATAAAAAGCACATCCTCGTCAGTTCATTCATCGCCCCATCTGAAAAACAGATTCTGGCCTCTGCAGAGGCCGGCTGTAATGCCGTCGAATTCCATACCGGCTATTATGCCAATGCCGTGACGGATGCGGCCATTGAGAAGGCCCTGAATGAATTGCGGGATGCCAGAGACATCGCCGTTGCCGCAGGGCTGATTGTCCATGCCGGCCATGGCCTGAACTATCGCAATATCGGCCCGGTGGCAAAAATCGAAGGCCTTTGCGAGTTTAATATCGGCCACAGCATTGTCTCCCGGGCGGTCATCGTAGGGATGCGCAAGGCCGTCGCCGAGATGCGGCGCTTAATTGAATTGAATCCGTAAATATACCCAACGGGTATGATTATTCCGCGAGCAAAAGAAGCACGTGGTTGAAGCTGCTGTACTTAGCCGCGACGAACCGGAAAATATCAAGTTGGATCAGTATATTCCCTCTGCGGGAATATGAATCATTAACCATTTTGGAGATTGACCATGTTTCACGGCGCGCTGGTTGCCCTGATTACACCTTTTCACGATGGACAGGTGGACTATCAAACCCTCGAAGAACTGGTGGAGTTTCAAATCGAAAGCGGCTCGGACGGCATCGTCCCGGTCGGCACCACCGGAGAATCCCCGACCCTTTCCTATGAAGAACACAAGGAAGTCATCAAGCGGGTTGTGGATGTGGTTGCCGGGCGGATTCCTGTCATTGCCGGCACCGGCTCAAACAGTACCGCCGAGGCTATTGAGCTGACCGAGTTTGCCAAAAAGGCCGGGGCGGACGCATCGCTGCAGGTTTGCCCGTATTATAATAAACCCACGCAGGAAGGCTTTTATCAGCACTTCAAGGCCATCGCCGAAGAAGTCGATATCCCGCTGGTGCTGTACAATATCCCGGGTCGCTGCGGCGGTACGGGACTGTCCATCGATATTGTGGAACGGCTGTCCAAAGTAGAAAATATCGTCGCCATCAAAGAAGCGACCGGGTCACTGGATTTTGCCGCGGAAATCGCCCAACGGACGGATTTGACGATTTTATCCGGCGATGACTCACTGACGCTTCCGATTGCCTCGGTTGGCGGCAAAGGTGTCATCAGCGTTGTTGCCAATATCGTCCCGGCCGATGTCAAGGCCATGACCGACCTGATTCTTGAAGGGGATTTTGTCTCGGCCCGTAAATGGCATCGCAAGCTGTTCCCCCTAGCCAAAAGCATGCTGAGTCTGGCCACCAACCCGATACCGATTAAGGCCGCTGCCGCCATGCTGGGGATGGCCTCCGATGAATTGCGTCTGCCGATGGTGCCGCTGGATGACAGCCAGAAGACTAAATTACGCACCATGCTCAAAGACTACGGCCTGCTGGAAGGGTAAGATACAAGGTGTGGTTTTAAGCTGCTGATTGCAGAACTCAATGTCAAGTTGTTTTTGAATTGCCATAAACAAAAAAAGCCCCGCGGTTTCCCGCAGGGCTTTTTTAATTTGTAACTTTACTTATTGAAGCGTACTCACATGGTCATTGACCAGGACGCTGTCATCGGCACCCTTGGGATAGAATTCATTACGGGTTGTGCTGTACATGCCTCTTCTCCAAACACTTTGATCCGTGCCAGGCACGTCTTGACTCCAGCGTGTGTAAATGCCATCATTTTTCGTCGACACGTCAGTTCGCGTTTCATAGGCCGAGTGACCATCGGCATACAGCACGTTCTGACCTTCACGACCATGCGCCTGGGCATTGGCTACATCTTTTTCCCATTTCATCAGGGTTTCGTTATTAGTGCCCCAGTCACCACTGGTCTTGGTGTTGGCACCCAGCAAAGTCACTCTGTCAATATAATTTTCAGCAGCAGCCTGACCGATTTGAAGCTTCTCATCCATCCAGGGGTTTCTGTCGGCCATAACCGCAAACGAAGCCGAACGGGCACCTGTCGCAGCACGGGTGCTCTTGCCGCCTGTGCCGCCAGTGGCGCCATTTGCAGCGTTATAGGGCTGGTGATAAGCATAGCTCACGCACTTTGTCGGGCCTTCGCCTGCTCCGGGGTGACCAAAATCAAACAAGTCAACAATGTCAAACGGGGTTCCATTGTCTCCAGTATTTTTTCCGCTGAATTCCTGTTCGCCGCTGGCAGGACAAACAAAGCTCTTGGGGCTGACGTCAGCTTCACGCACCAACATATACAAGCTGGCGCCGACAGTGAGGTTCTTGCGTGTCGCGGGAGCTGTATTTGTATATGACTTTGACCAGGCATCCGTACCCAGAACTGTGTCGGCCCATGTCAGAGTACCGCCGCCCCAGCCGCCGCCCTGAACGGCGTATTCGTCGTCGTAGTCGTTGGCATACACCATCTGGGCATTTCCAAGACCTTTGAGGTTGGTGCCGCAGATGACGCGCTGGGCGATCTTTTTGACCTTGTTCAGCGCCGGCATCAGGATGGCCAGCAACATGGCTATGATCGCAATTACGACCAACAGCTCAATCAGTGTGAAACCTTTCTTTTTCATGTCTTTCTCCTTTCGGTTACGAAATTCTGCAGATTCAAACGCCTCCTGCGATTTGGACGATAATTGCCATTGTATGTCCCGACGCAGGACACGCTATAAGGAGGCGCCGGCAAAATTTCTTACATTTCTCAAAACTGCTTAAAAACACACTGTTCTTAAACACCACTTTATTGGCGGCCCAAACACCGGCCTATGAGAAATGCCGAAAAGGAAGGAGAAAAAGAATGAGTTAATAATTGCATTTATTTATAATATTTACAGACACCCGACCTTTTCACATATTCTCACTGTCCTCACTATATATCCGTATAAATACGGTGTCAAGAAAAAAATTATTTTTTTTATTGGACCCTAAATATTGGACACATTGCATCCCTTATTAAACCTCAATTTGTCCCCAAGCCCTGCCTTGTGACAGGGATGAGGTGCATTTCGATGAATTTCCAAAACTCATATATATGATTATATATATCTCCTACTGTCTGATTTATTGACCGACTTTAACAGCAAAGCGAGTGCTGCATATTATATTCAGACATATTTATACTTTTTTTATAACATAGTCAAAATCCATTTATTTGCCTG
Source organism: uncultured Pirellulales bacterium (assembly GCA_964550565.1). Taxonomy (GTDB): domain Bacteria; phylum Planctomycetota; class Phycisphaerae; order Sedimentisphaerales; family Anaerohalosphaeraceae; genus Anaeroglomus. Next base: position 56,854 of record CAZKAI010000004.1, read on the forward strand.
CCGGCACGCATCCGCTGCTTTTGGCGACGATCATAATTGCGCCGCTCAGTTTCGCATACTCATCGCCAATCTTCCAGAGCCCTTTTATCTGCGGCTCTCCGATAATGCCTGTATGCAGCATCTCCACATTTTGTTTGTCTGAAAATAACTTGAATGAGAGGCCATGTCTGCCGATGATTTCAAAACCCGCCGAAACAATCTGTTCCTGCATCATATCCCAGTCATAGACTCGCATGTGACCATGACGCAAATCATTGGGCGTCAGTTCGTATAAAGAGCCCAGCAATCCCATCCTGACCGCTAATTGACGTGACAGGCTGTGAGCATTGGGTACCGAAACAGCAATAATGCCGTTGGGTCCCAGAAACTTCTTTACCCTGGCCAGAATCAGCTTCGGATCGGAAACATGCTCCAGGATGTGATGCATGATCAGGCATTCAAATGTCCTGTCCAGATGGATGTCTTCAAAATAAGACTCCAAAAAGGTTACATTTTCTGCTTTGCCGACCGTCTTTTTTGCGATGTCAATAAATCGACTGGATCCATCGACGGCCACGACCTCTCTGGCGATTTTCGACAGCATTAAAGTGAACCGCCCTGTCGCCGACCCCAGTTCCAGAATCGAGGAATTGCTCAGGTTGACATACTTCTCCAGCTTTGTCAGGAATTCCTCTCTTTTATAGTTTTCGTAAACATTGTCTATGTCATAGGTGTCCACGACCGCGTTCAGGTCAATCGCATCGCTCATGTCTGTCTCCTGCTGTATCAGCAAAATGATTCACGTCACATAAATACATCCAGTTAACTTCTAAATTCTTTCGTCAATCAGAACGTCAATCATGCTGCTGTCAAACGTCCTGATGCTTCTGTTTTTACTGGCTTTCTTGCGTTCACTAAAGCTGTCATCAATCAGAATCGCATCGGGCTCCATGATATAATCCGATTTTTCATCTCCCGGATTGAGATGGATGACATCATCAAAAAGCCCCGCGAGCCTGAATCGTTTCAGGACAGCCGCCAGGTCCCCGGCATGCTTGGTAATCAGTTTGACCGGGACAGCCTGATTGATGCATTGATAGATGAGGCGCATGATGCCGATATTGACGGCATCATGAACAACCAGCGTATCATCCAGGTCAACATAAACCGCAGAATAGGAATAGTCATGCCGAAACCGGCTGACCAGTGCGCGTTCGATTTCCACCTGCCCCGGGTTGGTCAGGATCGAAACAGGTACCCGTTCCTGTTCATAAATACTCAACAGTGGGAAATTAATGCCCATCACCCGGTGAAGCGCCATGGTACCCGCTATTCGCGGGGCAATTTCAAGGAGTTTGTAATTGCCTGTTCGGTCCTTCTTGAGCTGAAAAAACCATGCTCCATAGATTTCAAGATGGTCCTGAATAGCCTGTGCATATGTTTGAAACAGCGGATCTTCAACCGGCCTGCTGGCCATGGATATTCCGGATTTGGTGCGCAGGCGAAGACGCCCTCCGCAGAACAACAGCCCCTGTTCCCTGTCGGAAAAACAATCAACCGTCACTTCTTCGCCGGGAAGATACTCCATGAGAAGCATGGTTTTGTCCCGGGCCGCGGCAACGTCTAATTGCTGCTGATTGAATACTAAAAATGTTTCTTCTGATCCCTGCCCCCTGTCGGGTTTGGCAAAAATAGGAAAATCACTGTCCGGGACGGGGGGACGGCAGATCTCCGGAACGGGGAGTATCCCCTTGAAATACTGGTATGTTTGCGACTTTGAACGTGTTATTTCGCACGTTGCAGACGGAGGCAGTACAATACGAGCATGAATTCGTTCCATGTTCTGTGCCAGGGCGACAATGACATCGTCGTATGCCGGATAAACATAGTGGATCGCGTTTGCGTCAATAATTTTATTGAGTTCTTCAATCCAATGCGGTTCATGGATTGAAGGGACTGCAAAGTGCCTGCGAAATACAAATGAAGCGTGATTTGGGATGTCCAGGCCGGCCGAAAACAGCGTAATTTCCTTGCACATCGCCAACGCTCTGTGGATTTCAAGTCCTATTTCGGAACCACCCGGAAAAACTAATATGTTAAAATGGCATTTTTCATTGTGGCTATTAGAACACACAATTGACTCCTTAAAACATCTATAATCTTACAAAACCAGATCCCGCAGGGTCAAGATAATTCCCTACTCTATCCAGCCGATACGGATTCCATGCGTCAGATTTCTCCGAAGCGTCCATAAATCACAGACAGATTAATCGGCTCGGACAGAGCCGGCCGTTTCGGAAAGCTGCCGGATTAACAGGCCGTGCAGCCCCTGGGATCCTGCCTGACTGGTTTGGGGTGACGCCGGCTCCCCCGGAGAATATACATAGCGACGATTCATATAGTCAAGTCAATCACGGTTTCCGGTCATGTCTGGCTTGGATATATTTGATAATCTGACAGATTCTCTCAACATCCGCTTCAGACAAACCATCATAAATCGGCAAAGTGAGAATCGATGAGGCCACGTTTCGAGCCACGGTCAGCGGATCTGTAACCGACACCGACTGATAACATGCAAAATCGTTCAACAGGGGATAGAAATAGCGACGGGTGAATATATTATAAGTCTTTAATTCTTCGTAGAGCATGTCGCGACATATTCCGAATTCCGCTTCCCTGATCTGTACCACCATATATGCATAATTATATTCCACCCCTGCCGGAAGCGACGGCGGTAATTCAATACCGGGGATGCCTGACAGAAATTGCCGATATAGCCGATAGATGCGCTGCCGGCGAGCCAATACCGCCGGCATATGCTCAAGGACCATCTCACCCATCAATGCCTGAAACTCATTCATCTTGGCATTGGTTCCGGGCATAACCACTTCGGTTTCATTCTTAAAACCAAAATTCTTAAGATAATCAAAAATCTGCCTGAGGCCGGGATCGCTGAAGATGAGCATCCCGCCTTCAATGGAATGATAGAGCTTGGTTGCATGAAAACTGAACATCGTCATGTCGCCATAATGGGCAATCGAACGGCCATTCACAGTGACCCCAAATGCATGGGCCGCATCATAAAGAAGCTTCAAATTATGACGCCGTGCAATATCTGCCAGGGCTTCAAGCCGACAGGGATGTCCATAAACATGGACGGCCAGAATCGCCGTCGTCCAGGGGGTAATAGCGGCCTCCACTTTGGCCGGATCCAGCGTATAGTAATCCGGCTCGATATCCACAAATACCGGACGGATTTTATTCCAAAACAAAGCATGGGTGGTGGCGACAAAGGTAAACGGTGTGGTAATCACCTCCCCGCTGATACCCATCCCCTGCAATCCTATCTGCAGTGCCAGGGTGCCGTTATTAAACAGACAGATATTCTCAGAGTTGAAATACTCGATTAATTTCCGGGTATAGCGCTGCAGAACCGGACCGTTATTGGTCAGCCAGTGGCTGTCCCAGATTTCTCTAAGTCCCGCGCAGAAATCGTCCAGACTCGGCAGAAACGGCCGGGTTACGTAAATCGGCTTTTCAAATGGTTTTATCATGGTTTATTCGGCCCAGACCACAGATAACGGTTGTGACATCAGAAACCCATGGCCTTTTATACACCTTTCTGTCTTTGTTTGATCAGTTTAACAATATAATGAGGATACTGCTGCAAGACAATATAATTCCGGATGACATACTCCCCGATTGCCGTCATCACCGTCAGTAAGACAAGAACACTGAAAAAGAGGGTATTTAAAATCAAACCATTCGTTACTTCTTCGAGAATCGAAAACGGGAATATCCAGTTTATGACAATCCGCCCAATAAACAGGGCAGATAAAAACAGGCACACCAGCGACAAAATCTGAAACGGTCTTCGCGACATACCCAGAATATTATCCACGTGAAGAGAATACAGCTTGGTCAGTGTCCAGCCGGA
>CAZKAI010000004.1:60869-66902 GCA_964550565.1 uncultured Pirellulales bacterium
TACCCGCTGACGATATCATACCCTTTGTCGAATTCCGCAGCCAGCAGGGGGATTTCCTCAGGGTCCAGCTCCAAATCACTGTCCAGTAAAATAAAATGCTGTCCCTGCGCATATTGAATCCCGGCTGTAACGGCAGCAGCCTGGCCTGCATTGCGATAAAAATCAATAATGGTCGATACGTTTTCGTCTTTTTCATAGATCGCTTTTATTTTCTCAAACGTACCATCGGTACTCCCATCGTTGATCATGATGATTTCATAGCTGCGACCCAGGCTCTGCATAGTCGCCGACAGCCGGCTGTGAAATTCATCAATGCTTTTTTCTTCATAATAGCAGGTAACGATGACACTGAACTCTATCTTATGATCCGATTCTACCCTCATGGAAAACCTCACAAAGTCTGGACTATGGCCTGCCGTTATTGGACCCTGTAGATGCGATACGCGCCCGCGGAGGAACAAAACACCTCCACAAGATCCTGAGTCTGCATCTTCATGGAATCGTTATAATCGCGAATAATTATAAATATATCGTTCTTTTTCAAGCATTCAAGCACCTCCTGACGGGACATCGTGTCTTCATAACCATAGAAATTTCTGGCAACCGCGGTTCTGAATTCATACGTTTCGGGGCTGTACCCATTTCGTATCTGAAGCTTTTTTAACGAAAATAAATAGCCTGGCTCCCCCTGCCCGTCAAGCCTGTCCAGTCCAATATACAGCCATCGTTTTGCAAAAACCGGAACATGCAAAGTGGTGTCCAGAAAAAAGGCATCCCGTGCCGTGTTTGTCTTTATCCAGTCGTACATCTGCTGTTCTTCCGGCTTCGAAACATATACATCACATCCTTTTTCATAGACCGAAACGCCATACAAGCCATACGTGAATGGATTGGTGCCGTATTGAAAACCGTATCGGTACACATGGCCCAAGCTTGGGCAGGTAAAAAGAATAAATAAGCCGGCCGCAATCCATCGCTTCTGAGAACCGAGCATATAAAAGGCGATTCCCCCCAGGATCCCAAAACACAATCCTGCGAGAAGAAGCAGTTTGTATTCGATTTCCCCGGGAATATGGATTGAAAGATAGCCCAGCAATAACACACTGCACATTCCAAACAGCAACAGAAACGGCTGATTCCAAACATGATTCCTGATGCGCTGCCATTGCAGTCCGATCAGAAGACCCGTAAAGCCCATAAACAGCAAAACATTCAATGCATTCATCAATATAAACGGGCCGGAGAATAATTCCATTTTTGTTCCGACTCCGGAGCTGACCATTTTCCAATAAGGCCAGCAGCAGATGCCTCCAGCCAGAAGAGCTCCCAGCAGCAACAGGGAGGATTTTCCCGAGTTTTTCAACCCCATGCGCCGCGACAGAAGAAAATGCGACGTCACGAGACCGGCACAGATAATCGCTACAGCCGGAGCAAAGGGCGGATAAAAAAAGAGGACGCAAGGAATCGAAATGACCATGCCGGCGCAGGCCTGAAGGGTTGGTCGTTTACAATAACAAATCTGCACTGAATAAATAAATAAACAAAAAAAAACCAATCCTATCGGATCTCCGCATACATCCGGAAATTTGTTAAATGCAGGAACCGAACGTATCTCCGGCGACCAGCCCCCGAACCATATTCGTGCATGCTCAAGAAACCATCGTCCAATCGGACTCAGTGAAAACACAGCCGTTAATGCCGATAATATATTGGCTTTTTTATTGTCAATGATCAGACGCGATATCAGATAAACCAGGTACAATACCATCGCAAGACAGCATAGATTCATGATAGAAAAAATCAGAAACGGGCTCCGGTTAAACAGCATGGAGAACTGGGCCACCAGCCACAAATCCCCCCACGGCGCACGTATTACTTCCCCGGCAAAAAGCGGGTCCCGCGGGGGAATATAGCCGTTCATGATTTGGTAGATAATACCAGCCCGAAACAATCCGTGATTGGCGTAGATGTGCCAGAAGGGATTTAGAATATGGACCAGCCCCTGAGTCGAAATTGCCCACAAAATGACCCATCCTATGGCAAGCGATTTCGTGGAAAGAAAAAGCCTGTGCACAATGACGACAAAGCCCGTCAAAACCAGGTAACTGCCCCAAAAGACGATCAGCAGCCGATGGAACACTACCGTTCCGGCCTGCTGATAATGAGCCAGATCGTATTTGTGCTGATATTGGATGAGTTGATTTAAACAGGACAAACTCCGTCCTTCATAGATACGCTCAATCAGGCTGCTGCCAAACAAATGAAATCCCAGATATCCAGCCAAAGACAAGAAAAAAAACAGGATCGTAAGATTAGATATGATTTTCTCGGTTTTACTCAGCGTGGTCATGGAATGGCCTGATTCATCGAGAATATTGTCTTTTATTGTCACAAAGATGCACAATTAACAGACAACAAAAGTCTTGTTTTTTTATAATACGCGCCAACTCGGACTTTCCTGCTGAAATTTAGGGAAACAAAACTTAATTTTACAGAAAATAGTATATACTGGAATCGTTTCTGCGTCAATTTAATTTAGCTTTGGCACAGGGATTTGAGTGTTTGCCGATATCAGGGTATATAATACCTTAATTATTAAAGTGAAAATTAAAGCTGCACGCTATTTATTGATGAATCAAGGTGACATTCATCTTTCATGGCAATTTCGCAACTACTGGCCAGCCGTCATTCCATTCGAGGGTTGAAATCTTAATCTCAGGTCTGCCGGTCTGGGAATGATACGCATGAAATACGAGATAATCCTGGTCCGGTTCCTGGAGAACAGCACAGTGTCCCGGCCCGCACCATTGCCCGCCGCCGGATTCGAGAATCACACTGCCCCCGCCATCGGCCATGGATTTACCTTCTTTATCCAGATAGGGTCCGGTGATTTTCTTTGAACGCCCCACTGCAACTTTATAGGTGCTGTTGGCCCCCCGGCAGCAGAAGTCAAACGAGACAAACAAATACCAGTATCCCTTATGCCGAACAATAAACGGGGCTTCCACGGCGCCCTCGACCGGCGGGGTCTGGTGTTCTTTCAGGCGCGGTCGGGTACACAACGAATAGAGAGTCGTGTTCTCTGTTGAAAGACTGCCGGTGGCCGGATCGATTTGCCGCATTTTGATGCCGCCCCAGAAACTGCCCCAGCACAGCCAGATCGATTTTTCGTTTTCAACAGCGATATTGGCATCGATAGCATTAAAATCGTCCTTGCCTTCTGTGGAGCGAACCACCATGCCATGGTCAACCCATTGATAATCCGGACTTTGGGGATCGAGTGTTTTATTGGTTGCATGGCCAATGGCTGAATTGTTCCGTCCGAAGGTCGAAATGGAATAATACAGATGGTATTGGCCGTTAAAATACGAAATGTCGGGGGCCCAGATACCATTGGTGCCGGGAATTTCAACGGGTGCCCACGCCGGCAGGCTTTCAAATACATGTCCGCCCGAATTCCATGTAATCATATCTTTGGAGGTCTTGATAGGCGTAAAGCCCCTGCCGGGCCGGCCGCCTGTGACAAACACATAGTAAGTGCCGCCTTCGCGGATAATGACAGGATCATGGGCACCTAAATCCCCCGCAAGCGGAAGCATCTTCGGTTCGACAAAAGCCGACTGTCCGCAGCCACAGAGCAGACAAATCATGCACACTGTCCATGTTAAAAGCAGAATCGAAAGATTGACGTGAAATCCCGTGCATCTGTTTTTTTGTGCTTTCATGGAGCTTTCCCTTTTGGCAATGATCGTCTGTTATTTTCTCACGACAGGATGATTCTGCCAATTTTAATTTGAATAATCAAGCCAATTTTCTTTTATCTCCGCGGCATCCTGTCGGCTATAACTGAGACACCATGAATAAGCATATTTGTTATGATAATGCGAATATGCAAAAGAATCGTTTAGCCAGGAATCAATGTGCCTGTGGTCAATCCGGGAGGCAAGCAATTCAAGCCGCTTCGACATAGTCTGGCAACTCAATCGGTTCCAATAATAATTGTCATCCCAGCGAATTTCATCCGCCTGGGCATCGGACATATTGAAAAAATGAAAGCAGGCTTTTTTCGCCGTGACTCGCTTTATTTCCAGGATGGCCCGCTCCATTCCTTCCTCTGATAAATGTTCAAAAAGATCATGTACAAAAAAATAATCGTACGTCCTGTCTTCGGCAGGGATATCAAACACAGACGCCACTCTGAAATCCGTATCAGGAAATCGTTGTTTGGCATTGGAAATGTTTTTTTCAGCCAAATCGAAGCCTGTATAGCGAAGAAAACGGCTCAATCCGTAATAAGCCAGAAACCGGTAGTCATTGGCCGAACCGCACCCTGCCTCCAGTACACTGACCGGCGAGGCCTGTTCCGATTCCAGTATTTCAGCCCAGATACGCTGAAATGTGTTCAGGAGATAGTCCGGGATTAATTCTTCGTCGTCATCTCTGGGAATCCACATCAGCAAGTCGCTGACATAGTTTGGAAACGCCAGTCTGCCGAAGGCATCGGCTATAAAAGACGGTGCCGCAGCAGAAACGCCTGTCTCATTCGCCGTCAGCAGGTCATCCAGAATTTCGTTCAATTGCCAGTGGATTGCACTTCGGGAACACTTACCCCTGCATAGACTTAACAGCCAGTTAACAATCAGAGAAAAATATATCTCGTGTTCCATGACAAGGGCGTACCGCTGTCCAAATAACTCACGGATAAGAAAATGCCGCGACAGAATGCTCTGGATGTTGATGCGAGGGTCTTCGACATCCTGAATCAAGTACGTGTCTAAAACCGAAGCCTCATGCCGCTGCCAGGCCGCTTGCAGGTGTATTGTCTCAGCCAGCAGAGCTTTTGAAAGAATCGTTTTGGATGGAGGCGTTTCCATATCGCTTATTCAAACTGCCTCGCAACCCATCGCCCGACGATAGTGGCAATCTCTTTGCGTAACGACCCGACGGAGCCTTTGTCATCGGGATGAACCCGGTTGGTCAGGATGATGATAAACACCTTCGCATCCGGGTCGCAGACGATGGATGTCCCGGTAAAGCCGCTGTGGCAGAAAGCCTTCGGATTGGGGTAGTCCCCTTTCATCCCGGCATACGAACTGCTGACATCGAAGCCATAGGCCCGGCCCAGGGCCTGTTCGGTCGTCAACAATGCCACCGACTCATGGCGGAGTATCCGGCGGCCATTGGCCTGCCCATCATTAAGCAGCATCCGGCAAAAGGCCGCCAAGTCCTGTGCCGTCGAAAATATCCCGGCATTCCCGGATACGCCCCCCATCAATGCTGCCAGCGGGTCATGCACATTGCCCCGCAGGAGCACGTCCCCCTGCAGCGTTGTGGCCGCAATCCGCTCCCGCCACAGGGGCGGCGGATTATAACGGGTGCTGGTCATCCCCAGCGGTGCAAAGATATTGTCACGGGCAAATTCATCCAGTGGCTGTCCGGAGATAATCTCAACAATCCTGCCCAGCGTAATATAACCGAGGCAGCTATAGCGAAATGTCGTCCCCGGCTCGCTCAGGAACTTAAGGGAGCAAATTTTATCCAGCACCTTATCCGGGCAAACTGGGCCGTATTCTCTGCTGATGGCTGCCGCATCAGTATAGGCGGGCAGGCCGGAGGTGTGGGACAATAGATGCTTAATCTGCACTTTTTCCTTGCCATTGCAGGCAAACGCAGGCAGATACTTGCCAACCTCATCCTCCAGATGGATTTTCCCCTGTTCGGCCAGAATCAGAACCGACGTCGCAGTTCCGACCGGCTTGCTCAGAGAAGCAATATCAAAGACTGTATCCTGCTGCATAGGCTCCTGAAAAGGCTGACTGACACTATTGCCGAAGGCCTTGTAATACAGCGTCCTGTCACCCTGCCCCACCAGCACCACGGCGCCGGGAAAATGCCCCTGTGCGATTTCACCCTCGACAAGGGTGTCGATCTGCGACATGTCCGGGGTCGGTATTTGTGCGGATTCAGCCTGTTTGGGAGAAACGGGAACCTCGGTCGGGGCTTTTTCATAACATCCGGCCAGAATCCCCAAAC
>CAZKAI010000005.1:0-1552 GCA_964550565.1 uncultured Pirellulales bacterium
CCAGCTTCGTGTAAATCAGCCTCCGCCCCCGGCGGATTCCTCACTTTTGCCCTTTTCCCTTTACCTTTTTACTTGTTTACCAAACGAACCCATTTTCACCACCCAAAAGGAGGTGTATCAAATCTAAAAAAACGGCTCCATTAATACGAAAACTGTTGCAGGTATGTCCTGATTTTCCCCTTTTCCTGTTCCCGAAAACAATGGAAGGGCGATTCGATAAAGTCGCTGCAGATACCCATCAGGTTCAGGGCGCTTTTAACCCCCTTAAGGAAGCTGGAGTTATATCGGCCGGTGCTGTAAATAGTGGTGCTGATCCACATGACCTTTTTATGCAGGTCTCGCGTCCTGGCAAGGTCGCCGGCCATCGCGGCATCATATAAATCGACATACAACCTCGGGAAAATATTAGCCCCGCCGCAGATGCCGCCATGGCCGCCCATCAGGAGGGTCTCGGCCAGCAGTTCCTCCGGGCCAACCAGCAGCGAGAAGTCTTTGCGATCCTCCAGCAGCGACAGCAGGGTGTTAAAATAGACCATGCTGCCGGAGCTGTCCTTGAGGCCGACAATACCCGGAATTTGGGAGGCCTTCATCACGGTCTGCGGTTCAAAGATCATCTTGGTGCAGCTTGGCATGTTATAGAGGAACAACGGCAGCGGCAGCATCGGGACCAGGTTTTCGAGGTATTCGAACAGTTCCGGCTGGCCGGCGGGGAAATAGTAGGGCGGAGCAAGAACAACGGCGCTGACACCCTGTTTTTGCGAGAACTCGGCGATCCGGACAGACTCGATGTGCGAGGTGTCGGTAATCCCGACCAGGACCGGCACTCGCCCGGCGATCTGCTTGCAGACGCGTTCGATCAGTTCATAGCGGAGTTTATAGCTCAGCGAGGGGGCCTCGCCGGTGGTGCCGAGGACAAACAGCCCGTGTACGCCGCCTGCAAGGATGTGTTCAACCAGCCTTTCAAGGCCGGGTACGTCAAGATTGTCCCGGTCCAAAAGCGGAGTAATCATAGGAGGAATAATACCTCGAAGGGGTTTGGGCAAAACCATGTTGTTCATAAGAAAGTCCTTATAATATAATTACAATTAAAACAGGTCATTTATGTGTTTTTGTTAGTCTTTACGTTAAAGAAATCGGCCGCGATAACTCCGCCAATCAGGATGACTGCGGTTCCAAATACGGGAATCAAAAACGTGTGAATCTTGCCGGTCTTTTCCGGGTAGATTGACAGGGCGCCGATAATCACGATGCCCAGCACAACGCCAAACACCGCCGCTGCGTTGCCGGCCCGCTTGCACAGGAAGCCCAGCAAAAACAGGCCCAGCATCCCGCCGCCGAAGATACCCGACAGCGTCCACCACGCATCCAGCGCGCTGGTCACGCGAATCAGCAGCAGGGCGACAATGGTCCCGAGGGTACCCCAGATAATGGTGGAAGAATACAGGAAAACCATAGATTCTTTGTCCGTGGCGTTTTTACGGAAATAGCGTTTATAGAAGTCCGTCAGCAGCAGGGTGGCCGAGGCGTTCAGGCAGGATGCGGTGGTGCTCAT